>NZ_CP069303.1:302727-605454 GCF_016839145.1 Shinella sp. PSBB067 | reverse complement strand
GGCGCGGCCGGCGCCGTTCTTGAGGAGATTGGCGGTGCGCAGGTACTTGCGCGCGACGATGCGGGCCTGCGCGGGCGAGCCGCCGGCCGCTTCCGACAGGCGGATGCCGCCGAGCGGCAGGGTAACGCCCTTGCCGATCATGCCGCCGGCAACGTCGATCAGCTCCAGCGAGCCGCCGCCGAGGTCGCCGACGATGCCGTCGGTATCATGGAAGCCGCTGACGATGCCGAGCGCGGAGAAGTATGCCTCCTCCTCGCCGGTCAGCACGCGGACCTTCTGGCCGAGGATCATCTCGGCCCGGTGGATGAAGTCGGGGCCGTTCTCCGCCTCGCGCGCGGCGGCGGTCGCCAGCGCGAACATGGTGGAGGCGCGGGCCTGCCGCGACAGCGCGCTGAACCGGTGGAGGGCCGCAAGCGCCCGGTCGACGCTCGCCTGGTCCATGCGGCCGGTCCTGGCAAGGCCCTTGCCGAGGCCGCACATGACCTTCTCGTTGAAGAGGATGGCCGGGGAACGGCTCATGCCCTCGTAGATCACGAGGCGAATCGAGTTGGAGCCGATATCCACGACCGACACCGGGGCTATTCCAGGCAGACGCCCCTGGGCTTCAGATTCGACCATGCATATCCAGTTACTTCTTCCGGCGGCCTTGCCAGCCCGCGATCGCCTTCGGTGCCGAGGACTTCAGGGCCTCGCCCCGGCCGGACAGGCTGGGGTTGGTCATGAAGTAGTGCTGAGCGTTGAACGGTTCGGCGCCGGGCTGCACTTCCATGCGCCGGGACGTCCCGTCCGACAGAATCTCGTAGCTCTGCTGGTTATCGATGAGATTGCCCAGCATGATCTGCGAGAGAACCTGCTCATGCACCGTCCGGTTGATCAGAGGCACGAGTGTCTCGACCCGCCGGTCCAGGTTGCGCGGCATCATGTCCGCCGAGCTTATATAGACCAGCGCCTTATCCGAGGGAAGCCCGTGGCCGTTGCCGAAGCAGAAGATGCGGGAATGCTCGAGGAACCGGCCGACGATGGACTTGACGCGGATGTTGTCGGAAAGCCCCGGCACCTGCGGGCGCAGGCAGCAGATGCCGCGCACGACGAGGTCGATCTCCACGCCCGCCTGGCTCGCGCGGTAGAGCGCGTCGATGATCTCGGGATCGACCAGCGAGTTCATCTTCATCCAGATCGCCGCAGGCGCGCCGTTCTTCGCATGCGCGATCTCCTCGTCGATGTGACGCAGGATGCGCGGGCGCAGCGTATAGGGCGAGAAGGCGAGCTTCATGCCGGCCTCCGGCTCGCCGTAGCCGGTAATGAAGTTGAAGATGTTCGCCATGTCGCTGGCGATGGTCGGGTTGCAGGTGAAGAAGGAGAGGTCCGTATAGATCTTCGCCGTGACCGGGTGGTAGTTGCCCGTTCCGAGGTGGCAGTAGGTGCGCAGCCTGCCCTCCTCGCGGCGCACGACCATCGACATCTTGGCATGGGTCTTCAGCTCGATGAAGCCGAAGACGACCTGCACGCCGGCACGCTCCAGATCGCGCGCCCAGCGGATGTTCGCCTCCTCGTCGAAGCGAGCCTTGAGTTCCACCAGCGCCGTCACCGACTTGCCGGCCTCGGCGGCGTCGATCAGCGCGCGCACGATGGGGCTGTCGTTGGAGGTGCGGTAGAGCGTCTGCTTTATCGCCAGGACGTCAGGATCGCGCGCAGCCTGGAGAAGGAACTGGACCACCACGTCGAAGCTTTCGTAGGGGTGGTGGACGACCATGTCCTTTTCGCGGATGGCGGCGAGGCAGTCTCCGGCGTGTTCTCGGACACGTTCGGGAAATCGGGCATTGTAGGGCTCGAACCTCAGGTCGTCGCGCGGCGCCCTGGCGATCTCCGACAGCGTGTTGAGGGCGAGCAGGCCCGGCAGGACGGCGACGCGGTTGTCCGGCACGCCGAGTTCGCCGACCACGAAGCGGCGCAGCGATTCGGGCATTTCCGAATCGGTCTCGATGCGGATCACCGAGCCGCGGCGGCGGCGCTTGAGCGCCGTCTCGAAGAAGCGAACGAGATCCTCGGCCTCTTCCTCCACTTCGATGTCGCTGTCCCTGATGATGCGGAAGGTGCCGGACCCGCGCACGATATAGCCGGGGAAGAGCCGCCCGATGAAGAGGCCGACGGCATCCTCCAGCGTGATGTAGCGGATCGCGCCCCTGGCGTCCGGCAGGCGGATGAAGCGGTCGAGCGCGACGGGCAGGCGCAAGAGCGCCGTCATCGGCTCCTTGCCGGTCGTGCTTTCGAGCTGGAGGCCGATGGAGAAGCCGAGGTTGGGAATGAAGGGGAACGGGTGCGCCGGGTCGATGGAGAGCGGCGTCAGCACCGGGAAGATCGACTGGGTGAATTCCTGCTGCAGCCAGACCTTGTCGTCGCTGGAAAGCGCCGTCGGGCGGACGATGAGGATGTCTTCCTTGGCGAGATACTGCTGGAGCACGGCCAGCGAGGCCTGCTGCTCCATCTGGAGATTGTCGATCTCCTTGAGGATGTCGTCGAGCTGCTCGGCCGAGGTCTTGCCGTCGGGGCTGCGGATGCCCACGCCCTGGCGCACCTGGCCTTCGAGGCCGGCGACGCGCACCATGAAGAATTCGTCGAGATTGGCCGCCGAGATCGACAGGAACCGCACGCGCTCCAGCAGCGGATGTGCGGTGTTCAGCGTTTCCTCCAGGACGCGGCGGTTGAACTGGAGCCAGGAGAATTCGCGGTTGATGAAGCGCTCGGGGCTCGCCATCAGGGTCTCGACGTCGACACGCGCGCCTTCGGGCGCCGCGCCCTCGGCGGGGTTTTCCTGAGAAAGATCGGAAGTCGCTGTATCCATGGAAGGTCCGCCCAGTTCGCCGCAAGATCGGCCGCGCTCGATTTCTGCTTTTCCGCGAAGCGCTTAGCGCAGTTTGACGACAGAACTGTGACAGTCAATCGGGGGCGGTGGAATTCGGGGGACAATCGTGTGCGGAGCTTTGCCCCTCATCCGGACCTACTCCCCGAAATCCCCGCTGCCCACCATTTCCCCCAGCACCTCCTGCGCCAGCGAGCGCGTGATGCGGCTGCCGCGGGCGAGCGCGAGGCGGTCGAGGCGCTCGACCAGCGTCTGCGCCGCTTCCAGCGAGCGTTCCATGCGGGCGACGATATAGGCGACCAGCCTGTCGTCGACGAAGAGCTGGCGGTCGGCGAAGAGCTTGACGATGACCTGCGAGAGCAGTTCGTCGTCCGGCTCGCCGATCTCCACCACGGTCGCCGCCTTGAGGCGGGAGCGCAGGTCCGGCAGGTCGACCGGCCAGGACATCGGCCAGAGGCGGCTGGTGATGAGCAGCGTATGGCCGTGCTGGCGCACATTGTTGATGATGTGGAACAGCGTGCGGTCGTCGAAGCCGTTGCGGTCGGCATCCTCGATGAGGACGGGGCCGCGCCCGGCCGCTTCCTCCGCGCCCTGCCCCGCCTTCGCCTCGATCAGCGCCGCGCCGGCCTTCGCGCGCCAGATGGCGGCAAGGTGCGACTTGCCCGAGCCGACCGGCCCGGCGATGACGACCACCGGGGCCGGCCAGTGCGGCCAGGCATCGATCATCGCCACGGCCGCGTCCACCGGGCCGGCGACGAGCAGGTCGTCGCGACCCGTCGCGGGGTCGTGCCCAAAGGCCAGCGGCAACTGTTCGGCGGTCTTGCGCGACGTCATGGGGTTCTCGGGTACTCTTACTGCCACCGCTGCTCTTCCGGCGTGCTCTCTTCGAGGAGAACGGGCTTGCTCGCCCCATAATAAAGGTCGCTGTCAAGGTAACGCCTGAGGCCGAAGCGGACAAGCACGCCCACGGCGGCGGCCGCCGGCACGGCGATCATCAGGCCGACGAAGCCGAACAGCGCGCCGAAGGCGACCAGCGCGAACATCAGCCAGACGGGATGCAGCCCGACGCGCGAGCCGACGAGCTTCGGCTGGAGGATGTTGCCCTCGATGAACTGGCCGGAGAAGAAGATGGCGGCGACGAGCACGACCATCCAGTAATCCGGCCAGAACTGCACGACGGCGACGCCGATGGCCAGCACCAGCCCGACCAGCGAGCCGACATAGGGGATGAAGCTGATGAGGCCGGCGAAAAGGCCGATCAGCAGGCCGAAATTGAGGCCGGCGAAGGACAGGCCCACGCCGTAATACAGGCCGAGAATGATGCAGATGGAGCCCTGCCCGCGCACGAAGCCGGCGATCGCCGCATCCATCTCGCTGGCGATCTGGCGCACGTTGTCGACATGGTCGCGCGGCACCCAGCTATCCACCTTGGCGATCATGCGGTCCCAGTCGAGCAGCAGGTAGAAGGCGACGACCGGCGTGATGACGAGCAGCGAGACGATGTTGACCAGCGCCATGCCGGAATTCCAGAGCTGCTTGAAGACCGTGCCGAGGAAGCCCGCGCCCTCGGCGAGGATGGAGGAGAAGCTCTGCTTGATCGTGCCCATCTGGCTGCTGATCCATTTGGGCAGGAGATCGGGATTGAAGCTCGCCACCAGCCCCTGGAGCTGGCTGACATAGCCCGGCAGCTTTTCCAGGAAATCGGCCGCCTGGGTGGCGAGCAGCGGGATGACGATCATCAGCGACAGCGCGAAGAGCACGACGAAGGCGATCAGGATCACCACCGTCGCCATCATGCGGGAAAGGCCGATGCGCTCCAGCCGGTCGGCCACCGGGTCGAGGAAATAGGCGAGCGCCATGCCGGCGATGAAGGGCAGCAGGATGTCGGAGAAGACGAGCAGGAAGAGGACGAAGAAGGCGAGCGCGATGAGCCAGAAGACCACCTGCCGCTTCAGTCCCGCGCCGCTGATATGGGCTGCCATCGTGCTCTTTCCCGTGTTCTGCCGCCGTTTGCAGACGAGATAGGATGCGCGGCCGAGAAAGGTCAAGGCTCGGCGGGGAAAAGCCCTGATGCCCGTTTTCGAGGCGACAGCCCCTGATCCGGCCGCCGCCGCCTTCTCCCGGCTGCGGGAAGAAGGGATATGCCGCATCGTTTTCCCCGATTTCCCCGTTGCGCAGGGTGCGTCCCCTCTCCCCGCCGGCGGGGAGAGGGCTGGGGTGAGGGGCACTTCTGCGGCAGGACCTTGCGGCAAATCGGTGAAAAAATCCCGGCTTTCCCGGCATTCTTCTTGCACTTGTGCCCCCATCATGCCAATCGGGCGCGAACAGCGCGCGAGCCGGAGACGAGAGCATGAGCCAGTCGGAAAAGAACGGTCTGACCTACAGCGATGCGGGCGTCGACATCGACGCGGGCAACCTGATGGTCGAGAAGATCAAGCCGGCGGTGCGCTCCACGCGCCGCCCCGGCGCGGACGGCGAGATCGGCGGCTTCGGCGGCCTGTTCGACCTCAGGGCCGCCGGCTTCAAGGATCCGGTGCTCGTGGCCGCCAACGACGGCGTCGGCACCAAGCTGAAGATCGCCATCGACGCGGACCGCCACGACACGGTCGGCATCGACCTCGTCGCCATGTGCGTCAACGACCTGGTGGTGCAGGGCGCCGAACCCCTCTTCTTCCTCGACTATTTCGCCACCGGCAAGCTCGATCCCGAACAGGGCGCGGCCATCGTCGAGGGCATAGCCGAGGGCTGCCGGCAGGCCGGCTGCGCGCTGATCGGCGGCGAGACCGCCGAAATGCCCGGCATGTATTCGCATGGCGATTACGACCTTGCGGGCTTTGCCGTGGGCGCGGCCGAGCGCGGACAACTGCTGCCGGCGGGCGACATCGCCGAAGGCGACGTCATCCTCGGCCTTGCCTCCTCGGGCGTCCACTCCAACGGCTATTCGCTGGTGCGCAAGATCGTGACGCTCTCCGGCCTTGCCTGGGATGCGCCCGCCCCGTTCGACGACGAAAAGAGCCTCGGCGAGGCCCTGCTGACGCCGACGAAGATCTATGTGAAGCCGCTGCTGAAAGCGATCCGCGAGACGGGGGCGATCAAGGCGCTGGCGCATATCACCGGCGGCGGCTTCCCGGAAAACATCCCGCGCGTGCTGCCCAAGCATCTTGCCGCCGAGATCGACCTCGACGCGGTCAAGGCCCCGGCCGTCTTCTCCTGGCTCGCCAGGACGGGCGGCGTGGAAGCGAAGGAAATGCTGCGCACCTTCAACTGCGGCGTCGGCATGATCGCCGTCGTTCCCGCCGACAAGGCCGATGCGGTCTCCGCCGCGCTTGCCGCCGAAGGTGAAACCGTCTTCCGCCTCGGCCGCATGGTCGCCCGTCAAGAGGGCGCGGCCGGCACGATTTACAACGGCACGCTCGCCCTATGACGTCGCCCCGCAAGCGCGTCGTCGCCTTCATTTCCGGCGGCGGCTCCAACATGCTGGCGCTGGCGAAGGCGGCCGAGGCCCCGGATTTCCCGGCCGAGATCGTCGCGGTCTTCTCCGACAAGGCCGAGGCCGGCGGCCTCGCCAAGGCCGAGGCGCTGGGCATCGCGACCCGCACCTTCCTGCGCCGGGACTTCGCCGGCAAGGAAGCCCACGAGGCGGCGATCCTCAATGCGCTCGACGCGCTCTCGCCCGACATCATCTGCCTCGCCGGCTACATGCGCCTGCTCTCCGGCACCTTCATCAAGCGCCATGAAGGCCGCATCCTCAACATCCACCCTTCCCTGCTCCCGCTCTTCCCCGGCCTCCACACGCACCAGCGCGCCATCGAAGCCGGCATGCGCCTTGCGGGCTGCACGGTGCATTTCGTGACCGAGGGCATGGATGAAGGCCCGGTGATCGTGCAGGCGGCCGTGCCGGTCCTGCCGGCCGATACCGCCGACACGCTCGCCGCGCGGGTGCTCACCGTGGAGCACCGCAGCTACCCGCTGGCGCTGCGGCTCGTTGCCGAAGGCAAGGTGCGGATGGAGGGCGGCAAGGCCATTGCTTCCGGCGACCTGCCGCAGGTCGATGGGGCGTATCTGATTTCGCCGGCAGCGTAAGCCGCAGAGATTGCCTCAGCGCCTTGCAGACCGCTGAACGGCCCCCCGGAGGGTCATCGGCTGCCGTGCTGCGCCCTCACCCACCCGCCGACGTCATCCGGCTCAAGGCCGAAGATGACGGAGGAGACGTTGTCTGGCGACAGAGCGGGCCGCTTGAGGCCGAGAGCGAGAGCGACGGAGAAGCAAGCGCCCCTCAGATCACCAGGATCGGCGCCTTGCCCTTCACGCGGTCGTAGAGGTCGATCACATCCTGGTTCAGCATGCGCACGCAGCCGGAGGACACGGCCTTGCCGATCGATTTCCATTCCGGCGAGCCGTGCAGGCGGTAGAGCGTGTCCTGGCCGTTCTGGAAGATGTAGAGCGCGCGGGCGCCGAGCGGGTTGTTGAGGCCGCCGGGCATGCCGCCGTTGGCGCCGGAATATTTGACGAGTTCCGGCTGGCGCTTGACCATCTCGTCCGGCGGCGTCCATTTCGGCCAGGCCTGCTTCCACTGGATGACGCCGCGGCCCGACCAGGCAAAGCCCTGCCTGCCGATGCCGACGCCGTAGCGCATGGCGCGGCCGGACGGCAGGATGAGGTAGAGGAAGCGGTTGCCCGTATCGACGATGATCGTGCCGGGCTTTTCAGCGAAAGGGCTCTCCACCTCCTGGCGGTAGAAGCGCGCATCGATCTGCTGGTAAGGCACGGCCGGCACCTGGTAACCGCCGTCATAGACCGGGCCGTAGATCGCCGCATAGCGCGAGGATTCGGGCAGCAGGCCCGAGGGCGGCGTCTGGCCGTAAAGGCCGATCGGCTGGCGGTTGTCGATATATTCCGGCCGGCCTTCCAGCGCGGGATTGCGGAAATAGGGCCGCGTCTCCTCGCGGAAACGGTCCGTGTTCATGGACGAGGTGCAGCCGGCAAGGCCGCTTGCCAGGGCGAGGCCGGAGAACTGGAGGAAGCGGCGGCGGGAAAGCGCGGTGTCTGTCATGAAAGCGTCGGTATCCGATTGTCGGGAAGGCAGGATGGACGAGGAGGCTGAATCACTAACTAACGAAAGGCAAATTAGGTCCACGACCCTGCCATAATTGTGGCAATTGCGGCTGGCGTCAGGCTTGCGCGCCACAATCCTCGCCGGATGTCACCCGAACGTCACTCTACCAAAGTGGCGCTTTACGCGGTATCCGGGATGGATAGAAATGCCGGAAAACGGAGAGCGCGACGGCATGGACGCGAGCATATTGAAAGACGCGGGCTTTGCGCCGCTTGACGAGGCGGGCTGGCGCAGGCTTGCGGAAAAGGCGCTGAAGGGCGCGGACTTCGAGGCGAGCCTCGTCTCGCACAGCGACGACGGCCTTGCCATCCGGCCGATCTACAGCCGCCACGACGGCGCGGTTCCCCTCGCCCACAGCCATGCCGCCACGCCGCATGCCGGCGATGCCTGGACCGTCAACCAGCGCCGCGACGATGCCGACCCCGTGCGCGCCCGCGTGCAGATGGCCGACGACCTCGAAAACGGCGCGACGGGTATCTCCCTCGTCTTCCGCGGCAGCGCCGCCGCGCACGGCACGGGCATTGCGGCCGGCAGCGAGACCGCCTTCCGCAAGACCGCCGCCGCGCGCGCCGCAGCCCCCTTCTCGCTGCGCCTCGAGGCCGGCTTTGCCGACCGGGCGCTCGCGACGACGCTTGCCCGCGCGCTCGCCGAGGCCGGCGCGCAGGCGGCGCCGGTGCATTTCGGGCTCGATCCCTTCACCACGGCGCTTGCCGGTGGCGGCGATGAAAGCGGCGCGCTCGCCGGCCTTGCCAGGGAACTGATCGGCTTCGGCTTTTCCGGTTCCGTGCTGAATGCCGACGGGCGGCTCGCGCACAATGCGGGGGCCAGCGAGGCGCTGGAGCTTGCCATCGTCGCGGCGGCGCTGGCGGAAAGCCTGCGCCTGCTCGATGCTGCGGGCGTCGCGCCGGAAGACATCTTCGCGGCGACTTCGCTGTCGCTTGCCGCCGACCAGGACCAGTTCCTCACCACGACGAAGATGCGCGCGGCGCGGCTGATCCATGCCCGCATGCAGGCGGCCTGCGGCATTTCCGAGCCGAAGCCCGCGCATCTCCACGCCGAGACGAGCTGGCGCATGCTGACGCGGCGCGACCCGGAAACCAACATCCTGCGCAGCACCATCGCCGTCTTTTCCGCCGGCACCGGCGGGGCGGACGAGATCACCGTGCTTGCGCACACGCTGGCGCTCGGCGTGCCCGATCCCTTTGCCCGCCGCATCGCCCGCAACACGCAGGTGGTGCTGATCACCGAAAGCAACCTTGCCCATGTCGCCGACCCCGCCGCCGGCGCGGGCGGCATCGAGGCGCTGACGGAAGGGCTGGCGGAAAAGGCGTGGGAGATCTTCACGGATATCGAGAGGAAGGGCGGGCTTTCGGCCGCCATCGCCTCGGGCGCGGTCCGGGCCATGGTCGAGGCGGCGCGGGCGGCGCGCAAGGCGCGGCCCATCGTCGGCACGACGCTGTTTCCCCTGAAGGACGAGCGGCCGGTGACGGTGCTCGGCCCCCTCGATGAGACCGCGCCGGCAGGGCTGCGGCCGGTGCTGCTGGCCGATTGCGTGGAGGCGGCGTGATGGGCACGGCCTATCCCCCTCTGCCCCGCCGGGCTTCCCCCCTACAGGGACAGGGCAACCGTACAGGGCGGGTCGCTGCCGCTTTTTCCTTCTCCCCGCCGGGGAGAAGGTGGCCCGAAGGGCCTTATGAGGGGGCAAGCAGGACGAATTTTGCCTGCGGCTCCCCTTCATCCCGCTGCCGCGACCTTCTCCCCGCGGGGGTAAAGGGGCAGGTGGCACCCGCCGAATTCCATATGCAATCGCCCTGCCTCCAGGGAGCGAGACCGGCAAGAGGCACGGTCCCCGCTCGATCGGCAAGGCTGGCGACGGGCAAGACGGCGCTCCATCCGATCTCCCCACTCGTGAAGGAGACGCCCGCAGAGGGGGATGAAACCGCAGCGCAACGCCGCATCAAAGGAGCCGCCGCATGAGCCGGATTCCCGATTTCGCCTCCATCGCCTGGTCGAGAACGCCGGCGCCCGCCGCGGCAACCGGCGAGGCCGGGTGGCTGACGCCGGAGGACATCGCCGTCGCCGGCGCCTATGGCGAGGCGGACCTTTCCGGCCTTTCCTATCTGGACACCTGGCCGGGCGCGGCGCCCTATCTGCGCGGCCCCTACCCGACCATGTATGTCCAGCAGCCCTGGACGATCCGGCAATATGCCGGCTTCTCGACGGCGGAGGAATCCAACGCCTTCTACCGCCGCAACCTGGCGGCCGGGCAGAAGGGCCTGTCCGTCGCCTTCGACCTTGCCACCCACCGCGGCTATGACAGCGACCATCCGCGCGTTGCCGGCGATGTCGGCATGGCGGGCGTCGCGATCGATTCGATCCTCGACATGCGCCAGCTCTTCGACGGCATCCCGCTCGACCAGATGAGCGTTTCCATGACCATGAACGGCGCGGTGCTGCCGATCATGGCGCTCTTCATCGTCGCGGCGGAGGAACAGGGCGTTTCCGAGGACAAGCTGTCCGGGACCATCCAGAACGACATCCTCAAGGAGTTCATGGTCCGCAACACCTATATCTACCCGCCGCAGCCCTCGATGCGGATCATCTCCGACATCTTCAGCTATACCAGCCGGCGCATGCCGAAGTTCAACTCCATCTCGATCTCCGGCTACCACATGCAGGAGGCCGGGGCGACGGCGGACCTGGAGCTTGCCTATACGATCGCCGACGGCATCGAATATGCCCGGGCCGGGGTCGCGGCCGGGCTCGACATCGACACCTTCGCGCCGCGCCTTTCCTTCTTCTGGGCGATCGGCATGAACTTCTTCATGGAGGTCGCCAAGATGCGCGCCGCGCGCCTCATCTGGGCCGCGCTGATGAAGAAGAACTTTGCGCCGAAGGACGCCCGGTCGCTGGCGCTGCGCACCCATTGCCAGACCTCCGGCTGGTCGTTGACGGCGCAGGACCCGATGAACAACATCATGCGCACCATGGTGGAGGCGATGGCGGCGACGCAGGGGCATACCCAGTCGCTGCACACCAACTCCTTCGACGAGGCGCTGGCGCTGCCGACCGACCATTCCGCCCGCATCGCCCGCAACACGCAGATCCTCCTGCAGAAGGAGAGCGGCACGACACGCATCATCGATCCCTGGGGGGGCTCGGCCTATGTCGAGCGGCTGACGCACGACCTTGCCGCCCGCGCGCTCTCCCATATCGAGGAGGTGGAGGCGCTCGGCGGCATGGCCAAAGCCATCGAGAAGGGCATTCCCAAGCTGCGCATCGAGGAGGCCGCCGCCCGCACGCAGGCGCGCATCGACTCGGGCCAGCAGACCGTCGTCGGCGTCAACTTCTCGCGGCCCGAGCGCGACATCGAGGTGGACGTGCTGAAGGTCGACAATTCCGAGGTGCGCGCCCGCCAGCTCGCCAAGCTCCAGCAGCTCAAGGGCACGCGCGACACGGCGGCGGCCGAAAGCGCGCTCGACCGGCTGACGGAGGTCGCGAAAAGCGGCGACGGCAACCTGCTGGAATTCGCGGTGAAGGCGGCGCGGGCGCGGGCCACGGTGGGCGAGATCGCCTTCGCGCTCGAAAAGGCCTTCGGCCGGCATGTCGCGGAAATCCGCACGATATCAGGCGTCTACCGCAAGGAGATGGGCGCCAACGACCGGGCCTTCAATACGGCGGTCGACAAGGTCGCCGGCTTCCGGAAGGCGCGGCGCGAGAAGCCCACAATCCTCGTCGCCAAGATGGGGCAGGACGGGCACGACCGCGGCCAGAAGGTCATCGCCACCGCCTTTGCCGACCTCGGCTTCAACGTCATCGTCGGGGCCATGTTCCAGACCCCGGAAGAGGTGGCGGAGCTTGCCATCCGCGAGGGTGCGCATATCGTCGGCGCCTCCTCGCTGGCCGCCGGGCACCTGACGCTGGTGCCCGAGCTGAAGGCCGCCCTCGTCAAGCGCGGCGCGCGCGACATGCTGATCGCCGTCGGCGGCGTGATCCCGCCGCAGGACTTCGCCGACCTGGAAAAGGCCGGCGCCGACGCGATCTTCCCGCCGGGCACGGTCATCGCGGATGCCGCCTCGGCGCTGATCGACCGGCTGATGGCCTGAGCGGTAACGGCGTTGCGGGCAAGCGCGTCCGGAGGGTGCCCTCACCGCTGCCCCACCCCCTTTTCCCCGAGGGGAGAAGGAAAGGGCAGCGACGTCGAATTCCATATGCGATCGCCCTGCCGAGGGGACGTACCTGACGCAACATCGAGGGCTGGGGAAGCCGGTGCGGCATATCCCCTTCGCCCCCCTTGCGGGGAGTAAGGTGACCGGCAGGCCGGATGAGGGGCGTGCCCTGCGTGCAGCGCAACCTGTTCCTGCGAACGGAAGGCGGCCATCCGCCACAAGCCGGCCTTTGTGAACGCTGTGTCAATCCGCGGGGCAATTGCGGTTTTCGCGCGCGGGCGGTAGGCCAGCCAGACACAACCGAAGCGAGGTGACGCGATGCTCGTCAACGGCAAATGGACGGAAGACTGGCAGCCGGTTCAGGCGACGGACGCCAGGGGCGGCTTCGTGCGGCAGGTATCGAGCTTCCGCAACTGGGTAACGCCGGACGGCAGCGCCGGCCCCACGGGCGACGGCGGCTTTGCCGCCGAACGCGGCCGCTACCACCTTTATGTCGCGCTCATCTGCCCCTGGGCCTCGCGCACGCTGATCGCCCGCAAGCTGAAGAAGCTCGAAGAGGTGATTTCCGTTTCCGTCGTGGAGCCGGCGCTCTCCGACCAGGGCTGGCGCTTCGGCGATTTTCCGGGCTCCGACCGCGACGCGCTCAACGGCGCGACCTATCTCCACGAACTCTATTCCCGCGCCGAGCCGACCTTCACCGGCCGCGCCACCGTTCCGGTCCTCTGGGACAAGGAGCGGAAGACCATCGTCAACAACGAGTCCGCCGATATCGTGCGGATGCTGAACACCGGCTTCGGCGCGCTGGCGGACGAGAGCGTCGACCTCTACCCGCAGGCCCTGCGCGCCGAGATCGACGCCCTCAACGAGCGCATCTATCCCGCGCTCAACAACGGCGTCTACCGCGCCGGCTTCGCCACGACGCAGGTCGCCTATGAGGAGGCCTACCAGGGCGTCTTCGCCATGCTGGACGAATTGGAAGCACGCTTTGCCGACGGGCGGCCGTTCCTGACCGGAAGCGCCTTCACCGAGGCCGACATCCGCCTCTTCGTCACGCTCATCCGCTTCGACGCGGCCTATTACGGCCTCTTCAAGTGCAACCGCCAGCGCCTTGCCGACCATGCGGCGCTTTCGGCCTATACCAAGCGCGTGCTCGATCTTCCCGGCGTGCGCGACACGGTCAATATCGACCACATCAAGCACGGCTACTATTCCATCAAGTCGCTGAACCCGAACCGCATCGTGCCGCTCGGGCCCGATCTTTCGGCGCTGGAGCTCTGAGATGCAGATAATCGTATGGGCGATGACGATCCTTGGGCTGATGGCGACTTTTCCGGAAGCGCTTCGCGTCTACCGCAAATACGGGCCGCTGCTCGCCGGCGTGATCTGGCTTCTGCTCGTTGCGATCATCTGGGTCTACGCCCTTGCGATCAAGATGGGTTTCGAAACGACGCTGCCCACCTACCTCATCGTCACGCACCTGCTGCTGGTGGTCGCCGCTCCGGCCGCGCTGGCGATCCATATGGGGCGCAAGTACAACATGTCGGTCGGCGTTTTCATGGGCGGCATGCTGCTGCCCCTCACCGTCGTCGTCCAGGTGATGCTGTCTTTCGGCCATTACGGGGGCCAGTCCTAGAGCATTTCCGCTTTTCTTCGAATCGCGAAAACGCTCTATCCTTTTGTTTCTACGCAATTCCGGACGCAAAACCGCTGCGCACTTTTGCTGGAATTGCTCTAGACGTCCTTCGCCTCCACCATCGCCATCAGCGTTTCCAGCCGGTCGGCATCGGCCGGCAGCTTTTCCTGCCTCAGGCGGGCGATGCGGGGGAAGCGCATGGCGACGCCGGACTTGTGGCGGGTGGAGCGGTTGATGCCCTCGAAGGCGACCTCCAGCACGAAGCCGTAGCCGGGCTCGGCGCGGACGGCCCGCACCGGGCCGAAGCGCTCGGTCGTGTTGTTGCGCACATAGCGGTCGAGCACTTCGAGCTCGGCGTCGGTGAAGCCGAAATAGGCCTTGCCGACCGGCACCAGCACGTCGCCGCCCTCGCCTTGCGTCCACACGCCGAAGGTGAAGTCGGAATAGTAGCTGGAGCGCTTGCCGTGGCCGCGCTGGGCATACATCATCACGGCATCGATATTGTAGGGGTCGCGCTTCCACTTGAACCACGGCCCCTTGATGCGGCCGGCCTGGTAGGTGCTGTCGAGGCGCTTGATCATCACGCCCTCGATGACCGGATCGGGCGGCTCGCGGCGGATCTGCTCCAGCTGCGCCCAGGAGCCGAAGGGCACGAGCGGGGAGAGGTCGAAGCGGTCGTGCGGGGCGCCGGCGATCAGGTCGCCGAGCCGGGCGCGGCGGGTCGCGAAACTCTCCGGGCGCACATCCTTCTCGCCCTCGAACAGCACGTCATACGCGCGCACGAAGGCGGGGTAGTCCTCCAGCATCTTCGCATTGACGGTCTTGCGGTTGAGACGCTGCTGAAGATCGGAGAAGGTGCGCGTCGGGCTGTTGGTGCGCGCCGTGCCGCCGACGAGGAGTTCCCCGTCCACCACGCCCTCGAAATTGATCGCCTCCAGCACATCGGGGAAGGCGCCGGAAATGTCGTCGCCGGAGCGGGAATAGAGCCGGCGCGTCGTGCCGGATGACGAGAGCTGCACGCGGATGCCGTCCCATTTCCATTCGGCGGCGAAATCGGCGGGATCGAGAGCGTCGAGATCGCCCTCGCCCACGGGATTGGCGAGCATGACGGAATGGAAGATCGCGGGCGTCGCCAGCACCGGGCGTCCGGCCCTGCCCTCCAGCCAGGCGAAGAGCGGCTCGTAGGGCGGCTGGAGGCCGTGCCAAAGGGTCTCGATCTCGGTGACATCGAGGCCGGAGAAATCGGCGAGCGCCTGCTTGGCGAGCCGCGCCGAGACGCCGATGCGAAGGCCGCCGGTCGCCAGCTTCAGGAAGGCGAAGCGGGCGGAGGGATCGAGCCGGTCGAGCAGGTCGCGCACCGCGCCGCGCACCTCGGTGCGGCCGAGCGCGTTCATGCGGGCGACGACCGCGCCGAGCCGCGGCTGGGCATCGTCGGCCACGCGCTCCTTGCGCTCCTGGTCCCAGACGAGCGCGATGGTCTCGGCGAGGTCGCCGACATAGTCGTAGGAGTAGCGGAACAGCACCTCGTCCATGCGCTCCAGCACCAGTTCGCGCAGGAGCGCCGGCTTGACGCTCTTGAGGTCCAGCGTGCCGGCGATGGCGGCAAGGCCGTAGCCGCGGTCGGGATCGGGCGTGTCGCGGAAATAGTCGGCGAGCAGCTTGAGCTTGCCGTTGCGCGAGGGGGTGAGGACGAGGCGGTCGAGGAGCGTGGCGAAGGCTCTCATGGGCGGGAGCCTCCCGCGGGGGCAGAGGGGGGTGAGCCACATGGATGACGTCGACTGCCAAACACCATCAATCCCCCTCGTCCTCATAGCCCACCAGATGCAGCGGGCGGGCCGGCACGCCGGCAAGCTCGCACCAGCGCACCAGCGCCTCCTCGCGGCCATGCGTCACCCAGACCTCCCGCGGCGCGAGTTCGCGGATCGTCTCGGTCAGTTCCGGCCAGTCGCAATGGTCGGAGATGACGAGCGGCAGCTCGACGCCGCCCTGCTTTGCGCGCTGGCGCACCATCATCCAGCCGGAGGCGAAGGCGACGAGCGGCTCGTTGAAGCGCCGCGCCCAGCGGTCGGCGAAGGCCGAGGGCGGGCCGACGATGACGGCGCCGCGGAAATCGGCGGGGCTGCTCTTGTCGGTCGTCGCGGGACGAAGGTCGCCGAGATCGATGCCGCGGCTGACATAGTAGTCGCACAGGCGCGCCAGCGAGCCGTGGATATAGACCGGCGCGTCGTAGCCGCAATCGCGCAGCAGGCGGATGACGCGCTGCGCCTTGCCGAGCGAATAGGCGCCGAGAAGGTGGCTGCGCTCGGGGAACTGCCTCAGCGATGTCAGGAGCTTGCCCATCTCGGCCTTCGGCTCGGGATGGTGGAAGACCGGCAGGCCGAAGGTCGCCTCGGTGATGAAGACGTCGCACGGCACCGGCTCGTAGGGAACGCAGGTCGGGTCGGCACCGCGCTTGTAGTCGCCGGAGGCGACGATGGTGAGGCCCCCCGCCTCGACGGCGATCTGCGCCGAGCCCAGCACATGGCCGGCCGGATGGAAGGAGACGGTGACGCCGGCAAGGTCGATGCGCTCGCCGAAGGCGGCGGCCTGCCGGGTGCCGCAGAAATCCTCGCCGTAGCGGATTTCCATGATGTCGAGCGTTTCCCGTGTCGCCAGCACCGCGCCGTGGCCGGCGCGGGCATGGTCGGAATGGCCATGGGTGATCAGCGCCCGCGCCACGGGGCGGACGGGATCGATGTAGAAATCGCCTGCGGGGCAATAGAGGCCGGCGGGCGCCGGACGGAGGAGCTGGTCGGGCTTCATGACGGGAAAGATAGGCGTTTTCGCGCCGTCTGCCAGTGGGCGGGCACGCGAGCCGTGCCACGCCGGCACCTTCGCCTCCCCGCAGTCATCCTCGGCCTCGATCCGAGGGTCCACGCCACACGGCAAGTCCTCTACGTGATCGCCAGCATGCCGTCCCGCAGCGCCTTCATGTCGATCGCGGAGAGCTGGGCATCGACCTTGTCATGCGTCGCCTTCCAGACCGGGAAGGCCTCGGTCAAAAGGCGGCGGCCGTCCTGGGTCAGGCGCAGCAGGCGGCCGCGGCGGTCGCGCGGGTCGGCCTCCACGGTGACGAGGCCGCGCCGTTCGAGGGGCTTGAGCGCGGCCGTCAGCGTGGTGCGGTCCATGGCGAGCACGGCGGCGACCGGCCCCATCGGCGGCGGCTCCGGGCGGTTCAGCGCCATCAGCAGCGAGAACTGGCCGTTGGTGAGGCCGAGCGGGCGCAGGGCATCGTCGAAACGGCGGGCAAGCGCCCGGGCCGCGCGCTGCGCATGCAGGCACAGGCAATGGTCGCGCACGAAAAGCGTGGTCTCGTAGGGAATCAGGGAATCGTTCGACATGGTTCTTACTGTTGATATCAACATACCAAAGTCAAGAGCCGCGCGCCGCCGGGGCACGGAATATCAGAGATCGGGAATACAGAGGATCGCCTGGAGCGCGCGGGCGTCGATGGGGCGGCTGAGGTAGAAGCCCTGGATCTCGTCGCAGCCGGCCTCGCGCAGGAAATCGATCTGCTCGCGCGTCTCCACCCCTTCCGCGATGACGCGCAGGTGCAGGGAATGGGCGAGCGAGATGACGGCGCGGGCGATGGCCGCGTCGTCGCCGTCGTCGGGCAGGTCCCGCACGAAGGACCGGTCGATCTTGAGCCGGCCGACGGGAAAGCGCTTCAGCGAGGCAAGGCTCGAATAGCCCGTGCCGAAATCGTCGATGGCGAGGTGCACGCCGAGCCGTTCCAGCCGGTGCATGGTCTCCACCGCCTGCTGCACGTCCTCCATGATCATGCTTTCCGTCAGCTCCAGCTCGAGGTAGCGCGCCTCCAGCCCGCTTTCCGAGAGGGCGGCGGCGACGCGCTCCACCCAGTCCTTCTCCTGGAACTGGCGGGCCGAGACATTGACGCTGACGACGATGGGCGGCAGGCCGGAGACCTGCCAGGCCTTGTTCTGCCGGCACGCCTCGCGCAGCGTCCAGTCGCCGATGGGGCCGATGAGGCCGGTCTCCTCGGCGAGCGGAATGAAATCGCCGGGGGCGACGAGGCCGCGCTCGGGATGGCGCCAGCGGATCAGCGCCTCGACCGCGAAGATGCGGCCGTTGGAAAGGTCCATCTGCGGCTGGTATTGCAGGAAGAGCTCGGAGCGGGCGAGCGCGCGGCGCAGCTCCTCCTGCTGCACGAGCTTCTCGTGCGCGCGGTTGGCGAGCTCGGCGGTGAAGACCTGCATGGCGTCGCGGCCGATCTCCTTGGCGCGGTACATCGCGGCATCGGCGCGGGCCATGAGCTCGGTGGCGTTGCGGCCGTGCTCGGGATAGGCGGCGACGCCCATGCTGCAGGTGACCTGGAAGGAACGGCCGCCGATCTCCACCGGCTCGGCGACGGCGCGACGCACAGCCTGCAGGCACTCGCCCACCTTCTCGTCGCCGCGCGCCCCGCCGACCAGCACCACGAACTCGTCGCCGCCGAGCCGCACGATGCTGTCGCCCGCCCGCACGCAGTCCTTCATGCGCGCCGCGACGATCTTCAGCAGCTCGTCGCCGGCATGGTGGCCGAGGCTGTCGTTGACCAGCTTGAAATTGTCGAGGTCGAGGAAGGCGAGCGTCAGGGTGCCGCCGCATTCGTCCGCGGCCTCGATGGCGGAGGCGATGCGCTCGTCCAGCATGCTGCGGTTCGGCAGGCCCGTCAGCGTGTCGTGATGGGCCATGAACTGGATGCTGTCTTCCGCCTCCTTGCGCTCGATGGCGATGCCGGCGATGTGCGTCGCCATGCCGACGAGCTTCATGCAGTCGGCAGACGGCTCGCCGGGCGTGCGGGAATAGAGCGCGAAACTGCCGAGCACCTTGCCCTGGTAGGAGCGGATGGGCGAGGACCAGCAGGCGCGGTAGCCGTAGGGGGCGACGATGGCCTTGAAGTCGGCCCAGAGCGGGTCGGTCTCGATATCCGAAACGATGACGGGTTCGCCCCGCCACATGGCCGTGCCGCAGGAACCGGCGGCCGGGCCGATCTCGACGCCGTCGATCAGGCTGCTGTAGGCCGGCTCCAGATTGGGCGCCGCGCCGTTGACGATATGCCTGCCGTCGGGCGCAAGCAGGAGGATCGAGCCGGCGACATCGGGCACATGGGCCTCGATGAGCAGGATGAGCGAGGAGAAGACCTCGGCAAGCGGAGCGCCGAGCGCGATCATCTTCAGAAGATGGGCCTGGCCGAGATGCAGGCTCTCGGAGCGCTTGCGCCCGGTGATGTCGCGCGCGATGCCGACGATGCCGATCACCTCCCCGCCGGCATCGCGCACCGGCAGCTTGGAGGTGAGCAGCCATTTGAGATTGCCGCTGGAGTCGCGGACCAGTTCCTCCATGTCGAGCATGGCCCTGCCGGTGCGGATGATCTCCTGCTCGGTGTTGAAGAAGCCGCGGGCGACGTGCTCGGGATGGATGTCGAAATCGGAAAGGCCGACGAGGCTGTCCAGCCCTTCGTGCCTGTTGTCGTTGACGATGGCGCGGTTGGCGACGATGAAGCGGCTGTTCCTGTCCTTGAAGTAGAGGTAGTCCGGCACCTCGTCGATCATGGCCTCGAGCCAGACCATGCGCTCGTTCTGCCCCGACGCCAGCGGGAAAAGCCGCGCGGCCTCGTCGATGAGGCGCCGGCTGGCGGACATCAGGCGCGTCGTCGCGTCGGTGTCGTCATTACCAAAGTGAGACAGTTTCATCGACATGAAGCCCCGAGGTCCCCAACGCAAGGAACGACGCCGCCGGCCGCCGCCTCTTTCCGGAACGCCCGACGCTACACCTCAAGTCGTTATCCAACCCTAAAGGAAACCGGCGAAATGAGGTCGATCCGGCATTCCCGCGAAATAAAAACAACCGAGAGGCGCAGACCAGAAATTGTCCCGTTCCGGCACAGAACCGTCTGGCACGTTTCCTGCTCTCCTGTCCGCAAGGAGCTTTCATGGTTACCAGGCGGTTACTTCTCTCGGGTCTCGGTCTCGGCGCGGCGGGCATCGCCGCGGGGGCGGCGGCGCAGGCGCGTCGGCTGCCGGTCGTCGACGTCGACCTGCGCGGCAGCATCGACGCGGCGGCGCACGGCATCCGCCCCGGTGCGGACGACCGCAAGAGCCAGGCCTTCGCCAGGCTGCTGAAGGACGCGGCGGCGAAGAACACGCCCGTCTTCCTGCCGCCGGGCGACTATGTCGTCTCGAACGTCACCCTGCCCGACAATACGCGGCTCACCGGCGTTGCCGGCGCGACGCGCATCGTCTACGGCGGCGGCGGCCACCTCTTCGCCGCCGAGGGCGCGGGCCGGATCGAGCTTTCCAACCTCGTCATCGACGGCGCGAACCGCTGGCTGGACGACACGGTAGAGGGCCTCGTGCATCTCGGCGGCGTCGCGAACGTCACCATCGAGAACTGCGAGGTCCAGGGCTCGTCGAAGAGCGCGGTCTATCTGGAGCGCTCGGGCGGGCGGATCGAGCGCAACCGGCTTTCCGGCGCGGCGGACTATGCGCTCTACGCGGTCGAGAGCCGCGAGCTTGCCGTCACCGGCAACCGCGTCCTCGACTGCGGCAACGGCGGCATCCTGATCCATCGCTGGCAGAAGGGCCGCGACGGGACCATCGTCTCGGGCAACCGCATCGCCCGCATCCTGGCAACGCGCGGCGGCACCGGCCAGTACGGCAACGGCATCAACGTCTTCCGCGCCGACGACGTGATGATCTCGGGCAACCACGTCTCGGGCTGCGCGTTCTCGGCCATCCGCTCCAATGCCGGCTCGAACGTGCAGGTGTCGGGCAATACCTGCCTCGACAGCGGCGAGACGGCCATCTACTCCGAATTCGGCTTCGAGGGCGCCGTCGTCAACGGCAACCTCGTCGACGGCGCGGCGAACGGCATCGTGGTCGTCAATTTCAACGAGGGCGGGCGGCTCGCCAGCATTACCGGCAACGTGGTGCGCAACCTGCACCTCGACGGCCCCTATGTGCACGAGGGCGCGGGCTTCGGCTTCGGCATCGCGGTGGAGGCCGACACGGCCGTTACCGGCAACACCATCGAGAACGCGGCGAAATGGGGGCTGATGCTCGGCTGGGGGCCTTACATGCGCGGCCTCGTCGTCAGCGGCAACCTCGTGCGCAGCAGCCCCGTCGGCTGCGGCGTGACGGTGGTCGAGGAGGCCGGCACGGCGCTCGTTACCGGCAATGTCTTCGAGGAAACGCCGCAGGCCGCGATCGCGGGCTTTCGCTGGAACGAACGCGTCACGGGCGACCTTGCCCGCGACGGCACCGCCGGCCACGCGCACCTGACGATCGAGCGGAACAGGACGGGCTGACCCGTCCCGCGATGCGCCTTCCCTTCCTGCCCGAACGGGGAGGCGCCATGGTGGATGAGGGGGCGCATTCCGCAGGCCCCCTCATCCGCTTCATCAGCCGCCCTGGCCGTGATTGCCGTCGGCGTCGTCCATCTTCATTGCCGCGGGCTTGGCGGCGCCCACGGTGAAGTCCACGTCGACCTTGCCGGCCTTCTCGAAGTTCAGGGTCGCCTTGAACGTGTCGCCTTCGGCGAGCGGATGCTTGATCTTCATGAACATGACATGCAGGCCGCCGGGCTTGAGCTCGACGGTGGCGCCGGCCGGGATCTCGATGCCGTCGGGGAGCTGGCGCATCTTCATCACGTCGTTTTCCATGGCCATCTCGTGAAGCTGCACGTCGTCGGAAACGTCCGGCGCGGCGATGGAGACGAGGCGGTCGGCCTCGCCCTTGTTGACGACGGTCATGAAGCCGCCGCCGACGGGCTGGCCGGGCAGCGTCGCCCGCGAGGCCGGGTTGTGGATCTGAAGGCTGCCGAGCGTGAAATCCTGGGCGAAGAGGGCGGAGGCCGAGAGCGCGAGCGCGGCGGCGGTTGCGAGAATGCGTTTCATGGATAGTTCCTTTCTGGCTTTCGTATCGGGAGAGGATGCGCGGCAGCGGCGGCACCGGCCGGCGCATATGTTTCGCGGACATGCGGGGTGCCCTGTCGGGCGGGATTGCGGGCGCAGGGCGGCAAGCCGCCTTGCGATCAGGCCGACAGGAAGGGCGGCGCGCGGGGCGGCGCGCCGGGGCGCTCGCGTCTGGCATCGAGCGCCTGGCCGACCAGCGGACGGACGGCGACGGTGCGGAAGGCGAGCACGGTGCCGGCAAGATCGGCCGGCTGCGGCACCAGCATGGCGCCGCCAATGCGGCAGGCCTCGCATTTGGTGGAGGTGTCATGCCTGACCTTGCCGTCGACATGATCGTCCAGGCAGAGGTCGCCGATCGTTCCGTCGGGCAGCACGTACTGGGAAAGCAGGAGCACGCCCGGCTGGGCGGCCGAGGCCGGCTGGTGGGCGAAACCGATAGACAGCAGGGCGAGCGCGCAGAGAATGCGCAGGCATACGGCCCAGCTCGTCATGCGTCCTGTCATCGCCCGTTCCCGTCCGCGGTTGCGGACATGTCACCTTGAACTGCTCTAGCCCCGCCGTGGCGCATGGTCAATGCGGCAAAGAAGGCCCGCCATCACCACAATTCATGGATCGATCAAGCCCGCACCCTACCGCTCGGCCGGGTCGCCGCCTATTGTGGCGGCGATGCCCGTGCAGGATCGCTTTCTTCTAGCCGCGATCATGCCGGGGCTCTTTGTTCTTGCGCAAGCCGCGAACGGTGGCCTGCCCCCGGAGGATCCATGCTCACCATCTACGGCGTCTATCGCTCCCGCGCCTCGCGCGCCTACTGGCTTGCCGGCGAGCTCGGCCTGCCCTTCGTCTCCGTGCCGGTCATCCAGGGCCGCCGCGTGGACGACCCGCTTGCGGCCGATGCACCGCTCAACACGCAGTCGCCGGATTTCCTCGCGGTGAACCCGACCGGCCTCATCCCCTGCATCGACGACGGCGGCTTCGTGATGACGGAATCGCTGGCGATCAACCTCTACCTCGCCCGCAAGCACGGCGGCCCGCTTTCGGGCCAGACGCTGACGGAAGAGGCCGAGATGCTGCAATGGACGATGTGGGCGGCGACGGAGGTCGAGCCGCACGCGGTGAAGATCATCCTGACGCTGGACGCGAACGCGGCGGGAAGCGAGCAGGGACGCCTCGTCATCCGCGGCGCCGTCAAGGCGCTGAAGAAGAGCTTCCAGCGGCTCGACCAGCACCTTGCCGCAAGCGGCCACGTCGTCGGCGGGCGCTTCACCGTGGCGGACCTCAACCTCGCGGAAGTGTTCCGCTACGCGATGAGCCAGCCGCAGCTCTTCGAGGACGCCCCGCACGTCAAGGCCTGGCTCGACGCCTGCCAGTCGCGGCCGGCCTTCAAGGCGATGATGGAGGCGCGGCAGGCCGAGCAGGAATGACCGCGCCGGCATAGCCGTCCGCATCTTCCGCCATGGCCGCGCGCAGCCAGCGCTTGAAGGCCGAGACCTTGCGCGGCTCCGGCAGGCCCGGGGCCGTGACGAAATAGTAGCCCATGCCGGTCTCCACCCGGATCGGGAACGGCGCGACGAGCCGCCCCTCCTTCAGCGCCCAGGAGGCGAGCACCGGATAGGCAAGCAGCACGCCCTGCCCCGACAGCGCCGCGTCGAGGCACAGCGAGGCATCGGAAAAGACGTGCCGGGCCTTGGGCGGCGGCACGTCGAGGCCCGCCGCCGCCAGCCAGCGCTCCCAGGTGAAGGCATCGTTGCCGTCGATGACGGCGGGCTGGTCGGCAAGGTCCTCCGGCATGCGCAGCGTGTCCGCCAGCGCCGGGGCGCAGACCGGGAACATGACCTGCGGCATCAGGAACTCGGCCGTGACGCCCGGCCAGTTGCCCGGCCCGACGCGGATGCCGAGGTCGACATCGGAACGCGCGAGGTCGACGAGGCTCGTCGAGGCCTCGATGCGCAGGCCGATATCGGGATGGGCGGCGCTGAAGCGGTCGATGCGGTGGATGAGCCAGCGGGAGGCGAAGATCGGCGCGACGGAGATGGTCAGGATCGCATCGTCCCGCCGCCGCGTGGTGGCGACCGCCTCGGAAAGCTGGCGGAAACCCGCCGAAAGACGCGCGAGGAACGGGCCGCCGAACGCCGTCTCGCGCATGCCGCGGGCGGTGCGCTCGAAGATCGTCCGGCCGAGCTGTTCTTCCGCCTTGATGACCTGCTGGCTGACCGCTCCGACGGTGACGCCCAGTTCCCCGGCCGCCGCCTGCAGCGAGCCGAGCCGGCCCACCGCCTCCAGCGCCCGCAGGCCGTTCAGGTGCACGCGGCTGAGGTTTCTCATATAGATTTCCTATACTCTCATCTCGAACTACTCGATTGCCTCTGTGGCTTTCCGGCGCGATTATCAGGCCTGATCGATGATAACGAACCGAAAGGAGAAGGCAATGTTCAAGATTTTCTCCAGGCTCGCCGAAGCACTGACAGCGCAGATCGATGCCGCGGAGGCTCCGGTCTGGATACGCGACCCGCTCGCCCATCCCGAGATCGAAACGATGGATTCGCGCCGGCTCGGCGACCTGCCCTTCGGCCTGTTCCGGGTGCCGGGCGAGGCCAAGCCCGCCTGCGGCAGCCGGACCGCCTGATCCCGCCTCGAATATCCACCCTCCCCGGTCTATGCTGGCCGGGGAGGATTTTTCATGCCGGATGAAAAGGATCCGCTGCTCGCCCGCCTTCAACGGCTCAGCGGGGACCTGCCGGGCGTCGAGACCGGCACATCCTACGGCACGCCGGCGCTCAAGGTCGGCGGCAAGCTCTTCGTGCGCGTCAAGGACGCCGCGACGCTGGTGCTGACGGCGCCGGTGGACGAGAAGGAGCGCCTGATCGAGATGGCGCCCGACATCTATTACGAAACCGATCACTACAGGGGATGGCCGGCGCTCCTCGTGCGCGCCGCGGCGATCGACGACGCGGAGCTGCGGCAGCGGCTTGCCGAGGCATGGCATTTCAAGGCCCCCGCGAAGCTGCGCAGGATGCGCGGCTGATCTGCCGTTCATTTCTCGCGAACCGCGCTTGACAGCCCGGTGGCAAGCGGGCACAAAGCGCTTGTAACGTAATAACATTACTATTCTGGAGACCAAGATGCTGAAGCAGATCATGGCTGTTTCGGGCGCGCTCGCGCTCGCCCTTTCCCTTCCCGCGACGGCCGGGGCGCATGGCGCCTGGGTGGCGGAGCGCTGGGGCGAACTCGGCGTCGTCTATGGCCATGGCGCCGGCGACGATGCCTACGACCCGGCCCGCATCGTCGAAGCCGTCGCCGTCGGCGAGGACGGCGCGCCCGTCGCGGTGAATGTCGACAAGCGGGAAAAGTCCGCGGTCCTCAAGCCGGACGGCGAGCCCGCGGCCATCGCGCTGACCTTCGACAACGGCTACTGGACGGAAAAGACCGACGGCAAATGGGTGAACGAGCCGAAGGACGAGGTCGCCGACGCGAAGGAGACCGGCCATTACATCAAGAACAACCTGGCGCTCATCCATGTGCATGGCGCGCTGCCCGCCTTTCCGAGGCAGGACCTGCAGATCGTCCCGCTCGACAATCCCGTCGGCCGCAAGGCCGGGGATCCGATCCGGCTGCGCGTGCTGCACGCCGGCAAGCCGCTGGCCGGCGCGGTCGTGATGCTCGACTATGTCAACCAGGCGTCGCTGAAGAGCGCGCCGACGGATGCGGACGGCGAGGTCGTCGTCGCGATCCGCAACGACGGGCTCAACGTGCTCTCGGTCGATCACAGCGTGCCGCTGGAAAACGACCCGAAGGCCGACAAGATCGGCTATACCGCCACCTTGAGCTTCGTCGCCGAGGCGCACAGCCACGACGATTGACGGCGGCCGGTCCACCACATGGCGCGGCGGCGCGGTGCTGCCGCGCCGCCGTCTCCCGCTTGCGGGCAGACGGATCTCGCCGGTCAGGCGTCCGACTGGCCCATATGCATGACTTCCCAGACATTGCCGCTGATGTCCTGGAAGGAGCAGCCGTACATCGGGCCGAATTCGATATTCGGCTTCCACTCGCGCCCGCCGGCGGCCAGCGCCCTGGCCTTGAAGTCGTCCACCTCCTGGCGGCTCGTCGCGGAAAGGCAGGTCAGCACCTGCGTCTGCTGCTCGGGATCGCCAACCTTGCCGGTCACGAACTGCGCGAACTTCTGCTCGGTCAGGTGCATGACGAAGATATTCTCGTCCACGACCATGCAGGCGGCGGTGTCGTCGCTGAACTGCTCGTTGAAGGTGAAGCCGAGCGCATCGAAGAAGCGCCGGGTGCCCGGCAGGTCCTTGACGGGCAGGTTGACGAAGATCATGCGCATGGAAATCCTCCTGGTTCTCGTTTGATGCGGAGCCGCGGCTCCCCATGCCCCAAGGACGCCCCGGCCCTGGCCTTCCCGACATGGCCGCGCGATTTTTCTCGCGGCGCCGTCAGGCGGCGAAGGCGTCCGTCACGCGGATGTCGCCGACATGGATGCCGTTCCAGTTGGACATGGAGCGGTTGGCCATGGCCATCAGCGTCGCATGGACGGCCGGCTCGTCGGTGAAGAAGCGGGCGAGCGTGGCGGCGACCATGCTCTCGGCGGCGCGCGTGGTGCCGTCCTCGCATTTGAGGGCGATGGCGATGCCCTTTTCCGGGATCGCGGCGCAGAAGACGCCCTCGGCGCCGGTCTTGGCGAAGATGCGGCCCGGCGCGGCCTCCATGAGGCGGGTGCAGGCGCGGCGCGTGCCGGCGACGTAGAAGGGTTCGGACATGCAGGCATCGATCAGGCGGCGCGCGGCCTTGGCGCGCACGGGGGCGAGGCCGACGCCGGTCGCCATCTTCGCAAAGCCGTGGGCAAGGCTTCTCAGCGGCACGGCATAGGTCGGGATCGAGCAGCCGTCGGTGCCGCAATTGTCCACCGCGAGCGCCGCGCCGGTAAGGTTCGCCATGACGCCGCGAATCTCTGCCTGCACGGGGTGCTCGTAGCGGACATAGCCTTCAAGGTCCTTGCCGGTGTGGCAGGCGGCGCAGACGAAGCCGGCATGCTTGCCGGAGCAGTTGTTGTGCAGCGCCGTCGGATAGTCGAGCAGGCGCGCCTGGCTGATGAGGACCGGCTGCTCGAAGGACCAGTGCGAGCCGCATTCGAGCACGCTCTCGTCGACGCCCGAGGCGGCGAGCATGATGCCGGCAAGGCGCACATGCGCCGGCTCGCCGCTGTGCGAGGAACAGGCGAGCGCCAGTTCCCGGTCGCCGAAGGCATGGGCATCCGCCGCGCCGCTCTCGATGAGCGGCAGGGCCTGCATGGCCTTGCAGGCCGAGCGCGGGAAGACGCCCGCATCGATGTCGCCCTGCGAGAACACCACCTTGCCATCGCCGTCCAGCACGACGACCATGCCGCGATGGCGGCTTTCGACGAGATTACCGCGCGTGACTTCGACAAGGACGGGGTTTGCCATGATCATGCCCTCAAATTTCCGATTTCCGCTGCGGTATTATCCGAAATCCGCGACCCTGCCCACTTGCTTTCGGAGCGCCCGATGAAATTGCTGAGGAACGTCCTCGCCCTCTTTCTCGCGATCTACCTCATGCCGGCGCTCGCCTCGGCGGGCTACTGGTACATCCGGGACCGGCCCGCAAGCTGGCGCGAGGCGAACTGGACGTCCGCCGGCATCCTGCCGAAACCGAAGGAGACGCCGCAGGCGACGATCCACATCTTCTCGGCCGCGACGGGCGGCATGAAGGGCGCCGTGGCAAGCCACGCCTGGATCGTCACCAAGGCGGCCAACGCCTCGACCTACAATCGCTACGACAAGGTCGGCTGGGGCACGCCGGTGCGCAGGAACGCCTATGCGCCGGACGCCTACTGGTATTCCAACACGCCGCGCGTGGTCGTCAGCGTCAGCGGCGCGGAGGCGGCCCGGCTGATCCCGAAGATCGAGAGCGCGATCGCCGCCTATCCCTATTCGAAGCCCGGCGCCTACCGCATCTGGCCGGGGCCGAACTCCAACACCTTCGTCGCGCATGTGCTGCGCTCCGTGCCGGAGCTCGGCGTCGTGCTGCCGCCGGATGCCGTCGGGCGCGACTACCTGCCGGAGGGCAGGCTCTTTTCCGTCGATGCCGACGGCAGGGACGTGCATGCGACGCTCTACGGGCTTCTCGGCGTTTCGGCCGGCATGCGCTCCGGCCTCGAACTGCACGTCATGGGCCTCGTCGCCGGCGTCGACCTCATGCGGCCGGCGATCAAGATACCGGCGATCGGGCGGATCGGCATCTAGCCGGCGCCGGACATGACGGTGTCATCAACCGATTGTAAGCCGCAACAGGATTGAGCAGGAGCGAAGGGCGACCATGAGCGACGAAAGAAGACAGCATGCGGCGGCCTGTCACTGCGGCACCGTCCGGTTCCGCGTGCGGCTGACGGACGAGTTCAACACCATCCGCCGCTGCACCTGCTCCTACTGCCGCATGCGCGGCGCGATTGCGGTCTCCGCGGCGCTTGCCGATATCGAATTCGAGCAGGGCGAAGACAACCTGACGCTCTACCGGTTCAATACGGGCACGGCGAAGCACTATTTCTGCAAGACCTGCGGCATCTACACCCACCACCAGCGCCGGTCCAACCCGAACCAGTTCGGCATCAACGTCGCCTGCATCGAAGGCGTCAGCCCCTTCGACTTTTCGGCCGTGGACGTGATGGACGGCGTCACCCATCCCTCGGATTCCGGCGCCGCCCCTCGGATCGCCGGAATCCTGCGGTTCGAGCCGGCAGCCTGACGCCGCCTTACGGCATCAGGGATACACCACCTCCATGGCGGGCGATCCGCGACGGGTCGGCGATCGATTCGATCTCGACGATCCGGCCGCCTTCCACCTCCACGAGCTCGACCACCCTGGGCTGTCCGCCGGGGACGCGGTCTGGAACGCGGCCGTCCGCCACTTTGACGAAAAGGCCCTCGCCGCCTTCGTCGTGGAGATCGCCGCTATCAATATTCGGACGGCTTCAACTTGGCGACGCGGCAGGTGGCGGGCGAATAGCCCCCGTAACGAGGGCCCTGGCGAACCGATTTCAGTGAAAAGTCGCGGCTTGAACTGCGGTTTGAGCCGTGCGACCTCTTCCTCAACCTCTTTTTGCATCGCAAGGCCGCCGATAATGTCCGACAGCATCACCGTTCCCAAGGAAGCCGCGCCGCGGCTTGCCAGCCTGTTCTCCCGCGCCTACCTGTTCGGCACGCTGATGCTCGGCGGCGGCATCATGCTGCATGCGGTGGAGACCTACATCACCGCGACGCTGATGCCTTCCATCGTGCGCGACATCGGCGGCCTTCCGCTCTTCGCCTGGGCGACGACGATCTATGTCGCGGCCTCGGTGCTCGGCTCGACCTTCGTCGCCGTCCGGCCGGAGGGCGTGACGCTGAACCGCTGCTATGTCTTCGGCGCGGCGCTGTTCGGCATCGGCAGCCTCGTCTGCGCCATCGCGCCGACCATGGAGACGGTGCTTGTCGGCCGGGCGATCCAGGGGCTGGGCGCGGGCTTCCTCGTCGCGCTCGGCTATGCCTTCATCCGCTTCGTCTATCCCGAGCCGCTGTGGAGCACGGCGTCCACGCTCTATGCCGCCGCCTGGGGCATCGCCACCTTCCTCGGGCCGACCATCGGCGGCGTCTTCGCCGCCGGCAGCGCCTGGCGCGAGGCCTTCGCGCTGCTGGTGCCGCTCTCCATCCTCATCGCGCTCGCCGCGCCGAGGCTGCTGCCCTCCGGCGAGGGCGAACGGGTGACGACGAGGACGCCCTTCGCGCAGATCCTCCTGCTGGTGACGTCCGTCATCCTGCTTTCGCTCGCAAGCTCGGTAAGCGAACCGGCGCTTCGCGGCCTGCTGGCGGGCGCGGCGGTCGTCGGCGTCACCGCCGCCATCGCCATCGAGCGGCATGCCGAGGCGCGCCTGCTGCCGGCCGGCACGATCCGCCTCGCCTCGCCGCTCGCCCGCGTCTACCTCATCATGCTCATGCTGCTGGTGACGGTCTGCTCCGACATCTACATCCCCTATTTCCTGCAGGTGCTGCACGGCGTGACGCCGCTGGTCTCGGGCTACCTCGTGGCGCTGCTGGCGCTCGGCTGGACGGCGGCGGCCTTCGCCACGGCGCGGCTGAGGGGCCGGAGCGCCAACCGGGTCATCGTCGCCGGCGCGGCGATGGAGGCGCTGGCGACCGCCCTCCTCGTCTTCACGCTCGCCCGGCACAATCCCGAAGGCGGCCTCCTGCCGCTAGCGACCGCCACCGTCTTCATCTTCCTCATGGGCTTCGGAATCGGCATGGGCTGGGCGCATCTCGTCACCCATGTCCTTCACCTCGCGCCGGCCGGCGAGACGGACAAGGCCTCGGCGGCGATCACCACCATGCAGGCGCTGGGCGCGGCCTTCGGGGCGGCGCTTGCGGGCATCATCGTCAATTCGACGGGACTGGTGAAGCCGGGCGGCATCGAAGGCGCATCGACGGCGGCGCACTGGCTCTACGCCCTGCTGGCGCTTCCGGCAGCGCTGGCGATCCTGCTCGCCGTGCGCCTGCCGCACGAACGGGCGGCGGCGCTCGATTGAACGCGCCGACGCCCCTTCCGCCCGGTCAATCGACGGTCAGCACGATCTTGCCGATGTGATCGCCCTCTTCCATCATGCGGTGGGCGGCGGCGGCGTCGGCATAGGGCATGACCGCGTGGATGACCGGCGCCACACGCCCTTCCTCCAGGAGCGGCCAGACCTTCTGGAGAAGTTCGTCGCGGATCTCCCGCTTTTCCGCCGCCGTGCGCGGGCGCATGGCCGAGCCCATGACGCGCAGGCGCTTCAGCATGATGGGAGAAAGGTTCACGCGCTCGGCGACGGCGCCGCCGAGGAAGGCGATGATCGACAGGCGCCCGTCGCGGGCAAGCGACTTCACGTTGCGCTCGAAATAGGCCGCGCCGATCATGTCGAGGATGACGTCGACGCCGACCTTGCCGGTCTCCCCGGCGATGACGGCGGCGAAGTCCTCGTCGCGGTAGTTGATGGCGCGGCTTGCGCCGAGGTCGAGGCAGGCCTTGCATTTTTCCGCCGAGCCGGCCGTGGCGAAGACGCGCGCGCCGAGGGCGGCGGCAAGCTGGATCGCCGTCGTGCCGATGCCGCTGGTGCCGCCATGGATCAGCACGCTTTCGCCGGGCTTCAGGTCCGCCATCATGAAGAGGTTCGCCCAGACGGTGAAGAAGGTCTCCGGCAGCGCCGCCGCCTTCACCGCGTCGTAGCCCTTCGGGAAGGGCAGCGCCTGCGTGGCCGGCACCGCGCAATATTGCGCATAGCCGCCGCCATTGGCGAGCGCGCAGACCCGGTCGCCGAGCTTGTGATCGGTCACGCCCTCGCCGAGCGCCACGACCTTGCCGGCGACTTCGAGGCCGAGGATGGGGCTGGCATCGGGCGGCGGCGGATAGTCGCCCTTGCGCTGGAGGACGTCCGGGCGGTTGATGCCCGCCGCCTCCACGCGCACGAGGATCTCGCCGGGCCGGACCTCGGGCGTGCGCCCCTCGGTGACGGCCAGGTTATCCGGCCCGCCATGTTCGCTGAACCCGACATAGGACATGGACGATGGAACTGACATGGCTTTCCTTCCTGCGCTTCACATAGAACATCAATGTCGGTTCTAGCCGAAAGCGCGAGTCTTTTGAATCGGTTCCAGGGGAAAGCTCAAACTTCAGTCCAGCGCCGGGGAAAAGACGAGCCCCGTGGCATCGCCCTTGGCATCGGCCTTGAGCGCGGCGATCCGGCTGCTGATCTGCGCCGCCTCGCCGATCACCTCGCCCTCGGGGACGACGAGCACAGCCGCCGAGCAGCGCATCAGCGGGAAGCTGGCGGCTTGGCCGGCGCGGTCGTGGCCGCGGATCTCGCCGGCGAGCTGGTCCTCCGGCGAATAGAGCAGGCGCACCTCGCGGGCGAAATCGGCAAGCAGCCGCTCCAGCGTTTCGCGCACCACGCCTACCGGCCGGCCGCAGATGCCGGCAAAGAAATCGTCGCCGCCGACATGGCCGACGAAGACATCCTCCCCGACGAAGTCGCGGCGCAGCAGCGAGGCGAAGAGCGAGAGCGCAAGGTCGCCCTTGTGGAAGCCGTAGCGATCGTTGAACGGCTTGAAGTTGTCGAAGTCGAAATAGCACAGGCACCTTAGCTGGTCGCCGTCGAGCGCCTTGTCCTGCAGGTAGTCGCGGATCGAGCGATTGCCGGGAAGGCCGGTCAGCGGGTTCTGGTCCTCCGCCGTCTTGAGGCGCTTCTCGTTGATGATCTTCAGCAGCGAGGAGGCCGAGAGGATGCCGGCATAGCGCAGGTTCTCCGTCAGGATCACGCATTCGTTGCCGCCCATGCCGGTGAAGACGTCGAGGAGCTGTTCGGCGGGCGTGTCGAGATCGGCGATCGGCGCCGTCGTGACGAAGTGCGACAGGCTCTTCTGGTAGAGCCTGTTCTTCAGGAGGTCGCGGCCGAAGGGATGATAGCTCAGTTCCTTGACGTGATATTCGTGCAGGATGCCGCGCGGCTCGTCATTGGCGTTCAGCACCGGGAAGAAGGTGCGCCTCGGATCGCGGCGGAAGAATTCGAAGACCGATTCGAGGCTCTCGTTCTCGCGCAGCACCGCGACATGCTCGATCTCGCGGCGGATGAGGATGCTGTCGAGCGTGCGGGAATTGCGGCGCGTGCCGCCGGCGCGCGCGACCTGCGCATAGACCGGGCTCAGCGCCGAAAAATCCGTGACGGGGCGCGAGACGAACCAGCCCTGCACGAGATCGCAGCCCGCCTCGCGGCAGGCGATGAACTCCGCCTCAGTCTCCACCCCTTCCGCGATCACGCGGATGCCGAGCACATGGGCGGCATTGACGGTATTGCGCACCAGATGGCGCTTGCGGGCGTCCGCATCCATGCCTGAAATGAAGTGGCGGTCGATCTTGAGATAGTCGACCGGGTGATCGCAGAGCAGTTTCAGGCCGTTGTGGCCGACGCCGAAATCGTCGATGGCGAGCTTGAAGCCGGCAAGGCGCAGCTTGCGCACGAGGACGGCGAAGTCGGGCAGCGTGTCGTTGTCGAAGCGCTCGGAAATCTCGAAGCAGATCGAGGAGGCCGGGATGCCGGCGCGGCCGAGATGGCCGACGAGGCGCTCGACGAGATCCGCGCCATCGGGCACGAGGCGGGAATCGAGGTTGATGAAGAGGGTGCGCGAGCGGAAATCCGGCAGCGCCGAGAAGGCGGCGATGGCGCGGCTGTTGACCATGTATTCCAGCGCCAGGAGCTGGCCCGCCTCGTAGGCGCGGTCGATGAGGTCGAGCGGCGAGCGGAAGCCGAGGCGGTCGAAGCCGCGCATCAGCGATTCATGGCCGAAGACCGCGCCGGTCGAAGCCTCGACGATCGGCTGGAAGGCCGTCTCGATCACCAGCTTGGCGAGCGTGACGATCTCGCCGTCGCCGAAGCGACGAAGGGCAAGCAATTCGGCGGCGGACATGCGCGGCTCCGAGGCGTGGACGATGCCGCGAAGTCTCCGCCGCGATCCCTGAAGAAAGCGTTTCCCCAGTGTGACACTTTCGTGAAACTTCAACAACTACAAGGAGTTGAAAAAGAGACTGCTCATATTGGAAGCGCCAGCAGCAAGGCCCCGCCGCCGATCATCACCACCGCGATCCAATGGGCGGTGGAAAGCTGCTCGCCGAGGAAGAGGACGGCGAAGACGGCGACGAGCACGACGCTCAGCTTGTCGACCGGCGCGACCTCAGCGGCCTTGCCGATCTGCAGCGCCCGGAAATAGCAGAGCCAGGAGGCGCCCGTCGCGAGCCCCGAGAGAACGAGGAAGATCCAGCTCCGCATCGGCACCGCGCCGGGTGCCTGCCAGTTGCCGGCAAGCGTCAGCATCACGGCGATGGCCAGGAGGATGACGACGGTGCGGATGAAGGTCGCGAAGTCGGAATTGACCTCGGCGATGCCGATCTTGGCGAAGATGGCGGTCAGCGCCGCGAAGACCGCCGAGCCGAGCGCCCAGACCTGCCAGGACGTCAGAAGCCCCTTCACACCGCACCTCCCGCGAGCATCGCGCGCGTCAGCGCGAGCCCGGCCGCAACGGCGAGGAGCGAGAGAATGACGGAGGCCCCGACATAGAGCGCCGCCAGCCCCGCTTCGCCCCGCTCCCACAGCAGCGCCGCATCGAGCGAGAAGGCGGAGAAGGTGGTGAAGCCGCCGAGGATGCCCGTCGTCAGGAAAAGCCGCGCCTCCTGCGGCAGGTGGCCGCGGAAGGCGAAGAAGCCGGCGACCAGCCCCATCGCCAGGCAGCCGAGCACGTTGATGACGAGCGTGCCGGCGGGAAAGGCGGTGCCGACGAGCCGCGCGGCGAGCACGTTCACGCCGTGCCGGCCCGCCCCGCCGATGCCCGCGCCGAGAAAGACGATCAGATAGTTCATGTCCGTTGCCTCAAAGGTCTCGCGTTCCGGTTTGCGGACAACAAAAAACCGCCCTCGGGCGGTCGCCAGAAACGCTCCCGCCGTCGACGGCCATCGCTGGCCGGTCTGGCAGGAGCTATCAGCCGATGAACGGCAGTTGTCGGGGAGCTCCATCCCCATCCCACGGTGGAATTTCTAGGCGCTGGCGGGGCGGCTGTCAAACCGCTCCGCCGGCCTGTGAACGGGAGCGGCTACCTGCGCAGCGCCAGGCCGAAGGCGATCAGCGCCCAGCCCTGCATGGCAAGGTCGAAGGCGAGGAAGAGGCCGAGCAGCCAGAGGCTGTTCACCGGCCAGCCGAGGATGAAGACGATACCCGCCAGCGTCGTGACCACGCCGCCCGCCATCAGCCATCCCCAGCCGCTTTCCGGCCGCACGCGCCAGGCCGCGAAGATACGGAAGACGCCGGCAACGAGCAGGGCTGCCGCCATCAGCAGCGTCAGCACGGCCGAGGTCAGCACCGGATTGACGAAGGCGAGCACGCCGGCCGCGAGATAGAGCAGCGCGCTCAGCGCCCAGGAGAGCGTCTCCCGCCAGGCCTTGACCTGGAAGGCATGGGCAAGGTGCACCGCGCCGCCGACGATCATCAGCATGCCGACATAATAGACCGAGGCGACCGTCGCCATGAAGAGATTGGCGGCGGCAATACCGCCGAAGACCAGCAGGATGACGCCGAGGGCGACGAACCAGCCCCATTTCGCACGCACTTCGGAGACAGGGTTCATTCCGGGAGAGAGGACCATGGTGCACCTCGAAAAATGAATGAAAACAAAGGCAGGCTAGCACGATCCAAACGCCATTGCGACATCTGATTGCGAAGCCCGCGATGCGCAAGATTTTTATTGATTGATCACTCAATTAAAAATATTCTTGACCGAAATCAGGGGAACGACATGCCGAAGGTTGGAATGGAGCCGGTGCGCCGCAAGGCGCTGGTGGATGCGACGCTGCGGGCCGTGGGCGACCATGGCTCGCTGACCGTCACCATGTCGGAGATCGCCCGCCATGCCGGCGTCTCCCCTGCCCTTGCGCACCATTATTTCGGCTCCAAGGAACAGCTCGTCATCGAGACGATCCGCAGCCTCCTGCGCACGCTGCGCACCGATGCGGTGGCGGCGCTGAAGGCGGCGGCGACGCCGCGCGACAGGCTTTCGGCCGTCATCCGCGTCAATTTCCAGGCGCACCAGTTCGCGCCGGAAACGGTGGCCGCATGGCTTGCCTTCTATTCGGAGGCGCAGCGTTCGGAAGCGGTGCGGCGGCTCCTCGTCGTCTATGCGCGGCGGCTGAACTCCAACCTGCTCGCCAGCCTGAAGCAGCTTTGCCCGGCCGGGCACGCCAGCGAGATCGCCGACGGCGCGGCCGCGATGATCGACGGGCTCTACCTGCGGCAGGGCCTGAAATCCGCGCCGGTCAGCATCGAATCCTCGATCGCGCTGACGGAGAGCTACGTCAATGCCCAGCTTGCCGCCGTCGCTGGCGATGCCTGCCATGACGGAGGCCGGCGGCTACCTGTCACACCGGAACGCTAGAGACTGCAGATGCCCGTTTCATTCGCACCAAGGACCAGCCCGTGACCGCCAGCAAGCCTAACATCCTCATCATCATGGTCGACCAGCTCAACGGGACCTTCTTCCCCGACGGGCCGGCGGACTTCCTGCATGCGCCGCACATGAAGGCGCTCGCGGCGCGCTCGGCGCGGTTCCGCAACAACTACACCTCCTCCCCGCTCTGCGCGCCCGCCCGCGCCTCCTTCATGGCCGGGCAGTTGCCGAGCCGCACGCAGGTCTACGACAATGCGGCCGAATACATCTCCTCCATACCCACCTTCGCGCATCACCTGCGCCGCGCCGGCTATTACACGGCGCTGTCGGGGAAAATGCATTTCGTCGGGCCGGACCAGCTGCACGGTTTCGAGGAGCGGCTGACGACGGACATCTACCCGGCCGATTTCGGCTGGACGCCGGATTACCGCAAGCCCGGCGAGCGCATCGACTGGTGGTATCACAACATGGGTTCGGTGACGGGCGCGGGCGTCGCCGAGATCACCAACCAGATGGAATATGACGACGAGGTCGCCTTCCTCGCGAACCAGAAGCTCTACCAGCTCTCCCGAGAGAACGACGACCAGTACCGCCGCCCCTGGTGCCTCACCGTCTCCTTCACCCACCCGCACGATCCCTACGTGGCGCGGCGGAAGTTCTGGGACCTCTACGAGGATTGCGCGCACCTGATGCCGCAGGTCGGCATGCTGGAGGAGCAGGATCCGCATTCCGCCCGCATCCTGCATTCCTGCGACTACGCCAGGTTCGCCATCACCGGCGAGCATGTGCGCCGCTCGCGGCAGGCCTATTTCGCCAACATCTCCTATCTCGACGAGAAGGTCGGCGAGCTCGTCGACACGCTGGGGCGCACGCGCATGCTGGACGAGACGCTGATCTTCTTCTGCTCGGACCACGGCGACATGCTCGGCGAGCGCGGCCTGTGGTTCAAGATGAACTTCTTCGAAGGCTCGGCCCGCGTGCCGCTGATGATCGCCGGTCCCGGCGTGACGCCGGGCCTGCATCTCGCCCCCACGTCCAATCTCGACGTGACGCCGACGCTCTGCGACCTCGCGGGCATTTCCATGGACGAGGTGATGCCGTGGACGGACGGGGAAAGCCTCGTGCCCGTCATCGGCGGCGAGGGGCGCACGACGCCCGTGCTGATGGAATATGCGGCGGAGGCCTCCTATGCGCCGCTCGTCTGCATCCGCGAGGGCAAGTGGAAATACATCCACTGCGAGCTCGACCCGGAACAGCTCTACGACCTCGAAGCCGACCCGAAGGAACTGACCAATCTCGCGACCTCCGACAATCCGGTGATCCGGGCGACGATGGAGGCCTTCCGCCAGATGCGCGAGGCGCGCTGGGACATGGCCGCCTTCGACGCCGCCGTGCGCGAGAGCCAGGCGCGGCGCTGGGTGGTCTACGAGGCGCTGCGCAACGGCGCCTACTACCCCTGGGACCACCAGCCGCTGCAGAAGGCATCCGAACGCTACATGCGCAACCACATGAACCTCGACAATCTCGAGGAGTCCAAACGCTATCCGCGGGGAGAATGACATGAGAGCCCAACCGAAAGCCTCGCACTTCATCGATGGCGACTATGTGGAAGACGTTGCCGGCACGCCCTTCGAGAGCCTCTATCCCGCCACCGGCGAGGTGATCGCGCGCCTCCATGCCGCAACGCCCGCCATCGTGGAAAAGGCCGTCGCCTCGGCGAAACGCGCGCAGAAGGAATGGGCGGCGATGAGCCCGACGGCCCGCGGCCGCGTGCTCAAGCGCGCCGCCAAGATCATGCGCGAGAGGAACCGCGAGCTTTCCGAGCTGGAGACGCTCGATACCGGCAAGCCGATCCAGGAGACCATCGTCGCCGACCCGACCTCGGGCGCCGACGCCTTCGAATTCTTCGGCGGCATCGCGGCGGTCGGCCTCAACGGGGATTACATACCGCTCGGGGGAGACTTCGCCTTCACCAAGCGCGTGCCGCTCGGCGTGTGCGTCGGCATCGGCGCGTGGAACTATCCGCAGCAGATCGCCTGCTGGAAGGGCGCGCCGGCGCTCGTCTGCGGCAATGCCATGGTCTTCAAGCCTTCGGAGAACACCCCGCTCGGCGCGCTGAAGATCGCGGAAATCCTCATCGAGGCCGGCCTGCCGAAGGGGCTCTACAACGTCATCCAGGGCGACCGGACGACCGGCCCGCTGCTCGTCAACCACCCCGATGTCGCCAAGGTCTCGCTGACCGGCTCGGTGCCGACCGGCAAGAAGGTGGCGGGCGCGGCGGGCGCCGACCTCAAGCATGTGACGATGGAACTCGGCGGCAAGTCGCCGCTCATCGTCTTCGACGACGCCGACCTCGAAAGCGCCATCGGCGGGGCGATGCTCGGCAACTTCTATTCCACCGGACAGGTCTGCTCGAACGGCACGCGCGTCTTCGTGCAGAAGGGCATCAAGGAGAAGTTCCTGTCGCGCCTCAAGGAGCGGACGGAAAAAATCCTGATCGGAGATCCGATGGACGAGGCGACGCAGCTCGGGCCGATGGTCTCGAAGGCGCAGCGCGACAAGGTCCTCGACTTTATCGAGAAGGGCAAGGCCGAGGGCGCGACGCTCATCACCGGCGGCGGGATCCCGAACGACGTTTCGGGTGACGGCTATTACATCCAGCCGACCGTCTTTGCCGACGTCACCGACACCATGACCATCGCACGCGAAGAGATCTTCGGACCGGTCATGTGCGTGCTCGGCTTCGACGACGAGGAAGAGGTGATCGCGCGCGGCAACGCAACGGAGTTCGGCCTCTCCGGCGGCGTCTTCACGTCGGACATCACCCGCGCACACCGCGTCGTCGACCGGCTCGAAGCCGGCACGCTCTGGATCAACACCTACAATCTCTGCCCCGTGGAAATCCCCTTCGGCGGTTCCAAGCAATCCGGCTTCGGGCGGGAGAACTCGCTTGCCGCGCTGGAGCACTATTCGGAGCTGAAGACGGTCTATGTGTCCATGGGCAAGGTCGAGGCGCCGTATTGAGGGTTGAGCCTTGGAGGGGGTGATGACGAGAGACCAGCTTGCCGCGGACTTTTCCAGCGACTGGGCTCGACATGTCGGCACGACGGGACCGCTTGCGCATCATCTGCGTCAAGCGGGCCTCCTTCCTTGGATCAGGTTTCACGCTCTTCCGATGTCGAAGCGTTATGCGGAAACAGCGGAGGAGAAGCAGACGATCCTCGCCCGCGCGGATGAACTCGCCACCGAAACCCTTGGAGAGAAAGCGGATTGCTGGCTTGTCGAATGCAGGGAGGGCCGTCCTGGCGGGGCCGTCAGGACAAGGGTCAAGGGCCATTCGGTCCTCGATATCGCGGAACCGGAAGATGACTGCATCTGGACCGTCCATGTATCCCCGGCACGCTGGAAGGCGGGATCGGCCCGTCGACTGCTGTGGCAAGTCGCCCAGGATCGCACCGGGCCGACATTGTGGATCAACCGCACGAGTGGCGCGATCTTCGCGCCCTACGATGGTGGATTTGATCTCTTCCCGGCGTCGCGACAGCACGTGGAAGCCCTGCGGCAAAAGCATTCAAACTGGCTATCGAACGAACCTGGCGGGCTCTGACCTGCCTAAAGAATTACCCCGAATTGCGACCCCGCCCGCTAACGCAACAAAGAAGAACCGCCATGCAGAACGCAGACTACATCATCATCGGCTCCGGCTCGGCTGGATCGGCGCTGGCCTACCGGCTCTCGGAGGACGGCAGGCATACGGTCATGGTGCTGGAATATGGCGGCTCGGATATCGGGCCGTTCATCCAGATGCCGGCGGCGCTGGCCTGGCCGATGAGCATGAAGCGCTATAACTGGGGCTATCTCTCCGAGCCGGAGCCGAACCTCAACAACCGCAGGATCACCGCGCCGCGCGGAAAGGTGCTCGGCGGCTCGTCCTCCATCAACGGGCTCGTCTATGTGCGCGGCCATGCGGAGGACTTCAACCGCTGGGAGGCGCTCGGCGCGCAGGGCTGGGCCTATGCGGACGTGCTGCCCTATTACAAGCGGCTGGAGACCTCGCTCGGCGGCGAGGCGGGCTGGCGCGGCACGGACGGGCCGCTGCATGTGCGGCGCGGACCGGTGACGAACCCGCTCTTCCACGCCTTCATCCAGGCCGGCCAGCAGGCAGGCTTCGAGACGACGGAAGATTACAACGGCTCCAAGCAGGAGGGCTTCGGCCTGATGGAGCAGACGATCCATAACGGCCGCCGCTGGTCGGCGGCGAACGCCTATCTGCGCCCGGCAATGAAGCGGCAGAACGTTTCCCTCCTGCGCTGCTTCGCGCGAAAAATCGTCATCGAGAACGGCCGTGCGGTCGGCGTCGAGATCGAGCGGGGCGGCAAGATCGAGGTGGTGAAGGCGAACCGCGAGGTGATCGTCTCGGCCTCCTCCTTCAACTCGCCGAAGCTGCTGATGCTCTCCGGCATCGGCCCGGCGCAGCATCTCAAGGACATGGGCATCGCGGTGAAGATGGACCGGCCGGGGGTCGGGGCGAACCTGCAGGACCACATGGAGTTCTATTTCCAGCAGGTCTCCACCAAGCCGGTCTCGCTCTATTCCTGGCTACCGTGGTTCTGGCAGGGCGTGGCGGGCGCGCAGTGGCTGCTTTCCAAGGGCGGGCTCGGCGCCTCCAACCAGTTCGAGGCCTGCGCGTTCCTGCGCTCGGCGGCGGGGCTGAAGCAGCCGGACATCCAGTATCACTTCCTGCCCGTCGCCATCTCCTATGACGGCAAGGCGGCGGCCAGGAGCCACGGCTTCCAGGTGCATGTCGGCTACAACCTGTCGAAATCGCGCGGCAACGTGACGCTCCGCTCGGCCGATCCGATGGCCGATCCGGTGATCCGCTTCAACTACATGAGCCACGAGGAGGACTGGGTGAAGTTCCGCCATTGCGTGCGCCTCACCCGCGAGATCTTCAGCCAGAAGGCCTTCGACGACTATCGCGGCCCGGAAATCCAGCCCGGCGAGGCGGTGCAGACGGACGAAGAGATCGACGCCTTCCTGCGCGAGCATCTGGAAAGCGCCTACCATCCCTGCGGCACATGCCGCATGGGGTCGGCCGACGACCCGATGGCGGTGGTCGACCCGCAGACCCGCGTCATCGGCGTCGAGGCCTTGCGCGTGGCGGACAGCTCCATCTTCCCGCACGTCACCTACGGCAACCTCAACGCGCCGTCGATCATGACCGGCGAGAAGGCGGCCGACCACATCCTCGGCAGGCAGCCGCTGGCCCGCTCCAACCAGGAACCATGGACGAACCCGCGGGCGGCGGTGAGCGATCGGTAGTCATTTTCCGCCTGATACATCGATGAGGCATCGGGATCACTTCGGCGGTCCCGGCGCTGCCTGGACGCTGCCTTGCGGGCAATCCGTTGGTGTAATTGCCAACGAGATCGCCTGATGGTATAAACACCAACATGAAAGCGAGACCGGTCGTCAAGACACGAAGGCACGTCGGCGAGGCCATGTTCGCGGACCTGGTGATATGGCTGGTGCCCGAGCCGCTGCATGGCAGCCGTCACCCCTTCAAGTATCGCCTGGCTTTCGTGGTCGATGGCGTCTGCGTGCTGCGCTACGACAACGAGGCCGGCAAAGGGGACCACAAGCATTTCGGCGCCGAAGAACATCCGTATGTCTTTGAGTCCGTCGAGAAGCTGTTGCTGGACTTTGACGCGGACATGAAAGGATGGATCGATGGAAACGCTGACCGTGAAGATTGAAAGCATGAAGGACGTGATCGCCTCCGCGGTCGATGCCGCAAAGCGGGCGGAGGCGGGTGAGGCCATCGACGCTCGATCCGTTCTGTCCTTCGACTCATGGGAAGCGATGCACCGGACGCTGGCGCCCAAGCGGACGGAAATAGTCATGGCGATGGCCGGCCGGGGGTCGCTCACCGTGCGCGAGGTGGCGAAGCTGGTGAACCGCGACATCAAGAACGTTCACGGGGACCTCGACATGCTGGCGAAGAGCGGCGTGATCGACAAGACCGGGGATGGCTTCGCCTTTCCCTACGACCGTATCCACTTCGAATTCGACATGGAGGCGGCCGCCTAAGCGTATCTGCCTGCGGCCAGCTTATTTTCTACCATTTTTGTAGAATAATATCAAAGCCTTCCCCGGCGGCAGGATTTCTGCCCCGGGGCGCAGATGGAGAGATATTTGCTCCTGCGCCTGAGGCTTTGGAAATCCGTTTTGCTGTCTCCCCTCGCCCGAGCCTGCGATAATCCGGCAAATTCTCGCAAAGGCTTGGAAACGGAATGACTGCTCTTACCGGAAACGGGATCGCGGAAGCCCTGAACGACAAACTGGCCGGCCTCGACCTTGCCGGGCGCCTCGCGCTCGTCGCCGGGCTCGGCGGGCGCGCCGTCTTCACCACCAGCCTCGGCATCGAGGACCAGGTGATCACCGCGGCGATCGGCACCGACCGCCTCGCCATCGACGTCGTGACGCTGGAGACGGGCCGGCTCTTCAAGGAGACCCTCGACCTCATCGACGAGACCGAGGAACAGTACGGCATCACCATCACCCGCTACGTGCCCGTGCAGGACGACATTGACGCCTATGCGGCGCAATACGGCCTCAACGGCTTCTACGAGAGCGTCGAGGCGCGGCATGCCTGTTGCAGCGTACGCAAGCTGAAGCCTCTTCAGCGCGCGCTCGAAGGGGCATCCTTCTGGATCACCGGCCTGCGCCGCGGCCAGTCCGGCAATCGGGCGGACACGCCCTTCGCCGAATATGACGCCGAGCGCAACCTCATCAAGATCAACCCGCTCGCCGACTGGGACATCGACCGCATCAAGGCTTACGTCGCCGACCATGCCGTGCCGGTGAACCCGATGCATTCCCGCGGCTATCCCTCCATCGGCTGCGAGCCCTGTACGCGCGCCATCAAGCCCGGCGAGCCCGAGCGTGCCGGCCGCTGGTGGTGGGAGAACGACGAGAAGCGCGAATGCGGCCTGCACGTCCACGAGGCCGCCGCCTCCCCCATCCCGGCCCCCAGCGCGGCCTGACCCGAACAGCCCTCCCAGGGCATCCCATCCGGAGTGAAGAGTTTAATGTCCGATATCCGTCACGAAGCGGAAGCGAAGCACAACGCAACGCAAAAACCGCCGCTCGATCCGCATCTGAAGGCGCTGGAAAACGAGGCCATCCACATCTTCCGCGAGGTCGCCGCCGAATTCGAGCGTCCCGTCATGCTCTATTCGATCGGCAAGGATTCCTCCGTCCTCCTGCATCTCGCCCGCAAGGCCTTCTATCCCGGCCGCGTCCCCTTCCCGCTGCTGCATGTCAACACGGGCTGGAAGTTCGCCGAGATGATCGAATTCCGCGACGCTATCGTCAAGGAATACGATCTCGACCTCATCGAGCACGTCAATCCGCGCGGCGCGGCGGAGAACGTCACGCCCTTCTCCCACGGCTCGGCGCTCTATACCGACATCATGAAGACGGAATCGCTGCGCCAGGCGCTCGACGCCGGCAAGTACGATGCGGCCTTCGGCGGCGCACGGCGCGACGAGGAGGCTTCGCGCGCCAAGGAGCGCATCTATTCCTTCCGCACGCCCGACCACCGCTGGGACCCGCGCAACCAGCGCCCGGAACTGTGGAACGTCTATAACGGCATGATCCGCCAGGGCGAAAGCGTGCGCGCCTTCCCGCTCTCCAACTGGACCGAGGTCGACATCTGGCGCTACATCCAGGCCGAGGACATCCCGATCGTGCCGCTCTATTTCGCCAAGAAGCGCCCCTATGTGGAGCGCGACGGCATGATGATCCTTGCCGAGGATCCGCGTCTGGAACTGCTTCCCGGCGAGGTGCGGCAGGAAGGCGTCATCCGCTTCCGCACGCTCGGCTGCTTCCCGCTGACCGGCGCCATCCGCTCCAACGCCGAAACGCTCGACGACATCATCGCCGAGCTGGAGACCGCCACCGTCTCCGAACGCCAGGGCCGCGCGATCGACCGCGACCAGTCCGGCTCCATGGAAAAGAAGAAACGCGAAGGGTATTTCTGAGATGACCGTTTCCGCCACCGCAACCGCCGAGGTTCTTCCGCTCGAAGAACCGGCCCGTGCGATCCGCGATTCCCGCCCGCTTCGCCTCATCACCTGCGGCTCGGTCGACGACGGCAAGTCGACGCTGATCGGCCGCCTGCTCTGGGACACCAAGGCCGTCAAGGAAGACCAGGCCGCCACGCTCCACCGCGACAGCGGCAAGCAGAACGACCTCGGCCTGCCCGATTTCGCGCTGCTGCTCGACGGGCTGCAGGCCGAGCGCGAGCAGGGCATCACCATCGACGTCGCCTATCGCTACTTCTCGACGGACCGCCGCTCCTTCATCGTCGCCGACACGCCCGGCCACGAGCAATATACCCGCAACATGGCGACCGGCGCCTCCACGGCGGACCTTGCCGTTCTCCTCGTCGACGCCCGCGCCGGCATCCTGGAGCAGACGCGCCGCCACGCCACCATCGCCTCACTGATGGGCATCCGCCAGTTCGTTCTCGCGGTCAACAAGATCGACCTGACGAACTACGACCGCGCCCGCTTCATCGAGATCGTACACGATTTCAAGGAATTCGCCCTGACGCTCGGCGTCAAGCAGATCACCGCCATCCCGATCTCCGCGCTGAAGGGCGAGAACGTCGTCTATGACGGCCGCGCCGCCATGCCCTGGTACGACGGCCCGACGCTGGTCGAGACGCTGGAAAAGGCCACCACCCGCTCCAACCAGACGGTCGGCTTCCGCCTGCCCGTGCAGCGCGTCTCCCGCCCCGGCGAGAGTTTTCGCGGCTATCAGGGCACCGTTGCCGGCGGTTCGGTGAAGCCGGGCGACAGCGTCGTCGTCCTGCCTTCGGGCATGGTGGCGAATGTCACCAAAATCGTCACCTTCGACCTCGTGCGCAACGCGGCTGTGGCGGGCGACGCCATCACGCTCGTGCTCGACCGGCAGGTGGACGTGGCGCGCGGCGACATGATCGTCGCCATCGACAGCCAGCCGATGACAGGCCGCGGTTTCGATGCGCAGCTCGTCGCCCTCCAGCCCGATGGCATCGAGCCGGGAAAACGCTACTGGCTGAAGAGCGGCTCGCGCCGCCAGCGCGTCACCGTCGAGCCGGTGAGCCAGCTCGACCTCAAGACCTCCAAGTGGGGCGCGGCGGACAGGCTCGGCATGAACGCCATCGGCAAGGTGCATCTCACCTTCGACGAGCAGGCGATCTTCGACACCTACGAGCAGAACCGCACGACCGGCGCCTTCATCCTGATCGACCCCGACACCAACAACACGGTGGCCGGTGGCATGATCACGGGCCGCCGCTCCGAGCTCGGCGGCATCCACAAGGACGACCAGCGCGTGCTCATCTCCCTGCCCGCCGACCTCGCCGAAAAGATCATGGCGAGCGAACTCTTCGCCAATCGCCGCCACGATGTCGACGTGCGCCACACCAGCGCCGGCCGGGCGGCGGAGATCCTTGCCGATCTCGACGAGTAGATGGCGGAAATGCAGACAAAAAAAGGGGGCCGCAAGGCCCCTTTTTCCTGTGTCTCCCGTTCAGAAGAAGAAGTACCAGAGCAAGACGACGATAAAGAGCGGTACGCCCATCAACCAGAGAATCAACGCCCGAGCCATCCGTGTATCCTTTCGATCATTCCGTTGATCGCGCAACGCGCCATCGGCCGGATTGTTCCATCAGCATCCGGGCATGAAGACGGAAGGTCTTCACTTATCTCCGTTCTTCTTCGCCTTGCTGGCGTCGTCCGGCGCCTCGATCTTGCCGACGATGAAGAGCACGATGAAGCAGGCAAGCGTGGCGAAGAAGCCGACGAACCAGTAGCCGAGCCCGACCGCAAGGCCGACGGCACCGGCAAGCCACATGCCCGCCCCGGTCGTCAGCCCCTTCACCTGGCCGCGCGAGAAGACGATCATGCCGGCGGCGAGAAAGGCGACGCCGGCCGTGACGGCCTCGATGACGCGCAGCGGATCGATGCGCACCTGCTCGTCGGCAAGGCCCTCCATGTGCACGCTCTCCAGGGCGAGGATGGCGAAGACGCAGGCCGAAAGCGCAACGAGGATATGGGTGCGAAGGCCCGCCGCATGGGCGCGATATTCCCGCTCCGCGCCGATCACCGCGCCAAGCAGGATCGCGCCCACCATGCGCGCCAGGATGACCGGATAGGGCACTTCGGTTCTCGGATAGAAGTCGGCAAGGATCTGTTCCATGGCGTGGCGAACGCCGCAGCCGCCCCGCGGTTCCCCCCGGCCCGCGCCCGCTTGAAAAAAATCCGCGGCATCCCGGCATTTTCGCCAACATGGCGTAATTTTTTGATATTTTGCGCTTGTCGAAACGAAAAGCCTGTTCTATACGATGCCCCGCTGGTCACGGAGTGTAGCGCAGTCTGGTAGCGCACCACGTTCGGGACGTGGGGGTCGAGTGTTCGAATCACTCCACTCCGACCAGCGGAAATCCTTGCCAAAAGGATTTGCGGCCATCCCGAGGGCTGAGAAAAACTTCCCGATATGAAAACTGATAGGATTCCCCTCGTAGGCCCGATGACGATGCTGTCGGCGTCGTTGAGCGCGTTCACAACGCCCCCTCGCTTCGATCGCGATGTGCTCGCCGGAGACCTCAATCTGCGGGCCGGCCTCGGCGCAGACGCGTCTCGAAACGCATCGGGATGAAAAGGCGCAGGTTGCCGGCGACACGGCCCGATCGACTTTCGCAAGTCGATCGGGCCGTGTCGCGGCGATTTTCGACCGGGAGCCTACGCGGGGCCGTAGAGGCCGAGCTGATCCAGCAACGCGCGCTGCCGGTCGGCGCTCTCGGCCAGCAGGCCGGTATAGCGATCGACGATCCGTTCGCGATGACCGGGATCGGAGACGGCGGAGAGCGCGCCGACGATGGCGGCAAGGTTTTCCGAGGCCTGCCGCAGTTCGTCCAGAAGATCCGCCTTTTCAGCGGCCGTCGCCGCGACCTGCTTCGTCACCTTGCCGATGCCGGCGGGCGTGCGGCTGCCGGCAGAAACGTAGCCCTCCGGCAGGTCGCCCTTGAGATTGGTGACGGACTTGATGCGGATGACGTCCATGATCTGATCGACGGCCTGCCTGGCGCCGGCCACCCGCGAGGGGTGGTCGGTGTCGGCGGCGGCATGCGGCAGAAGCTCCAGCTTGCCCTTGTGGCGCTCCTCGAGCGGCAGGTAGGGCAGCATCGGGCCGCTGAGCTTGCCGGTCGCGGCATCCTTGAAGAGATCGGCATCGATCGCCGCGTGCGCGATGCGGCCCGACGCGAGCGCCGCGTCGAGCGCGGCCACGTCGACCACCTCGCCCCGGTCGTAATTGACCAGCACCGCGCCCTCGTTCATCGCGCCGAGGACGGAGGCGTCCACCGTTGCGGCATTGGAATAGGCGCCGGTCTCAGGATCCAGGCGGCCGAGGCCGATATGAACGGAGAGCACATCCGCGCCGGTCGCCGCAGCAACCGGCGTTGCGGCATATTCGAAGCCTTCCGCCTCGATCCAGCGCTTGTGATGCTCACGCGCGTAGATCGCGACCTTCATGCCGAACGCCTTGGCGAGCCTGGCGACTTCACGGCCGATATTGCCGTAGCCGAGCACGGCCATCTTCCGGCCCTCCAGCTTGGCGGTCGGGAAGTCCTTGAGCTGCCGGCCGGTATCGAAATCGCCTTCGGCGACCATGCGATGCAGCGTGGCGACCGGAAGGTCCGGCAGGACCTTGAGGACGGCCTTCATGGCCATCTGCGCGGTGGCGCGGCTGTTGATGCCCGGCGTGTTCATCAGCGGCGCGACGCCGCCCTCGCCATTGCCGCCGCCCCAGGACGCGGACCCCATGTTGCCGGTGCCCGCGCCGATGCGCACGCCGCCGAGCGGGAAGACGGACGCCTTCGGAATGAACGTGGCCGCGGCGATCAGCGCATCGTACTGGCCCCGGTCCGTCTGCGGCAGGATCTCCGCCTCGGTGCTGAGATCCGGCTGGTAGAAGAAGTGGATACGGCCCTTCTCCAGGCCCTCACGGTCGCCGAGCGGGCCGAGATGGAACACGCCGCCCTTCTCCTCGATATAGGCCTTGACCTCGCCGTGGTCCGGCCGGCCGTCGGCGCCGAAGCGCAGGCCCACCATGTCGGCGATCAGCACGGTATAGGCGCGGGACGGATCGTCCTTGCGGACGGCCTCGCCCGCCCTGGCGGCGGCCTCGAAGGTGACGCTGCTCTTCGCCAACTCCTCCTCCAGCACGACGACCTTGGCGCGCAGATAGGCGTATTGCAGGTTCTCCAGCAGCGCGACGACGTCTTCCGGCTCGCGGATGCCGCCGACCCAGGCGCGGTAGTCGCCGGGCGTGCCGGGGAAGGCGTTGACATAGCGCGCGGCATCGAGGCCGGGCTCGTATTCGCCGTTCGGATGGGTGATGCCTTCATAACCGAGCAGTTGCTTCGAGCGGGCGATGATGCGGGCATGGATGCCGGGATCGGTGATGCCGGCATCCTCGACCTTCAACAACGTCACCGCCGCGCCGCGCCGCTCGGCATCGGTGACGGTCAGCGAGAAGAGCGGATGCGTCTTCACCCATTGGTCGATGACGTCACGGTTGGCGGCCGAGCGGCGGTTGAGGTTCACGATCGAGCCGACCCGCGCCTCCGACTGCAGGAGGCCGAAGGTCGTTTCGGCGAAGGCGAGTGCGCTGTACGTATTGATGACGCCGCCGAGCATGCGGTCTTCCGCCGCGTCGTAGAACGGGCCGGCATCGACCGAACGCCTGGCCGAAAACGGCTGGCGCGGATCGACCGGCGGGGCGATCTTGAGCTGGCGCGGGATGGCCCAGGACGGATTTTCCTGGTTCCGCTCGATCAAGGCCAGGGCATGCGGGGTGAAGGAGGCGACGAAATAGCCGGAAATGCCGCCGATCGCCTTCTGGAACGGCATGAAAAGGCAGCACTTCGCCATGACGGCCTCGACCAGCTCCGGCTCCCAGGGCATCGCGCCGAGCATCGACGTGGCGTCGAAGACCGCATGGCGATTTGCCGGATCGCCGTCGAGCCAGCGGAGCAGTTCGCGGATCTCCCCGCTCGTATAGGCATTGGCGCCGGTCGTCTCGTGGCCGACGCCGACGAAGATCGCGATGCCGAGGGCGGAAAGCTCGTCCGCCGTCGGAATGACACCCTCCGTCGCGGCGAAATTGATGCGGTTCTCGTTTCCTTCCCTGGCGAAGCGATGCATCTCGATGAGCTGCGTCGCCCAGGACTGGCGGAAGAAGCCGGCAGCCCTGGAATGGTCGCTTTCCGGCGCGGGCGTGTCGACATAGACGCGCTGGGATGCATCGTTGGCATTCAGGAGATGCTGGACGCAGACGGTATACCCGCTATGGCCGCCGCCGAGCCCGACCGCCATGCGGTTCGTCCCGGGAAAGCCGAAATAGGAATGGATCGCCCGCATCATGTCGGCGAGGATCTTGTCGGCCGGATAGCCGCGATGCATGCTGCGGGAAATCTCCGCGGTGGTGAAGCCGCCGATGTCGTTGCCCCTGTCGTCGAACTTGCGATAGGTCTTCTCGATCCAGGTATCGAATGCGATGCGCCTCAGGCGGCTGTCGACCTCGTCGGTGGTGGCGTCCGTGATGGGGCCGACGCCGAAGAAGGGATTGGACGGCAGCCCCGGGGCTCCCGCTCCCGTCAACCGGATTGCCTCAAGTCGCTGTTCCTGCATCTGCGCAATATTCATCATGGGGCGTCCCGTCTGGCCTGGAGGTGCGTTGAGCGCGATACTGGCGCTTTTTCACCGGCGGAACGGCATGATATGCGCCGGACAACACACGAATTGCGCCATCGCGGCTGTCCGGTCCACATTGGCCGGAACGCCTCGGTGCAGCCTCTCAGTGCCTGCCGGGGTCGCACGTAACCTGCCCAAACGGGCTCCATTCGAACGAGACCGCCAAGCGACCTCGGGCGATGCCATGACGACGGGCAGCGAGGCTCACCGTCGCATCCGCCTCGCAGGCCTCACGGACGATGGCCGGATTCCCGGCCGTGCTCCAGCGAGGACCGCAGAACGGCTGCATGTCTGTGCCGGCGCCCCTCCGAAGCGAAGCCTGATCGCCATGGGCGATATGGCCCTCGCCCCGGAAGGCCCGATACTCGACGACACCGCGCCCGCCATACATCCTGACGGCGCATGGCGGCGGTCCGGGGCGGGATGACGTCAGCCGCGTCGGGCGGCGTCGATGGCGGCGACGTCGATCTTCTTCATCTCCATCATCGCCTGGAAGGCGCGCTTTGCCTCGGCGCCGCCGGCGGCCATCGCGTCGGTCAGCGTGCGCGGGGTGATCTGCCAGGAGATGCCCCATCTGTCCTTGCACCAGCCGCACACGCTTTCCTGGCCGCCGTTGCCGACGATGGCGTTCCAGTAGCGGTCCGTCTCCTCCTGGTCGTCCGTGGCGATCTGGAACGAGAAGGCTTCGCTGTGCCTGAACGCCGATCCGCCGTTGAGGCCGATGCAGGGAATGCCGGCGACCGTGAAGTCGACCGTCAGCACGTCGCCGGCCTTGCCGGACGGGAAGTCGGCGGGCGCGCGATGGACCGCGCTCACGACGCTGTCGGGAAACGTCGCGGCGTAGAAGTGGGCCGCGGCCTCGGCATCTCCGTTGTACCAGAGGCATATGGTGTTCTTGGCGGCTGTCATGTGCTCGTCCTTTCCTTTTTTGCGTGGCTACTGGTTGATCTCGGGCACGACGAGCTTTGCGAGCTTGTCCAGCGAGTCCTGCCAGCCGAGATAGCAGGCCTCGGCGGGGATGATGTCCGGCACGCCCTGCTGCTCGATGTTCACCTCGGTGCCGACCGACACCGCCTTCAGGCTCACGGTGACCTTCATCTCGCCCGGCAGGTCGGGGTCGTCGAAACTGTCGGTGTAGACGAGGCGCTCGCCCGGGACGAGGTCCAGATAGGTGCCGCCGAAGGCGTGGCTTTCGCCCGTCGTGAAATTCCGGAACGACATCCTGTGACGGCCGCCGGCCTTCGCATCCAGCTCATGGACGGTGCACAGGAAGCCGTAGGGCGGAAGCCAGCTCGCAACCGCGTCCGGCTCAAGGAACGCGCGATAGAGCTTCTCGGGCCTGACGGCGAAGACGCGGTGCAGGCGGATCGTGCTGGGCATGGTGTTCTCCTCTCGTTCGGTTTCATCGGTATTCGGTGGTGACGGGCCTCTCCGGAGGCAGCCGATCGCCACTCGATACGGTTAAGACGAACGAACCGGCGCGAAACCGACACGGCACCGCAAAATATCATCTCCCGTCCATTCTCGCGGATGGTTCCAGGAAAATCGCCAGCCGGCCGTGAACCGAAACGGAAGACCGGGCCGCATGGTCCGCGACGCGCCCTGTAAAGCTGCAAATGTTGCCGGCATTTTGACGCGGCCGAACTGTGCGGCGAGACTTTCGCGCCGCGATTTTCGTGCTTCCCGCCGGTGCCGGCCGGGTGAATTCGATAAATATCGCGTAAGTTCAAATAGTTGCGCGATATGTCGGGTGCGACCGCGCAACCGCATTGACAACCTTCCCAGGGGCATGTTGCCATATCAGCAACATAAGTGAAATAATATCACATATGTTGCCTTCCGGGAGGGAAGGCTTTTCTCGGTTCTACAGGGAGGAATTCATGAACACGCGTCGTACATTTCTGGCCGGTCTTTCGGGTGCCGTTTCCGTTCTCGCCGTCATGGCGATCATGCCCATCGCGGCCCATGCCGAAGGCCTCAAGATCGGCTTCAGCCAGGTAACGCTCCAGTCGCCCTTCTACGTGCAGCTCAAGAACGGGGCGGAGGCCGCCGCCAAGGCGGCCGGCGATACGCTGGTGTTCCTCGACGCCAACGGGGACGTAAGCAAGCAGAACAACGACATCCAGGATCTCATCACCCAGGGCGTCAGCGCGATCATCATCAACCCCGTCAACCCGGAAGCCGTCGCGCCGTCGCTGGAAGCGGCCGCCGCCGCCGGCATCCCGGTCATCACCGTCGACCGCCCGGTCACCGGCGGCAAGGTCGCCGCCCATGTCGGCCGCGACAACAAGGCAATGGGCAGGCTGGTGGGCGAGGCCGTCGTCGCCAAGCTGAAGGCCGATGGCGTCACCGGCGCCAAGGTCATCGAGATCCAGGGCGATGCCGGCGGCGCGGTCATGATGGACCGGCGCGACGGCTTCCATGCCGCGCTGGAAGGCTCCGGCCACACGATCGTCGAAGGTCCCTATGCGGAATATATCCGCGCCAATGCCGTGACGGCGATGCAGGACCTGCTGCAGGCCAATGCCGACGTGAAGGTCGTCTACGCGCACAACGACGACATGGCGCTCGGCGCCCTGCAGGTCCTCAAGGAGAACGGCCGCGACGACGTGCTGATCGCCGGTGTCGACGGCCTCTCCGAGGCGCTCGACGCGATGGCCGACGGCAAGTACATCGCGACCGCGCTGAACGATCCGCAATATCTCGGCGACGTGACGATCCAGGTCGCGCGGGAAGTGGCCGCCGGCAAGGAAGTGCCCGCCTTCGTGGACGGCGGCACGGCGCTGGTGACGCCGGACAAGGTGGGCGAATACCCGCACAGCGAACTCTTCGCCGAATACCGGCCGCAGGTTCTCGACAAGTAACTCCCAGGGCGGTGGGGGGAGCCAACGGCTCCTCCCGCTTTTCCGAACGCAGGCGGATCCTTGCCGCCGGCGCAGTCCATTTCGTTTTCAAAGGAACCACTTCATGCGCGCCGCCGTACTCCATACGCCCGGAGACATACGCCTCGAAAATGTCGACAAACCCGTGCCCGGGGCGAACGAGGTGCTGCTGCGCGTGGCGGCCGTCGGCGTCTGCGGCTCGGACCTGCCGCGCATGCTCGTCAAGGGCGCGCACAAGATGCCCATCATCTGCGGCCACGAATTCTCCGGCCATATCGAGGAACTGGGGGCGTCGGTCACCGGCTTTTCGAAGGGCGACCTCGTCACCGTTCCGCCGATGCTGCCCTGCGGCACCTGCGACCAGTGCGCGACGGGCAATTTCTCGCGCTGCCGCAACTACGACTATTTCGGCTCGCGCCGGGACGGCGCCTATGCCGAATGGGTCTGCGCGCCGGTGGAAAACCTCCTGAAGGCGCCGGCGGGTTGCGATCCGCGCGCCGCCGCCATGGTCGATCCCGCCTCCATCGCCCTGCATGCGATCTGGAAGGCCGGCGGCGTGCGGATGGGCGATCGCGGCGCGGTCATCGGCTGCGGCCCGATCGGCCTCTTCGCCATCCAGTGGATGCTGCTGATGGGCGCGCGCGAGGTCGTCGCCATCGACGTGTCGGAAGAGAAGCTGGCGCTGGCCCGGCAGGCGGGCGCGACGCATGCATTCCTGGCCGGGGCCGAACTGCCGAAGGAACTCCTTTCCGACGTCATCGTCGAGGCGGCCGGGCATCCGACGTCGATCAACGCGGCCGTGCGGCTCGCCGCGCCGGGCGGCCATGTCGTCTTCATCGGCATCCCCGTCGGCGAGGTTCCCCTTTCCAATGCGACCTTCCAGCATTTCCTGCGGCAGGAGGTGTCGCTGCACGGCTCCTGGAATTCCTTCGGCGCGCCCTATCCCGGCCCGCAATGGACCGTCACGCTCGACAAGCTTGCGTCCGGCTCGCTGAAGTGGGAGTTCATGATCACGCACGATCTGGATCTGGAGGAACTGCCCGCGATCTTCGAACGCCTTCGCGCCGACCGCGAATTCTTCTTTTCGAAGATCATGTTCCGCCCCTGACGGGGCGCCCGGCTCTGGAGGGCCGCCGGGCGAAGGAGAGTTAGGGAGGAACGTCTGTCATGGCTCACATCCTGAGCTTCGACTTCGGCACGGGCGGCGTTCGCGCCGGGGTCTACGACACGGACCGGCGGCAGATGCTGGCCCAGGCCGAGGCGTCCTATGCGACGCATTATCCGCGGGTCGGGTGGGCCGAGCAGTCTCCCGCCGAGTGGCGCACCGCCTTGCGCCAGGCCGGCCGCGCCGCCCTCGAAGCGGCTGGCCGAAGGACGGTCGACGCCGTCTGCACCGCCACGACCGCCTCCACGGTGGCCATCTGCCGGCGCGACGGCACGCCGCTGGCGCCGGCCATCCTGTGGATGGATTGCCGCGCGGAAGCCGAAGCCCGCGCGACGGCTCAGCTCAGCCACCCCGTCATGCGCTATTGCGGCGGATCGGACGCGGTGGAATGGCTGGTGCCGAAAGCCATGTGGCTCAAGCGCAACCGGCCGGAGATCTGGAACGGGGCCGAGATCGTCTGCGAGGCGCTCGACTACATCAATTTCGACCTGACGGGCGACTGGGTCGGCTCGCGGATGAACGCCGCCTGCAAATGGAACTACGACAGCGCCGAGGGACGGTTCGTGCCCGACATCTACGAGGCGTTCGGCGTCGCGGACCTGATCGAGCGCCTGCCGCAGCGCATCGTTCCCGTCGGCGGCGTCATCGCGCCGATGCGCGCCGGGATGGCCGCGGAGCTGGGGCTGGAAAACCGGCCGGTCGTCGCCCAGGGCGGCATAGACGCCCATATCGGCATTCTCGGCGCGGATACGATCGAGCCGGGCGGCATGCTCTTCATCGGCGGCACCTCCATCGTGCAGCTCATCCAGCTTGCGCAGGAGGCCGACGTCTCGGGCTTCTGGGGTCCCTACCCCAATGCGCTCAACGACGGCCGCTGGCTGGTCGAGTGCGGCCAGGTGGCGGCGGGGTCGATGCTGAACTGGCTTTCCGGCGAGATGTTCGGGCTGGATGCGGCGGGCCATGCCGCGCTGATTGCCGACGTGGCCGCCGCTCCCTCGCGCTCGGAGGGGCTGCTGGCGCTGGACTACATGATGGGCAACCGCACGCCCTACCGGGATGCGGCGCTGCGCGGCGCGCTGATGGGGCTGACGCTCGGCCACACCCGCGCCGACGTCTATGCCGCGGCGATCGATTCGATCGCGCTCGGCTCGGCCAACGTGCTTTCCGTGCTGAAGGCGCGCGGCGTTTCCGTCGGGCGGGTCATGATGGCGGGCGGCATCGTCAAGAACGCGGCCTGGCTCCAGGCGACGGTCGACGCCATCGGCCAGCCGGTCGAGGTCGCGCGCGAGGACAATCTCTCGCTCGTGGGAACCGCCGCGGCGGCGGCCGCCGCCATCGGCGCCTTCGCGGACCTTGCATCCGCCGCGGCGGCCTGCGTTGCGCCGTCGAAGGCGTTGCTGCCCGATCCGGCGCGCGCCGAATGGTTCGACAGGATGCTGCCGCTCTACCAGGACGCGACGGAACGGCTGCGGCCCGTGCTGCACCAGCTCGCAGACCGCCAGAGGGAGGCATGAGGATGGCAGAGCGCAACCCCTATTCGGCCCGCCTGCCGTCGAGCGACCAGCGCGACCACCTGATCGTGCAGGTCGCCAAGCTCTATTACGACCTCGAACGGACCCAGTCGCAGATCGCCGGCGAGCTCGGGCTGACGCGCTGGCAGGTCGGCAAGCTGCTGACCGAAGCGAAGGAAGCGGGGATCGTGCGCATCGAGATCACGCCGCGCGCCGGCCGCCGCACGACGATGGAGCTGGACCTGCAGCGCAGCTTCGGCGTCAAGGAAGCGATCGTCGTTCCGACCGGCGACATCGAGGATCCGGGGCTCGTCACCGACAGCGTCGCCCAGGCGGCCGCCACGCATCTGGCGAGCCTCAGCCCGAAGCCCGCCCTCATGGGCGTGAGCTGGGGGCGCACGATGTCGGCGGTCGCCCGTGCCCTGCCGAAGGACTGGTGCCCGGGGCTTCATGTCGTGCTCATCAACGGCTCGACGGCGCTGACGGCGACCAACAGCCGCAATTCCGCCGTCGCGGAGGAATTCGCCCAGTCGACCGGCGGGCGGGCGACGCTGCTTCCCGTGCCGGCGATCATCGGCTCGAAATCCACCCGCCAGGCCCTCGAGCAGGATCCGGTCCTCGGCCGGGTCTTCGCCCTTGCCGAGGAAGCGCCCGTGCTCTGCTTCGGCCTCGGCGGACTGACATCCCAGTCGGTCCTGCTCGGATCGGGCTATCTCGGCGACGACGACATCGCGCGGCTGCGCGACCTCAGGGCGGTCGGCGACATCATGGGGCGGTTCGTCGACCGCGACGGCCGGGTCGCCGACAGCCAGCTCGACGACCGCACGATCGGCCTCAGGCTGGAATCGCTTGCGGCCAAGGAGCGGGTGATCGGCGTCGCCGCGGGCGAGGACAAGCACCGCATCGCCGCAGCGTGCCTGCGCGCCGGCTACGTCACGGACCTCGTGACCGACGAGGTGACCGCCCGCCGCATCCTGGAGGAAGGCGTATGACGCAGGACGTTCTGACGATCGAGGGCCTCTCGAAGCGCTTCCCGCCCGGCATCGTCGCGCTCGACGAGGCCAATATCGCCGTGCGCAGGGGCGAGGTCCATTGCCTTCTCGGCGCGAACGGCGCCGGCAAGTCGACCTTCCTCAAGCTCATCGCGGGGGCGCTGTCACCGTCGGCCGGCAATATCCGGGTGGACGGGCAGCCGGTGCATTTCCGCGCGCCCGCGGAAGCGGCCGCCGCCGGCATCTCGATGATCTACCAGGAACTGGACCTGGTGCCGCAACTGACGGTGGCGGAAAACCTCTTCCTCGGCCATCCCCCCTCGCGGTTCGGCTTTCTCGACAAGCGCGGCCGGCAGGCCCGCGCCCGCGAGGCGCTGGCCCGGGTCGGGGCGACCTTCGGCCCCGAACAGCGGGTGGGGAACCTGTCCATCGCCAACCAGCAGCTGACGGCCATCGCCCGCTCGCTGACGCGCGAGGCCAGGGTCATCATCATGGACGAGCCGTCGGCGGCGCTCAACGAGACCGAGCTGAAGGCCGTGTTCCGCGTCATCCGGGAACTGACCGCGCAGGGTGTCGCGATCCTCTATGTCAGCCACAGGCTGGGGGAGCTGCGCGAGATCGGCGACCGCGTGACGGTCCTGCGCGGCGGGCGGACCATCGAGACCTTCGACGTCGAGGGCACGCCGGACAGCGCGCTGGTGGAGGCCATCCTCGGCCGCGACCGCGCCTTCGTGGAGCGCCGCGAGCGCGCGCCCGTCACGGGCGAGGTCGTGCTGAAGGTCAACAGGCTGACGGGCGCGCAGGGCCTCGACATCAGCGATTTCGAACTGCGGCGCGGCGAGATCTGCGGGCTCACCGGCCTCAACGGCTCCGGCCGCACCTCCTTCCTGAAGGCGCTTTTCGGGGCCGACCCGCACGAGGCGCAGATGACGCTCCACGGCCGGCCCTACAAGGCAAGGTCGCCGCGCGACGCCATCGCCGCCGGCCTCGGGCTCGTGCCCGAAAGCCGTAAGACGGAAGGCCTCATCCTCGACGCGCCGATCTACCGCAACGCCACGCTGCCGGCCATGCAGGGCCAGTTCCTCGCCCGGCACGGCCTCCTGAAGGCGCGGACCGTTCCGGTCCTGCGGCAGCTTTCCACCAAATACGGCTCGCCCGAACAGAAGGTCGTCCAGCTCTCGGGCGGCAACCAGCAGAAGGTCGTGCTGGCGAAGTGGATCATCAAGGGCGCCAAGCTCCTCCTGCTCGACGAGCCGTCGCGCGGCCTCGACATCGGCGCCAAGGCCGACCTCTACCGGCTGGTCGACGAACTGGCGGCGGACGGTGCGGCGGTGATCGTCGCCTCATCCGAACTGGACGAGCTCTACGCGGCCTGCGACACGATCTGGGTCTTCCACGAGGGGCGCAACATCGCCCGCTTCGACCCCGCCACGACCGACCAGGACACCATCCTGAAGCATCAGATTCTCGGAGACCACCATCATGACTGAGACTGCGACGGGCGTTCCGCCGGCGCGCAATTCCGGGCGCCGCATCGCCGATCTCCTGATCGAGTACAATTTCATCGCGATCTTCCTCGTCGTCGTGGCGATCGCGGCGGTGCTGTCGCCGAACTTCCTGACGCCGACCAACATCGCCAACCTCTTCCAGCAGGCCGCCGTGGTCGGCGTGGTCGCGGTCGGCATGACCTTCGTCATCCTCACCGGCAATATCGACCTGTCGGTCGGCTCGGTCGTGGCGCTGTGCGGAATGCTGATCGCCGTGCTGCTTGCCGGCGGCATGCCGATCCTGCCCGCCCTCGCCATCACCATCCTGACGGGCGCGCTTGCCGGCGCCGTCATCGGCCTCATCACCGCGCTTGCCGAGGTGCCGAGCTTCATCGTCTCGCTGGCGGGCCTCGTCTCCTTCCGCGGCATCACCTATCTCCTGACGGACGGCGTTCCCGTCTCCGGCCTCCCACCGTCCTTCGGGGCGATCTCGTCGACGATGGTTCCGGTCCTGCCCGGCCTGCAGGTCAGCTCGATGGGGCTGATCTTCGTCGTGCTGTGCGTTGCCGCCGGCGCGCTTCTCAGGCTGACGGTCTTCGGCGAATCCGTCTACGCGACCGGCGGCAATGCCGAGGCGGCACGGCTTTCCGGCCTGCCGACGACGCGCATCCTCGTGCTGGTCTTCACGGTTTCCGGCATCATGAGCGCGCTTGCAGGCATCCTGCTGACGTCGCGCCTGCGCATCGGCCAGCCGACGGCCGCGCAGGGACTGGAGCTCGACGCCATCGCCGCGGTGGTGCTCGGCGGCACCTCGCTGTTCGGCGGGCGCGGCGGCGTCCTCGGCACCTTCTTCGCCGTCATGCTGCTGCAGGTGCTGCGCAACATCTTCAACCTCCTCGGCCTCGGCTCGTTCTACCAGATGACCGTGACGGGCCTGATCATCATCGCGGCCATCCTCCTCAACCGCTTCATCGACATCCGCAGAGGCCGGGCATGAAACCCCAAGGAAAAACGCTGGAACCCACCATGACAGACCATTTCGCCCGCCCGCAGGGCACGCCGCTGACACCCGACTGGTTCGAGACCCACACGGTCAACCTGTCGGCCGCGCAGCGCCGCGCCGCGAGCCTGCCCACCCGGCGCTCCGTCAAGAAGGACTGGCAGGCGGCCTGGCTGCTGCGCGCGGTCACCTGCATCGACCTCACCACGCTGTCCGGCGACGACACCGAGGGGCGCGTCAAGCGTCTTTGCGCGAAGGCAAGGGCGCCGGTGCGCGCCGACATCCTGGAAGCGCTCGGCATCGAGCGCCTGACGGTCGGTGCCGTCTGCGTCTATCCGACCATGGTGGCGCATGCGGTCAGGGCGCTCGAAGGCAGCGGCATCCCGGTCGCCTCGGTCGCCACGGGCTTTCCCGCCGGCCTGATGCCGCTGCCGCTGCGGCTGGCCGAGATCCGCTATGCCGTCGAGCAGGGCGCGAAGGAAATCGACATCGTCATCACCCGCGAGCATGTGCTGCGGGGAGACTGGGCGGCGCTCTACGACGAGATCCGGCAGATGCGCGAGGCCTGCGGCGAGGCGCATATGAAGGCGATCCTGGCGACCGGCGACCTCAAGACGCTTTCCAACGTCTACAAGGCCTCCATGGTCGCCATGCAGGCGGGCTCGGACTTCATCAAGACCTCGACCGGCAAGGAGGACGTCAACGCGACGCTGCCGGTCTCGCTGACCATGGTGCGGGCGCTGCGCGACTACAACGGCCGCACCGGCCAGATGGTCGGCTTCAAGCCGGCCGGCGGGTTGAAAACCGCCAAGGACGCGATGAACTGGCTGATCCTCATGAAGGAGGAGCTCGGCACGCGCTTCATGATGCCCGATCTCTTCCGCATCGGCGCCTCCTCCATGCTCGGCGACATCGAACGCCAGCTCGAACACCACGTTACGGGCCGCTACTCGGCCGCCAACCGCCACGCGCTGGCCTGAGGTTAGACCATGCCTTCCATCAAGGACATCATGCAGACCATGGAATACGGCCCCGCCCCCGAAAGCAATGCAGAGGTCAAGGCCTGGCTCTCCACCCGTGCCGCCGGCATCGGCCATTATATCGACGGCAAGTTCACGCCGGCGGACGGCGAGCTTCTCGACGTCGTCAACCCGGCGACGGAAGAGGTCATCGGCCGCCTCGCCAAGGGCACGGCGGCCGACGTCGACGCCGCCGTCGCGGCGGCGCGCGCGGCATTTCCCCGGTGGTCGGCGCTTTCCGGCCACGAGCGGGCGAAATATCTCTATGCGATCGCGCGGCACATCCAGAAGCGCGAGCGCTTCTTCTGCGTGCTGGAGACCATGGACAACGGCAAGACGATCCGCGAGACGCGCGACATCGACATCCCGCTCGTCGCCCGCCACTTCTATCATCATGCCGGCTGGGCCGAGCTCGTCGCTGACGAGTTCCCCCAGCATCGTCCGGTCGGCGTGTGCGGCCAGATCATTCCCTGGAACTTTCCGCTGCTGATGCTCGCCTGGAAGGTGGCTCCGGCGCTTGCGGCCGGCAACACGGTCGTCCTGAAGCCGGCCGATCTCACGCCGATGACCGCCTTCGCCTTTGCCGAACTGCTCGACGAGATAGGGCTGCCGCCGGGCGTGGTCAACATCGTGCAGGGCGACGGCGAGACCGGGGCGGCGATCGCCGGCCACCCTGACGTCGACAAGGTCGCCTTCACCGGCTCGACGGAGGTCGGCCGCATCATCCGCCGGCAGATCGCCGGCTCCGGCAAGAAGCTGAGCCTCGAACTCGGCGGCAAGTCGCCCTTCATCGTGCTGGAGGACGCCGATCTCGACGCAGCCGTCGAAGGCGTGGTGGACGCCATCTGGTTCAACCAGGGCGAGGTGTGCTGCGCCGGTTCGCGCCTTCTCGTGCAGGAAGGGATCGCGCCGCGCTTCTTCGACAAGCTGAGGGCCCGCATGGCGAGGCTGCGCGTCGGCGACCCGCTCGACAAGACGATGGACATGGGCGCCGTTGTGTCGATGAAGCAGCTCGCCCGCATCCAGTCCCTGCTGGAGGCGGGCGAGGCCGAAGGCGCCAAACTCAACCTCGCGCCGGTGACGCTGCCCGAGCGCGGCGCCTTCTGCACGCCGGGCTTCTTCACGGAGAGCCAGCCGGCGAACATCGTTTCGCAGGTCGAGATCTTCGGCCCCGTCGCCACCACGGCGACCTTCCGCACGCCCGACGAGGCGGTGACGCTCGCCAACGACACGCGCTACGGCCTTGCCGCCTCGGTCTGGTCGGAGAACGTCAACCGCGCGATCGACCTTGCCGCGCGCGTCAAGGCGGGCGTGGTGTGGATCAACACCACCAACATGTTCGATGCGGCCGCCCCCTTCGGCGGGTATCGCGAGAGCGGATACGGGCGCGAAGGCGGCCGGGCGGGCATGCTGGAATATCTCTCCACCGGCTGGGAACGGCAGGGCAAGCCGCGGGCGGCCTCCGCCGCGCCGGTCGACGTCGCCCCCGCCGCCGGCAAGGCCGACCGCGCCGCAATCGACATCACGGCGAAGCTCTATATCGGCGGCAAGCAGGTCCGGCCGGACGGCGGGCAGAGCTACACCGTGCGCGGCAAGGGCGGCGCCGGCATCGGCCAGGCCGGCCTTGCCAACCGCAAGGACGTGCGCAACGCCGTCGAGGCGGCGAACGGCGCGAAGGGCTGGGGCGGCGTGACCGCGCACAACCGCGCGCAGGTGCTCTATTTCCTCGCCGAGAACCTCGGCCAGCGCCGGGATGAATTCACCGCCGCTCTCGCCGCGACGGGCGCCGTGGCGAAGCCCGAGGAGGAGGTCGACGCCGCGATCCGCCGCTGCTTCTGGTATGCCGCCCAGGCCGACAAGTTCGACGGCGCGGTGACGGCGACCAAGTCGCAGCATGTGACGATGACCGTCAATGAGCCCTACGGCACGATCGGGATCGTGGCGCCCGACGAGGCGCCGCTTCTGGCCCTGCTGTCGCTGGTGCTGCCGGCGATCGCCATGGGCAACCGGGTGGTGGCGGTCGCCTCGCAGGCCCATCCCCTCGTCGCCGCCCGCCTCTACCAGGTGTTCGAGACGTCGGACATTCCCGCCGGCGTCGTCAATCTCCTGACGGGCGAGCGCGACGTCCTGGCCAGGACGCTCGCCGAGCACGACGACGTGTCGGCCCTCTGGTATTGCGGCAGCGAGGATGGCTCGCGCATGGTGGAAACGGCATCCGCCGGCAACCTCAAGCCGGTCTGGGTGGACCAGGGGCGCCTGCGCGACTGGCGCGATCCGCGCTTCGGCCAGGGCCAGGAATACCTGCGCCGCGCGACGCAGGTGAAGACGATCTGGCTGCCCTATGGCGAGTGACGCGATGACGGCGCGGATGCCGGAGACCATCCGCGCCGTCATCTTCGACTTCGACGGGGTGATCGCCGACAGCGAGGCCATAGCACTGGAGGAACTCGCGGCGGAGATGACGGAGCGCGGCGCGGCGGTCTCCTACGAGGAGGCGCGCGCCCTCTTCCTCGGCGTGTCCACCGCCCGGCACATGGACTATATCGCCGAGCGGACGGGCGCGCCGTGCGTGCCCGATTTCCCGGATGTCTGGCACGCGCGCCTCTACCGGCGTTATCGTTCCGAGCTTGCCGCCATGGACGGCATCGCCGGGCTGCTGGACGATCTGGAGCGGCAAGGCATCGCCTGCTGCATCGCGTCGGGCGGCAGTCCGCAACGGATCGCTTTCGCGCTCGACTGCCTCGGCCTTGCGGACCGGTTCGCCGGCGCGGCCTTCAGCGCGGAAGCCGTGCCGCGCGGAAAGCCGGCGCCGGACCTCTTCCTCCATGCGGCGGCCGAAATGGGATATGCCCCAGGCGAAAGCGTGGTGGTGGAGGATGCCGTGGCGGGCGCAGAGGCGGCAGGAGCCGCCGGCATGGCGTGCATCGGCTTTCTCGGCGGCAGCCATCTCGAAGGCCACCGCGACGCCCAGCGCCGCCTGCTTTGCGAGGCCGGCGCGAGGACCGCGGTGGAAAGCCACGGGGCGCTCGGCGCCCTTCTGCTGCCGGCCACGGCCTGCGCTCGCGGACCGGCCTGAGCGGGTGCCGGCTCCGCAGGCGAAAGGTCGCGGAGCCGGGACATCGCTGAAGCGCTAGAGCAATTCCGCTTTTCTTCGAATCGCGAAAACGCTCTATCCTTTTGTTTCTACGCAATTCCGGACGCAAAACCGCTGCGCACTTTTGCTGGAATTGCTCTAGAGGCCGGGCGGGCTTTCCGCCAGCCAGGTCTCCAGCCATTGCGTCGAGACCTCGCCCGAAAGGACGTCCGGTGCCTCCGCCAGCGCCCGATGCAGGGCGAGAGTCGTGGCGATGGGGCCGATCTCGGTCTCCTTCAGGGCCGCCGCCAGGCGCGCGATGGCCTCGGCGCGGGAGGCGCCCCTGACGATCAGCTTTCCGACAAGGGAATCGTAATAGGGCGGCACCCGGCTGCCGGCGTCGAAACCCGTATCGAAGCGGATGCCGTCTCCGTGCGGCACCTTGAACCGGTCGACCGGACCCGGACTGGGCAGGAAATTGCGCGCCGGGTCCTCGGCATTGATCCTGACCTCGATCGCGTGGCCGTCGCAGCGGATGTCGTCCTGCGTCATCGACAGGGCCGCCCCGCCGGCGATCATCAGCATCTCGCGGACGAGATCGACGCCGGTGATCATCTCGGTCACGGGATGCTCGACCTGGATGCGGGTGTTCATCTCGATGAAATAGAACGCCTTGCGGGCGGGATCGTAGAGATACTCCATCGTGCCCGCGCCGCGATAGCCGACCGCGCTTGCCAGCCGCACCGCCGATGCGCAAAGCGCCTCGCGCATCTCCGGCGGGAGCGCGGCGGCGGGCGCCTCCTCCCAGACCTTCTGGCGCCTGCGCTGCAGGGAGCATTCGCGCTCGAAGAGATGCACGACGGATTTGCCGTCGCCGAGCACCTGCACCTCGATATGGCGCGCATTCTCGATGAAGGCTTCCATGTAGAGCCCGCCGTCGCCGAAGGAGGCCCTGGCCTCGGCGATCGCCTGCGGCACCGCGGCCGCAAGCTCCTCGGCGCTGCGCACGACGCGGATGCCGCGCCCGCCGCCGCCGGCCGCGGCCTTGACCATGACGGGATAGCCCATCTCGCCGGCCAGCTTCAGCGCGTCCCCGGCATCGTCGAGACGCCCCTCGCTGCCGGGCACGACGGGCACGCCCGCCGCGATGGCGGCCCGACGGGCATTCACCTTGTCGCCCATGCGCTCGATCGTATCGGCATCCGGCCCGACGAAGATGCGGCCCATATCTGTGACCGCCCGCGCGAACCCGGCATTCTCCGAGAGGAACCCGTATCCGGGATGCAGGGCGTCAGCGCCGCTGCGGCGCAGCGCATCGAGCACGTTGTCGACGTTCAGATAGGACTTCGCGGCCGCTGCCGGTCCGATCTCGATCGTCTCGTCGGCCATCCGCGCCGCCAGCATGTCGCGGTCGGCCTCGCTGACGACCTGGACGGTCGCGATGCCGAGTTCCTTTGCGGCCCGGATGATGCGCACCGCGATCTCGCCGCGGTTGGCGACGAGCAGCTTGCGGATCGGGGCGCTCATTGCGTGCTCTCGATCCGGCAGACGGCCTCGCCCGGCTCGACATTGCTGCCGCTCTCGACGGAGTAGCCGAGGAACGTGCCCTCGGCATCCGCCTCGACCGGCAGGAAGGACTTCATCACTTCGACCAGCGCCACGGTCTCGCCCGCGGCGACCTTGTCGCCGGCATTCTTGAACGGCGGGGCATCGGGCGAAGAGGACAGGTAGATGACGCCCGGCAGGATCGCTTCGATAGTCTTGATGGTCATGGATATCTCCGGAAGGCTTGCTTGGTTCAGGACAGGCGTTGCAGCACGCGGCCGAGCTTGGCGATCAGTTCGTCCGCGTTCTCGCGCGAGAACACGAGCGGCGGGCGGATCTTCAGGACGTTCGCCGCCTTGGCGCAGCCCGAGATAAGGACGTTCTCGTCACGCAGGCCATTGATGATGCGGGTCGCGGTAGCGCCGTCCGGCGTCTTGCGAGCCCGGTCGGAAACGATCTCGACACCGAGGAACAGCCCCGCGCCCCTGACGTCGCCGATGCATGGATGCGTGCGGGCGAGCGCCTCGAAGCCTTGCCTGAGGTGAAGGCCGATCGTGCGGGCGTTTTCCAGGAGGTTCTCCTCCTCGATGACGTCGAGGACGGCAGACGCGGCGGCGACGGCGACGGCATTTCCGCCGAAGGTGTTGAAATAGCGTGCCTTCTTGCCGAACTCGGCAAGAAGCTCGGCGCGCGCGGCAACGCCCGCCACCGGAAAGCCGTTGCCCATCGGCTTGCCCATGGTCACGAGATCGGGAACGACGCCGTGGCGCTGGAAGCCCCACATGGCCTCGCCCGTGCGGCCGAAGCCGGACTGCACCTCGTCGGCGATGTAGACGCCGCCCGCCGCGCGGATCGCATCGACCGCGCCCTTGAGGAAGCCCGCCGGCCCGTCGAAGACGCCGTCGCTCGCGAACAGGCCGTCGCAGATGAAGAGCGCCGGCTTGATGCCGTGGCGCTGCAGATCGGCGATGGCGGCCTTGACGGCGGCGGTGAACTCCTCGGCCACATTGCCGGAGCGGTAGGAATCGGGCGCCGGCACAGTGCGCACATGTACGCCGAGATTGACGTTCTCGCCCAGCGAGGGGGAGAATTCCGACACCGCCTGGGTGATGCCGTGATAGGCCGTCTCCGTCACGATAATGCCCTTGCCGCCGGTATGCGCCTGGGCGATCCGTATCGCGAGGTCGTTGGCGTCCGAGCCCGTGCAGGTGAACATGAGATGCTCGACCTCGGACGGCATGGTGGCCAGCAGGCGCCTTGCGTAGCTCAGCACCCCGGCGTGCAGGTAGCGGGTATTCGTGGCGAGCACGCCGACCTGCTCGCGGATCGCCTCGACCACCTTCGGATGGCAATGGCCGATCGAGGTGACGTTGTTGTAGGCATCCAGATAGGCGTTGCCCTCGGGATCATAGAGCCATACGCCCTCCCCGCGCACGAAATGCAGCGGGCGCTCGTACATCAGCCGGTAGGCCGGCCCAAGCAGCGCCTTGCGTTCCGCGATCATGGAGGCCGTCGCCTCGTCGAGTTCCGCCGCGCCTTCGATGAAGGCATTGACCATCGATTCCTGGGTATTCATAGCTCACTCCATGTTGCACGCGGCCATGAGCGCCGCCGTGACCTGATCTCGGGGAAGAGTTGCAAAAAGACGCAGTCCCTCGCGGGCGGGACCGTTGTTGCGCAGGATATAGGCCGCGTTCTGCGGGTAGCGCGCGGCGCGTCCCTCGGTGATGGCGACGGTCGTCATCAGCCGCGCCACGACAAGGTCCCGCAGCACCTCCACCTCGCGCCGCTCCAGCGGCAGCACGGCATGATAGGCGCGCACCATGTCGCAGACGGCCGCCAGGTTCTCCTCCGGCAGTTGCGTGTGGTAGGAGGCGGCCACCGCCAGGTCGATGATCAGCGGCGTCTTCACCATGTCGCCGAAATCGAGGATCCCGGTGATCCGGTCGGGATCGGCCGGATCCAGCACCACATTGTGCAGGTTGAGGTCGTTGTGCACCACGCGCTGGCGCAGCGTCGAAAGGACGGGAAGGACGTCTCGCTCGAAATGGTCGAGCTCCGCCGTGAGCTGGCCGCGCAGGTCCGGCTCCTTCAAGGCCTCGATCAAGGGCCGCAGGGTCGCGGCATTCTTGACGTCCCAGAGGATCTCATGGCCCGAAGCGGGATGGTCGAACCCCTCGAAGGCGGCGCCGAGCCGCGCCAGCGAGCGGGCCATGTCGCGCCGCAGCGCCGGGGTCACGCCCACGCGGACGACGGGAACGCCCTCAAGCCAGGTGAGGACGCGGATGACGCTGGACCGTCCGTCCTCCAGCACGAGCGGGAACTCGCTCCTGCCGTCGAGCGCGCGCACGACCTTGGGCACCGGCAGGCCGGGATCGCGCGCCTGCAGCCAGAGCAGGGCCTCGGTCTGGAAATTGGTGTTGATTTCAGGCTCCGCCGGGTTCGACACCTTCAGGGTGAAGCCGCGGCCGTCATCGGCGACGATGTGGAAATTGGCATCGCGCTCGCAGGCGATGGTCTCCGCCACGCCCGTTATGCCGAAATGGGTTTTCATCAGCCGGACGGCCGTCGCCTCGTCGATGGCCGGCGGCGGGCTGTTCAGCGTTCCGCCGAGCGCGCCGTGAACGGGATCGCTCGTGGATACGGTATTCAGACTTTCAGACACGAACGGTCACTCCTGCACTTGTCACCGTTTCGAGCGCGGCGCGAAGGCGGGCCGCTTCCTCGCGGTCGACCCGGCGGAAACGGAGGATGTCGCCGGGCTTGGCCTGCGCGAGTTTCCAGAGCGCAGCGCTGGCCACGGTAAAGGGATTGATGAAGCCGCCGGTGCTCGGGGCATCGTTGACGAGGATGATGGGCGTCTGGCCCGCCAGGTTCACGGCGCCCAGCGGATAGCCGTGGTCGATGATGTTGGAGGGATCCTGGCCGTGGTCGCTGCCCTTCGACAGCGCCCGCCCGGCAAAGCCGAATTCGGGCCCGGTGAGGCGAATCCCCGTGCGGTTGCTCTTGGCCTGGACCGACCAGTCGGCGGAGAAGAACATCTCCACCGAGGCGTCGTCCAGCCAGTCGTCGTTCGGCCCGGCGAGCGCCTCGATCTGCCATGTCCTGTCGGTGGGGAACGGCGGGCGGACGGCTTCGGGGACCGCGAGGAGATCACGGGGACCCGTGGGCTGCGGGCCGAGCGGAAGGATCTGGTCCTTCGCCAGCGCCTGGCCGCCGACCCGCGCCATGTGGAACACGGCGCGCGAGCCGAGCACGACGGGCGTGTCGATGCCGCCGGAGACGGCGATGTAGCCGCGCGCGCCGGTATAGGCGGCGGCAAGTTCCAGGACCTGTCCGGCGGCGACCGGCACGCTTTGCCACATCGGCACCGGCTGGCCGTCGAGCTTCGGGCGCATGTCCGCGCCGGTGACCGCGACCACGGCGTCGCACTCGAAGCGCAGCGCGGGGCCGAGGAACTGGCATTCGAGCGCGGCGGCATCGCGCGGGTTTCCGGCCAGCAGGTTCGCCTGCCGGAACGACCACTTGTCGAAGGGGCCGGAGACCGGGAACCCCTGCTCCAGGTAACCGATCCGGCCCGGCAGTTCCTGAACCGTGGTCTCAAGGCCGGGTTTCAGGACGGTGATGGAATGCGTGCTCATGCCTTTTCTCCATGGGCCCTCGCCCAGTCGAGATAGCGATCGACCGAGAAGACCTGGTATTCGACGATGTCGTGCTCGTAGCGGCCCGCGGCGACTTCGGCGTCGATCCAGGCGCACTCCTCGGCGCTGACGGGCCGGAAGCGCACCCTGTCGCCGGCCCGCAGCAATGCGAGGCTGTCGCGGAAGGCCGGCAGGCGCTGCGCGCCGTCGTAGATCGGCGCGGGGCACCTGCCGATCAACTGGTAGCCGCCGGGCGTGCGGTCCGGGTAGATGCAGGAGAGCGCGCCGCCGATGCCGACCGCGCCCTTCGGGGTCCAGGTCCGCGGCGGGTTGTACTTGGGAGCGGTGATGCGCGAGCCGGGGCGCAGCGGCAGAAGCGAGCAGAGGCCCGGCCAGAAGCCGAGGGCGGCGACCCAGTACTCCGTTGCGGAATGCCGCCGGGCGAGCGCGGCCCTGTCCTCAAGCCCGTTCAGTTCGCACAGGAGGTCGGGATCGGCGCGCTTTTCGGGATAGGTCCTGCGATAGTCCTCGATGCATGCCGTCGTCTCCGCCTCGAAATAGCAGACCGGCATGGTCACCAGCCGGCTCGGCAGCGTGCCGGAAATGCCCGTTCCGATGCGCCCGTAGATCGCCGCGATCTCCTGGACGAGATCCTCGTAGGACATCCTGTCGGGGTCATAGTTGATCTGGAGCGATGCCAGCTCGGGGATGATGTCCTCGATGGCCGGGATCGCCGCCTCGCGGATCGCGGCCACGAGCCGGTGGACGGTGAAATTCAGCGTGAAGTCCATCCCGTCGCCGAGTTCCACCTCGACGGCACGGTCCCCGCCGGGGAAAAAACGTAGAGTTTCATGCAGCATGAAGACGCCTCTGCCAGAGCGAAAATGATGCCCGCGGGACCGCTGGGCGGCGAACAAACCTGTTTAGATATATGATATATCTTGTCGCCAGACGATGCGCGCTCGTGTATTGACGAAAAGACGAGCAACATGCGCCGCAACTGCCGGGGGAATGGGCAAAATGACCAAAATCGAGCGGGAACCGCTGAGTGACAGGGCTTACGGCGAAATCCTCAAGGGCATGTCCGACGGGACCTTCGCGCCGATGCAGCCCATGGTCATCCGCAACCTTGCCGACAGTTTCGGGATTTCCGCAACGCCGATCCGCGAGGCGCTGCAGCGGCTGGTCGCCGAGCGGCTGCTCGTCCAGTTGCCCAACCGCCAGATCGTCGTTCCGCAGATGACGGTCGAGCGCTTCAACCATCTCCTGCCGATGCGCGTGGCGCTGGAGGGCATGGCCGCCGAGCTGGCGACGCCCCTCTTCACCGACGAGGATTTCGTCCGGATGGAAGCGCTGATCGGCCGGATCGCCGAGACCACGCTGACCTTCGATGCCCGCGCCTACCTGAAGCTGAACCGGGAGTTCCATTTCAGCATCTACGAGAAGTCGGGCAATCCCGAGCTTCTTCTCGTCATCCAGGGGCTCTGGCTGAAGGTCGGCCCGGTCTTCAACGGCCTGTTCGACGCCGACCATTATCGCGAGCATGCCAATGACGAGCACCGCAACATCCTGGCGGCGATGAAGCGCCGGGACGCCGTCGCGGCGCGCGAGGCGATGGCCGACGACCTGAAGCTGGCCGCCAAGGCATTGCTGCCGCGCCTCCTGCGCACGCCGGCGGACTGAGCCGTCGGCGGCCTTGCACCGCGCCATCATGCCCATGACCGGCCCACCCGCGCAAAGAGCAGCCAGAACACGCCGCACAGCAGCGGCAGGGTGATGAGCAGCACCAGCGAGGCCAGCGAGAAGATGATCGGCACCTGGCTCTGCTGGGCCGCCGCCTGGACCCAGCTCCAGACCGGCATGGTCTCGGCGGTTCCGCGCAGGAAGATCGACCGCATGACCTCGTTGAACGACATCAGGAAGCCGAACAGCGCCGCGCTGACGATGCCGGGCATCAGGATCGGGAACTCGATGTCCCAGAAGACGCGCCAGTTGCTGGCGCCGAGATCCTTGCCGGCCTCGACCAGCCGGTGATCGAAGCGGATCGTCACCACCAGCACGATCAGCAGCGCGAAGGGAAACGCCCAGACGAAATGGCCGAGCGCGACCGACCAGAAGCCGAGCTTCAGGTTGAGGACGGCCCTTGCGAAGATGAACAGGGCCGCCCCCATCGACATGCCCGGCACGAAAAGCGGGATGACGAACATGAAGAGCACGCGGCCGGGGCTGTTCAGCGTCGGCAGGGCCCGGCCGATGATCGTCGCGGCGATGGCGCAGATCAGCCCGACGGCAACGCCGATGCCGAGGCTTGCCAGCATGGGCTTGTGCCAGGCGCTGCTGGAAAAGAGCGCGCGATAATGCTCCAGCGAGAACGCGCCGGGAATGCCGCCGAGCGGGTTCTGGCTGATCGACAGCAGGATCAGCCACAGCAGCGGGAAATAGATGAGCGCCAGCATGGCGAGCCCGCTCCATTTGCCGAGGCGCTTCCAGATCGGCGCATAGCTGGGCTCGAGCTTCGAGGCGATCGGGCGCAGCTTCAGGGGTTGTTGGCTTGTCATGGTCTCACCCCTTCAGGACGCTTACGGAGGAGGACGGATCGCCGAAGCGGCGCGCGATCAGGTACATGGCCGCCAGCAGCAGGAGCAGCAGCAGGATCACGAAGGCCGACAGGGCCGCGACGACGGGATAGCGCAGGGCCGAATAGGCGCTCTCGATCGAATTGGATATGAGGTTGACGAAGCCGCCGCCCAGCATGCCCGGCTCGACCCATGCGGCGAGCGCCGGACCGAGGCAGAACACCACGCCGGCCATGATGCCCGGCAGCGACAGCGGGATGATGACGCGGGTCAGCGTCTGCCAGGGCGATGCGCCGAGGTCGTTGCTGGCTTCGAGCAGGGTATCGTCGATCAGGTTGATCGCGAGGTAGATCGGCATCACCATCGGCGGGAAGAGGCTGACGATCATGCCGAAATGCACGGCGACTTCCGAATAGAGCAGCCATTCCACCGGCGTATCGACGATGCCCGCGCCGAGCAGCATGGTGTTGATCAGCCCGGACTGGCCGAGGATGGCGCGCCAGACGATGGTGCGCGAGGACATGTCGAGGAAGAAGGGGATCGTCAGCATGGCGAGGCAGACGGCCCGGCCCGTGGCGGAGCGGCAGCCCTTGGCGAGCCACAGCGCGAAGGGAAACGCCATCAGCAGCTCGATCACCGTCACCGTCAGGGCGATGCGCAGGGTGCGCAGCGTCACCTCCCAGCGGCCGGAGGAGAACAGTCCGATCCAGGTGTCGAGCGTCGGCTCGTAGACCGTGCGGAACTGCACGGTGGAAAAGAAACTGAACGCGAAAAGCACGACGATCGGCACGATGACCAGGACGAACCAGGTCACGAGGATGGCCGTCACGGCCAGGTTCATGTCGGCGAGCCTTCCGGCGAACGCGCGCAGGAAACCTTGGCGGCCGGCCGTCGTCGTTTCCGAGGCGCCTGCAAACTGTTGCATCTCACTCATCCAAAGAAGTTCCGGATCGTTGACGGCTCCGGGCCCATGTCGGTGCGGGCCCGGAGCCTGTCTTCGCTCAGGCGTTGAGGAAGCGCTGCCATTCCTCTTCCATCGCGCCGGCATTGTCCGGCGTGGTGGTCGAGACATACGGCTTGGAGAACTTCTTGTTCACCTTGGCTTCCGTCGCCTTCAGCGCGGCGATCTCGTCCGCGCTCCAGCCGTTCTTCTCGGCATATTCGACGCCGAGATCCATGTTGGGGCCGGCATAGCCGCGGTCACGCGCCTGCAGCGCGCGGTATTCGCCGCCGAGGAAGTAGTTCAGCACCTTGTAGATCGCGGTGAGATTGTCGCGGTCTGCCGCCTGCGCGGCGATGTAGGCGCCGTGGCCCCACTTGAAGTAGCCTTCCTTGGTGTAGGCATAGCGCGTGGCGTCCGGCCCCAGCTTCAGATTGGCTTCCCGCACCGCCGGCTCCCAGCAGTTGATGACGTCCACTTCCTTGTTGGTGAGAAGCTGGATCTGCTCCTCGAAGGCGCCGTAGAGCGTGCGGAACTGACCGGCCTTCTTGCGCTCGACCAGGAAGTCCGCCACGACCTTGGCTTCCTCCGGCTTGAGGTCGGCGATATCGGCGAAGGTCGCCACGCCCTTCGACTGGAGATAGAGCGCGGCCACGCCCATCGAATAGGTATAGGCATTGCCGTAGGCGACGCGGCCGCGGGTCTTCTCGTCGTCGAACATCAGCGACCAGGAGAGCTCGTCCTCGCTGTCGGGCGCCATGCCGAGCTTTTCCGGGAAGTAGCCGAAGCTGTCGGCATTGCCGATAACGGGCACGCCCCATTGCTTGCCCTCGCGGTCCTGCACGACGGGCGAGCGCTTCCAGTCGTCGGACGTGCGCTCCCAGAGCGTCAGTTCGGGATTGGCCTCGTCGAGCGGGGCGTAGAAGCCCTGCGGCCCGAGAATGTCCTCCGTGCCGGATTCGAAGACGAACATGTCGACGCTGTCGCCCATGTTCGCGCCCATGACGTCGCGCATGAAGACGCCGACATCATTGCTGGAGCCGCTGAGCTCGGCGCGCACGCCGATGGATTTCTCCATCGGAGCCCAGTCCTTGAGGGCGGCCGTCGGGACGCCGTAAATCTTCACGGACGCCACGTCCTGCGCGCCCGCCATGCCAGGCAGGCCGCCGACCGCGGCGGCGCCGGCCAGCGCCGTCATGCCCGCCAGCATCTGGCGGCGGCTGAGCTGGAACTGGCTGTATGTCGAAAATCTGTCTGTCATCGTAGATCCCCTTTTGGTTTTCCTGGCTTGCATTTCACTGCTCGGCGAAGATCACGGCATCCGTCGTGTTCCAGCCAACCCGTTGTATTTCCTCGGCCTCGCCTGCCCCGCCATGCCAGCTCCGCAGGCGCAGCGGCCCCGCGCCCGTGGCGACGGTGACGTCGGTGTACTTGCCGCGGTAGATGCGGCTGGTGATCGTCGCCTCGACACTGTCGGGCGTGATGGCCGAAACCGGCGAGATGCGTTCGGCGCGCAGCGCGATGGCGACGGTATCGCCGACCTTCGGGCCGGTCGCCGTGACCACGCCGCGGATGCGCAGCCCGCCGGGGAACTCGACCGTGCCGAAGGTCCCTTCCCGCGCCACCAGCGTCGCTTCCAGAATGTTCTCGTAGCCCATGAAGCCCGCGGCGAAGCGGCTTTCCGGCCGGTCGAAGAGATCGAGCGGGCTGCCGCTCTGGACGATCTGGCCAAACCGCATCAGGACGACGCGGTCGCTCATCGTCAGGGCTTCCTCCTGGCTGTGGGTGATGTAGACGAAGGTCATGCCCAGACTGCGCTGGAGCTCCATCAGCTCGATCTGCATGTCCTGGCGCAGGCGCTCGTCGAGGGCCCCCAGCGGTTCGTCCAGCAACAGCACGGCCGGCTGCGTGACCACAGCGCGGGCCAGCGCCACACGCTGGCGCTCGCCGCCGGACAATTGCCCGATCCGCCGGTCCGCCTTGCCTTCGAGCTGCACCATCGCCAGCGCCCGCCGCGCTTCCTTCAGCGCATCGGCCGCATTCACCTTGCGGATCTTCAGGCCGTAGGCGACGTTTTCCACGACGTTCATGTGCGGGAAGAGCGCATAGCTCTGGAACACGGTGGTGCAGTTGCGCTTGGCCGCCGGAAGGCGGGCGACGTCCTGGCCGCCGATCCGCAGCCTCTTGACCGATGTCGGCATCTCAAGGCCCGAGATCACCCGCAGCATCGTGGTCTTGCCGGATCCGCTGGAGCCGAGGATCGTCAGGAACTCTCCCCTGGCGGCGGAGACGGAGACATGCGAAAGCGCTCTCACCGGGCCGTAGCAGTGGACGAGGTCCTCGATCTCAAGCATCGGATCCACGACGTCGCTGTTCATGTGCTCTGGTCTCACTCTTGTCCGATATTCAGGTTCAATGGCGCAGGACCGCCCCGCCGATCCCGGCAAGGCGCACCGCAAGCGAAAGCGCGACGTCCAGCACGTCGCGGGAAAGCCGCGCCGGGTCCGCGACGGAGGCAGGCATGGCACCGCGCGCCTGCGAGGGTGCTTCCGACGCGTTGCGACGAAGGCACCGGCCCGGCGCCCGCAGGGCCGCGTCGACCATGGTGGCAGCGGCGCGCGCGGCGGCATCGTGCGCGGCGACGCTCCCCAGTCGGTCGGCGATGTTCTCCAGCCCGCGCCCACCGCCGGCGATGACGCCTTCCGTACGTGCGGCGCGGAGCGCAACGAGGGCGCGGCGCGCGCTTTCCATCTGCACGGCGGATTCGAACCCGCGGGCGACGACCAGTTCCACCCAGCGTCCGGCAAGGCGCGCCTTGCGGCGCTCGGCATGTTCGCGATCGAGCGGCAGGTAGCGCTTCGCCCGGATCTCGGCCTCGGCCAGCGCGATGCGCATGGCGATGCGCTCCGGCGCACCCTCAGCGCCGGCCAGATGGACCCGCCCGCGCTCGAAACGGAATTTCGCCGCCCTGCCCAGCATGGCGGGCTTCAGCGCCTCGATGGAGGTACCGGCCTGGGCGCAGATCATCGTCGCGCCGCTCGCCGCCGCGAGGTCTTCCAGGATTTCGACGGCGCGCGGCCCGGCGTCGCCCGGAACGAGCGCTGCGGTCTTGACGACGCCGGCCTTGCGGTTCCGTTCAAGCAGTTGCAGCGCCGCGCCCTCGATGCCGCGCGCCACGACGAGCAGCGCCTTGCCGCGGTCGGCAAATCCCTCGATCACGGGAACGAGCGTCCTGAAATCCGTCAGCATCTCGTTGGCGACGATGACATGGACGTCGTCCATCGCCGCCAGTGCGCCCGCCCCGACATGGCGCGCCTCGAAACTGAAGCCGTCGACCGCGGTCACGGCGCTTTCCAGCGCCTCCGAGACCTCGACCAGCCCGCCCGGCCCGGCCGCGGCGTCCGCTTCGAGAATGAGGCCGGCGAGCGTGGCATCCACCCCGGCGGCAGCGACGAGCCCGGCGCCGGTGTCGCAACCGCGGGTCTCTTCCGCGAAGGCCGTGTCCAGCTTCGGCCGCAGCAAGGCGAGCGCCTCGACGAGGCGATCCGTCTCGATCGCCGCCTCGCCGGCCCGGCGCCCTTCGGCAAGGGCCGCGCCGGCCATCACGGCCAGCCGGGCGGTTCCATCGCCGAACTGCCGCTCGGCATCGACAAGCGCTTCCTTCAGCAGGCGCCCGGCGAAATGATCCGAACAGATCCGGCGGGCGATATCGCTGCCCGTGCGCGCAGCCTGCACACGGCCGCCGTTGCAATAGATGACATGCCGGCCCTCGGGGCCGATCGACGCGGCGATCGCCCGCAAGGCCGGGGCGATGGCCTCGACGATGTCCTCCTGCAACGGTTGTCCGGCCAGCGTGCGCATCGCCCTAATCCCTGGAAAGCTTGCCGCTGCGGTTCAACTCGTCGAAGACCGCCCGGGCGACCTCGATGGCATTCGGCGTGTCGGAGTGGACGCAGATCGATTCGGCCACCACCTGGACATCCTTGCCGTTGACCGAGCGGGTCAGGCCGGAATCGATGGCGCGGCGGACTTTCTCCGCCACTTCCTGCGCCGAGATCGGCGGGTGCTCGCGGGAGATGATCTGCCGCCCGTCGTCGCCGTAGTCGATGTCGACATAGAATTCGCAACTGAACGGGATGCCGCGCCGGGTGAAGACCTCGGACATGCAGCAATCGGAAAAGGCGATGACCGGCACGCCGAACACCTCGGCCGCATCCGCGATCCCCTCGGCGACTTCAGGCTCGTTCTGCGCCATGCCGAACAGGGAACCGTGCGGCTTGATGTGGGAGAGCTTCACGCCCTCGGCCCGCAGGAAACCTTCCAGCGCGCCCGTCTGGTAGATGGTGAGCGCCGAGACCTCCTCGCGCGTCATGCGCATCGGCCGGCGCCCGAAGCCTTCGCGGTCCGGCAGGCCCGGATGCGAGCCGACCTTGATCCCCGCCTTCCTGGCCAGGCGCACGGTCTTCGCCATGACGACCGGGTCGGACGCGTGGAAGCCGCAGGCGATGTTGGCATGGGTCACAAAGGGCATGCAGGCCTCGTCGTCACCGAACCGGTAAATGCCGAAAGCCTCTCCCATGTCACAGTTGATCGTGACCATTCGCGTCCCCTTTTCGTCTTGATATATAATATATCATGATCCTTTCGCCGCAAAGTCAATAGGGCCGGCGGCATAAAGCGCTTCGCGATCGAAGATAGAACCGGAGGGGTCATGGGCGGGGCAGGCCACGGCCTGATCACCGCGCGCACCGCCCCGCGTCGCCAAGGAAGCGGCGCGGTCGAGCCGGCGAGGCCTTGAGGATGTTCATCCCGGCCGCCGGCACGGCCCGTCACCGTCACCATGCGCCGGGACGGCCGCCCGACCCGGACGGAGTGACGACACGAACGGTTTCTTTCGAATCGGCGCGTGGAACGGCACGCCCGAATTTGACGCGCGGCGGAACCGCGCGGGGCGTCCTGCGGTTAGGCCTGCAACGCTGCACGTTTCGGGAGAAGAACCATGAACCCTATCGTTCCGGCCATGATGGCCTGCTGTGTGCCGCTCCTGTTCTCCACGCCGGCAAATGCCGGAGAAGAGCAGTTTCTGGGGAGCCTGAAGGGTGAATATGCCGGCAAGGGCGAGGTGCGGCTGCGCACCAACAAGGCGCCCATCGGCGTCAGTTGCCGGTTCACCTCCGCCACCACCGGAAGCTCGTTGTCCCTGAAGGGGCGGTGCCGCGGCCTGGTCGTCGTGTCGCGGGCGGTCGGCGTCGACCTGAAGATCTCGGGCGGCACCTATCGCGGATCCTATATCGGGGCCGGCTCCGGGCCGGCATCGCTGTCCGGCCGGCGCAAGGGCGATACGCTGAACCTTGCCATCGGCTGGGCAAAGGCGGTGAACGGCGACCGGCGCGCCAATCTTTCCCTTGCCAAGGCCGGGAAGAACGGCCTGACGCTCACGACGACGGACCGCGATCCCGCTTCCGGCAAGATGGTGACGACGAGCCGGATCACGCTCCAGCGCCAGTAATCGCCGGCGTTTGCGGCAACGACCTCAATCCTCGGGGCCGTAGCCCGGCATCCGGTATATCGTGCCGGAGCGCTGCCGGATGTCCGGGACATAGACGCTGGCCATCCAATCCTCGTCCCTGACGTCCTCGATCGCGACCGACACGAGGTCCTCGCCGCAGCCGAGCGACGCCGTGACGGCGCTGGCGAGCGCATCGGCGAGCGCCCTCTTCTGCTCTTCCGTTCGGCCCTCGACCATCTTGACTATCACATGCGGCATCGTCGCCTCCTCGCCTGCATCGCCCTTTCGAGGCTGTTGACAGGCTTTCAGGAAAAATTGCAAGGTCGCCGGCAGCCAAGGCGCAGGCCTTGCGCGCAATGTCCCGCTCGACGCATGTCGATGACGATCCGGAGTTCGCACCTCTCGGAACAGGGTCCCCCGCGAAGCCGGCCGACGGCCGGTTCAACGATGGAACCGTGGACATGATACCCGATCCCCTGCTTCGCGATGCAACCCCTACCGCCGGCGACATGCCTGACGGCATGGCGCGCATCCACGCCGTTCCCATGACACCAAGAGGAGACGCCTGATGGCGGAAGAGACCGAAGCCGGGCGCCTGCTCGATGCCCTGTTCGACACGATGGAAACCGGCATCATCCCGGTAACGGAGGCCGGGGTCGCGGCGGGCAACAAGATCTTCGGCGCCGCGCTGCTGCGCAAGTCGGACTTCGCCGCTGTGCTCGTCGAGACCAACAACGAGACGGAAAACCCGCTGTGGCATGGCGAAATCCACGCCCTGAAGCGCTTCTACGAGATGGAGGCGGCCGGACGGCCGGAAACGAAGGATCTCATCTTCCTGTCGACGCATGAGCCGTGCTCCATGTGCCTTTCGGCGATCACCTGGGCCGGGTTCGACACTTTCTTCTACTTCTTCAGCCACGAGGATTCCCGGGATGCGTTCTCCATTCCGCACGACCTGAAGATCCTGAAGGAGGTGTTCACGCTGGAGCCGGGCGGCTACAACCGGACCAACGCCTTCTGGACGGGCCGGTCGATCCGCGGTCTCGTCGACCTCCTTCCCGAGCCGCAGCGCGCATCGTTCGAGGCGCGGTCGGAAGCGATCCGGCGGAAATACGACGCCCTGTCGGCCGCCTACCAGGCGGGCAAGGCGGACAATGCGATCCCCCTCGCCTAGCCAGCCTCCTGCCTGACATCGACGGCCTGCCGCGCCGACTGTTGCAAATCCGCACGTATCGCCGCGCTTCGCGCGGGACGGCCGCAAAGTTGGCGCTGACGCGATTCCCCTTTGGCGCGCACTGCGCTATGGCGAAATCAAGGCACCGGTCCCGAGTCGCCGCAGAACGGCCGCACCAAGTCCAAGGAAATGGCACAAATGAACTCCCGCATTGCAATCCTGGCAGGCGTGGCGCTTGCCCTCACCGCATGCACCACGGTCAGCGTTCCCACCAATCCGCTGCAGGCGCGCTGGAACGGCAAGACCGCCGGCAGCTTCTTCGCGGCCTATGGCCCGCCGCTTTCCGACACGGCCGGCGCGGGCGGCACGACGCTCTACAAGTGGCGCGGCGGCTTTGCCAAGGGCAGGTCCTGCTCGGTGGAACTCACCGTCAACGACGCCTACAGGATCACCAATATCCGCGCCGTCGGCGACCGCGTCGATCCGAAGGGCGGCCCGACGCATTGCGAAAAGGTCCTCGACGCCGCCGGCGATGGGAAATGACCACCGGCTGAGGCCGATCGTTCGGGGCCGCGCGGAAACGCGTGGCCTTTTTGTTGGGAGGAAGAGAAGATGGACGCGGACCGCCTTTACCACGACCCGGCGCTTGCCGATTTCTACGACCTGGAAAACGGCTGGGAGCGCTCGCCGGATTTCGCCTTCTGCCGGGCGCTGGTGGAGGGGGCGGCCAGCATGCTCGACCTCGGCTGCGGCACGGGGGAGCTCGCCATCGCGGTTTCCGGCGGACGGACGGTCGTCGCGGTCGATCCGGCGCCGGCCATGCTGGGTATCGCCCGGGCGAAGGCCGGGGCCGGCGGCGTAGAGTTCGTCGAAGGCGATGCGCGCACGCTGCGGCTCGGCCGCCGCTTCGACCTCGTGGTCCTGACCGGCCATGCCTTCCAGGTCTTCCTCACGCAGGAGGATCGCCGTGCGGCGCTCGCCACCATCGCGGCGCATCTTGCGCCCGGCGGCCGCTTCGTCTTCGACAGCCGCAACCCCGCCTGCCGGGAATGGGAGGAATGGGGGCCGGACGATTCGATGCGCCTTCTCGACCATCCGCGCTTCGGCGCGGTCGCCGCGTGGAACGACGTTGCCCTCGACGCCGGAACCGGCATCGTCACCTACGGCACGCATTACGAAATCCGCGCCACCGGCGAGCGCCTCTCCGCCGCCTCGCGCATCGCCTTTCCGGAAAAGGCCGAGCTGGAGGCGCTGATCGCCGAAGCCGGCCTTCGCGTCGAGCGCTGGCTCGGCGACTGGGAGGGCCATGCGTGGCAGGAGGGTGCGAAGGAGATCATTCCCCTCGGCACCCTCGCCTGACGTCAGACGGAGCGCGTCAGGCCGCCGTCGACGCGGATGTTCTGGCCGGTGATGTAGCCGGCGCCCTCGGAGGCGAGGAAGGCGACGGTCGCGGCGATCTCCTCCATGGTGCCGTAGCGCTTCATGGGCACGCTCTCGCGCCGCTCCTCGGTGCCCGGCAGGCTGTCGATCCAGCCCGGCAGGACATTGTTGATGCGGACGTTCTCAGCCGCGTAGGTATCGGCGAAGATCTTGGTGTAGGCGGCAAGCCCGGCGCGGAAGACCGCCGAGGTGGGGAACATCGAGGACGGCTCGAAGGCCCAGGCGGTGGAGATGTTGACGATCGAGCCGGCCTTCTGCTCGCGCATGACGGGCGTCACCAGCCGCACGGGACGGATGACGTTCATCAGGTAGGTGTCCATGCCCTTGTGCCAGTCCTCGTCGCTGATGGCGGTGATCTCGGCGCGCGGCCCGTGGCCGGCGCTGTTGACCAGCACGTCGATGCGCCCGAAGGTCGAGACGGCGAGATCGACGAGCCCCTTCAGGTCCTCGTTCGACTGGTTGGACCCGGTCACGCCGACGCCGCCCAGTTCCTTCGCCAGCGCCTCGCCCTTGCCCGAGGAGGACAGGATCGCGACCTTGAAGCCGTCAGCCGCAAGCCGCCGCGCGGACGCCGCCCCCATGCCGCTGCCGCCCGCGGTGATTACGGCTACCTTGTTCGCGCTCATGCTCGATCTCCCGTCTTTCGTTGAAAGACGGTGATAGCACCGAACGTTCCACAAGAAGAAGAGGCGGCGAGCCTTCGATACCCGACTTTCGCAAGCGCGGCCTGAAAGCCGTGGCTGGGGCGCCAGGATTCGAACCTGGGAATGCCGGTACCAAAAACCGGTGCCTTACCGCTTGGCGACGCCCCAACACGGCGGGAGCCTGATAGCAAAGCGGGAGGGCGCGGACAATGCCTATGTTCCGCTTTGCCGCGATTATTGTCCGCAGTCCCGCGCGATTTCGCGGCGGGCCCGTCTTCGCGCTTGGCAGGCGGGCGGCGCGGCGATAGGGTCCGGCCAGATCCTGCTTTCCTGACGAGGAGCCGCCATGTCCCAGTTCCGCGCCCGCCCGCCGGCCGTGCCCACGATCCTCCTCGACGACCAGGTGGTGCGCGTGACCCGCTGGGATTTCGAGCCCGGCGCCGATACCGGCCATCATGTGCACGGGCTCGGCTACGTGGTCGTGCCGATGACGGACTGCGACTTCCTCCTGGAGGAGGAGACGGGAGAGCGGCGCGTCCACACCAAGGCCGGCGCGGTCTACCGGCGCGAGGCGGGCATCGCGCACAATGTCGTCAATGGCGGCGACAAGCCGATGAGCTTCATCGAAATCGAATACAAGTGACGCTGCCGTGAGCGCCGCCAGGCAGGACGCCCCACGCTTCGACCTCGCCTTCCAGCCGGCCTATGGCGAGACCGTGCCGGTGGCCCCGCGCGTGCAGCGCATCACCGTCAACAACCCGAGCCCCTTCACCTTCCACGGCACGAACAGCTACATCGTCGGCGACCGTTCGGTGGCGGTGATCGATCCGGGGCCGGAGGACGAGGCGCATTTCCGGGCGCTGATGCAGGCGCTTGCCGGGCGCGAGGTGACGCATATCGCCGTCAGCCACACGCATCGCGACCATTCCCCGCTCGCCCGCCGCCTCAAGGCGCAGACGGGCGCGCTGATCGTCGCCGAAGGGCCGCACCGCGCGGCGCGGCCGCTCCACGCCGGGGAACGCAACCCCTTCGCCGAAAGCTCGGACACGGATTTCGTGCCCGACATCGCGCTCGGCGACGGCGAGACGGTCGAGGGCGACGGCTGGGCGCTGACGGCGCTGCTGACCCCCGGCCATACCGCCAACCACGCCGCCTTCGCGCTCGACGGGCCTGACGGGATCGTCTTTTCCGCCGACCATGTGATGGCCTGGGCCACCACCATCGTCGCCCCGCCCGACGGCGCGATGGCGGACTACATGGCCTCGCTGGAGCGGCTGCTGAAACGGGACGACCGCATCTACTTTCCGGGCCACGGCGGGCCGGTGAAGGAGCCCGCCTCGTTCCTGCGCGGGCTGCGTACGCACCGGCGCATGCGCGAGCGGGCGGTCCTCCAGCGCATCCGCGCCGGCGACCGGCTGATCGCTGATATGGTGAAGGTGATCTACCGCGAGACCGATCCGCGCCTGCATGGCGCGGCGGCGCTCTCCGTGCTGGCGCATCTGGAGGACCTCGTGGCGCGCGGCGAGGTCGTCACCGAGGGGCCGCCGTCGCTCCATGGGCTCTACTTCCCCGCGCCGGGGCTCTGATCAGTCGCCTGCGATGCCGAGCAGTTCGGCGTCGAGCGCCTTGAGATAGCCTTCCACGAGTTCGGCACCGATGCCGAGATCGTGCGGCCCGTAACGCGAGGCAGCGCGCATGTCGACCAGCGTCGTCTCCGCCTCCTCGCGCAGGCGGATCACCACATCGAAGCGGAAGCCGAAGACCGGCGAGCGCCACTCGCCCTGCAGGAGCACGTCGCCGCTGCCGGCGGCATGCGGCTCCAGCGGCGCCTCAAGCGGGCGGGCCTCGGGAATCGGCACCTCGCCGAGCGCCTCGGCGCTGCGCGCCACCTTGTTCGGGTCCACGACGAGGTCCTCGAGATCGGCGAGGATGTTGTCGAGGCCGTCCTCGGCGGTGATCGCGATGCCGTAGGCGGCGGCGACCTTGCGCGCGCCCTGGTGGACGCGGTCGAGCGCGCCCTCGTAGCGCCGGCCGGAAAGGCCGGGATAGGCTTCGAGCTGTACCTCGCGGTCGCGCGGCGTCACCATGGCCGCGCGCGGCAGCCAGTCCTGCTCGGCCGAGGGCACGGCAAGCCAGGGCGGGACGGAAACGGTGTCCGTCGTCACGTCGTAGAGGGCCGGCTTGTAGAAATAGGAATAGAGCGCCGCCGCCGCGACGGCGAGCGGCAGCAGCGCGAAAAGCAGCGCCGCGAGCGAAGCCTTGCCGCCCCGCGCGCCGACCTGCCACAGGCGTGCAAGGCCGATCGCCGCGAGCACCACCGCCAGCGCCGCCGTCATCGAGGCGAAACCGGCCAGCGCGAGGAAATGCGGCGTGGTCAGCGGGCCGAAGCGATGCGACAGCACGACGGCGACGAACAGCAGGCAGGAAAAAAGCGAGAGCCGCCGGGCCCAGTGCGCCGCATGGGAAACGGGCCGTTCGTACTGGATCGTGATCGCCATGGCCTCACCGGATGCTCGCGGCGCCGCTGCCGCCCTTTCTCCCTAGCGCAAAGAGGCCGCGTTTTCCACCGGCCCGGTGCGTCACCATGGCAGGGGTTTTCGCCGGGACGAGAACGAAAATCCTTGCGTGCCGCAAATTTGCCACGCTCGTTAACGAGTTTTCATAAACGGGGGTATCCGATTCACGCGCCTGCGGACGAGGCCGCTTCGCAGGACTGCTGGAATTGATCTAGGAGCAAGACGATGTTGCCGACGCAGACAGCCGCCGACACACCTGTTGCCAGCAATGCTGGCGAACCCGCCCTCCCCCTGGAGCTTCTGGAACTCGAACTTTCGCTCGACGGATTTTCCGGCGACGCGGAGAGCTTCGCCGATGCCGTGCGCAATGCGGCGGACCAGGTCGGTGGCGATTTCCTCTTCGACCTGCCCGCCTCCGGCCTTGCGGAAGACTGCCTGCGCATCGCGGCGCTGCGCTTGCCGAACAGCGAGGACGGCGCGCTCTCCGTGGTCTTCGCCCTGCTCGATGCGGAAGGCGCGGCCGTGCGGGTGGAAAATCCCGATCCGCAGACCGAGGGCCTGAAACGCTTCGCGGAGGCCTTCGTCGACGTGCTGCAGCGCATCTAGGGCGATTCCGACCGGGAAGCAGCCGGCTCTCCGCGCGACGCTACGGGATGCAAAATCGCGTCCATGGAGACCGCTCGACGTCTTGCCGGCGCGCCCGTCGCGGCCTATCTCCATGGCACGCAACAGACCGTCCGGAGCCGACATGTCCACGATGTTCCAAAGACTAGCCGCCCTTGCCGTCACCGCCCTTGTCGTCGCGGGCTGCCAGACGGCGGAGGAAGCCCGCATGGCGGACGAGAACCGCTGCGTCGGCTACGGCTTCCGCCCGCGCACCGATGCCTTCGCCGAGTGCCTCCAGCGCATCGATCTCGACCGCCGGGCATCGCTGCGCCGGGCAAGCCGCGACGCGCTCTACATGCCGCCGCCGGTCATCATCGTGCGCGAGCGCCGGCACTGACCGGCCCGGGCATCAGGCCTTGCCGCCGCTGAAGGCGGCCTGCGCGGCGGCGAGCCGCGCGATCGGCACGCGGAAGGGCGAGCACGACACGTAGTCCAGCCCCGCATCCTCGCAGAAGCGGATCGAGGCCGGATCGCCGCCATGCTCGCCGCAGATGCCGAGCTTGAGGTCGCTGCGGGTCTGCCGGCCGCGCTCGGCGGCGATGCGGATGAGTTCGCCAACGCCATCGAAATCGAGCTGGACGAACGGGTCCTGCTCGACGATGCCCTTCTGGATATAGGTCGACAGGAACGCCGAGGCGTCGTCGCGCGAGATGCCGAAGGTCGTCTGCGTCAGGTCGTTGGTGCCGAAGGAGAAGAACTCGGCCGATTCGGCGATGACATGGGCGCGCAGCGCGGCGCGCGGCAGCTCGATCATCGTGCCGACGAGATAGTCGATCGGCACGCCGCTCTCGGAAATCACCGCCCTGGCCACCGCCTCGATGCGGGCCTTCACATAGTCCAGCTCCGCCTTGAGGCCGACCAGCGGCACCATGATCTCCGGCACGACGGCAGCGCCCGTCGCCTTGGCCGCTTCCGTCGCGGCCTCGAAGATGGCGCGGGCCTGCATCTCGGCGATCTCGGGATAGGAGATCGCCAGGCGGCAGCCGCGATGGCCGAGCATGGGGTTGAACTCGTGCAGCGTGTCGACGCGGCGGCGCAGCACCGCCTCGTCGATGGCAAGGGCGGCGGCGACCTCGGCGATCTCCTCGTCGCTCTTCGGCAGGAATTCGTGCAGCGGCGGGTCGAGCAGGCGGATCGTCACCGGCAGGCCGTGCATGATCTCGAAGAGCTCGGCGAAGTCCGAGCGCTGCATGGGCAGCAGCTTGGCAAGCGCGGCCCTGCGGCCGGCCTCGTCCTCGGCGAGGATCATCTCGCGCATCACGTTGATGCGCGCGCCCTCGAAGAACATGTGCTCGGTGCGGCAAAGGCCGATGCCCTCGGCGCCGAAGGAGCGTGCCGCGCGGGCATCCGCAGGCGTCTCGGCATTGGTGCGCACCTTCATGCGGCGCGTGCGGTCCGCCCATTCCATGATGCGGCCGAAATCGCCGGAAAGCTCCGGCTGGAGCATGGGGATCTCGCCCTTCAGGACCTGGCCGGAGGAGCCGTCGATGGTGATGACGTCGCCCTTCCTGAGCGTCAGCCCTTGCGCAACCAGCAGTTCGTTGCGCAGGTCGACGCGCAGCGTGCCGGCGCCGGAGACGCAAGGCGTGCCCATGCCGCGCGCCACCACCGCCGCGTGGCTGGTCATGCCGCCGCGCGTGGTGAGGATGCCCTCGGCGGCGTGCATGCCGTGGATGTCCTCCGGGCTCGTCTCGATGCGCACGAGGATGACCTTGCGGCCCTCCTCCTCCGCCTTGACCGCCTCTTCCGAGGTGAAGACGATCTCGCCGGTCGCCGCGCCGGGCGAAGCGGGCAGGCCCGAGCCGATGACGTCGCGGCGCGCGCGCGGATCGATGGTCGGATGCAGGAGCTGGTCGAGCGAGGCGGGATCGATGCGCGAGACGGCCTCGCCCTCGCTGATCATGCCCTCCGTCGCCATGTCGACGGCGATCTTCAGCGCCGCCTTGGCGGTGCGCTTGCCCGAGCGGGTCTGGAGCATCCAGAGCTTGCCGCGCTCGATGGTGAATTCGAGATCCTGCATGTCGCGGTAGTGGCGTTCCAGCCGCTCGCAGATGTCGCGGAATTCGGCGAAGGCCTCCGGCATCAGCTTTTCCAGCGACGGCCGGTCGGAGCCGGAGGCAAGGCGTGCCTCCTCGGTGATGTTCTGCGGCGTGCGGATGCCGGCGACGACATCCTCGCCCTGCGCATTGACGAGGAACTCGCCGTAGAGCTTGTTCTCGCCCGTCGAGGGGTTGCGCGTGAAGGCGACGCCCGTGGCCGAGGAATTGCCGAGATTGCCGAAGACCATGGCCTGGACGTTGACGGCGGTGCCCCAGACGGCGGGAATGTTGTGCAGCGTGCGGTAGGTGACGGCGCGGGCGTTCATCCAGCTTGCGAAGACGGCGCCGATGGCGCCCCAGAGCTGGACTTCCGGGTCCTGCGGGAATTCCTCGCCCAGTTCCTCCTCGATCACCTGCTTGTAGCGGGCGATGACATGCTGCCACTCGACGGCGGAGAGCTCGGTGTCCTGCTCGTGGCCGAGCCGGCCCTTCTCGTCTTCCAGGATTTCCTCGAAGACCTCGTGGTCGAGGCCCATGACGACATCGCCGTACATCTGGATGAAGCGGCGGTAGCTGTCCCAGGCAAAGCGCGCGTCGCCCGCGTCGTGGCCGAGCGCCTCGACCGTCCGGTCGTTGAGGCCGAGGTTGAGCACGGTGTCCATCATGCCGGGCATGGAGGCGCGGGCACCGGAGCGCACGGAGAGCAGCAGCGGCTTCGTCGTGTCGCCGAAGGCGCGGCCGGTGGTCGCCTCCATAAGGCGGATCCCGTCGCGGACCTGGTCCTTCAGGCCTTCTGGCAGCGTGCGGCCGTTCTCGTAGTAATGGTTGCAGGCGGAGGTGACGATGGTGAGCCCCGGCGGCACCGGCAGGCCGAGATTGCACATCTCGGCAAGGTTCGCGCCCTTGCCGCCGAGCAGGTTGCGATCGCCCGCGCTGCCTTCGGCACGGCCTCCCCCAAAGGTATAGACCCACTTCTCCATCGACGCCTCCCAAATGCGTGCGCACAATCTACAGGAACTGCATCCCTTTGAAAACGCGGCGCGAAGGGAATTTTGCTGCAACGCATCAATTTTGCGACGGCAATGCAACATAGCGCGAGGACGATGAAAGCCGCGTCCCGGCGGAACACGGCTTCAGCGGCCGGCTCAGTTTTCCTGGATGGAAAGGCCCTGCTCGTTCAACTGGATCTCCACGCCGTCAGGCTTCTTCTCCTGCTGCCAGGCATAATAGGAAAAGCCGGCCACCACGACGATGAGGGCGCCGATGATCATGTAAAGTGCGTTTCTGTTCACGTTTGGTCCCCGATTGCATTGTCGCCTGCGGGATCGCGCAGGCGCTGACTAATGCATTGGACGGGCTTTTGTTCCATGGGCTCAGGAGGCTTCGCGCAACTGCTCCGCCGTCTGCAGGTCCACCGACACGAGCTGCGAGACGCCCTGCTCGGCCATGGTGACGCCGAAGAGGCGGTTCATGCGGGCCATGGTGATGGGGTTGTGGGTGATGATGACGAAACGGGTCTCGGTGGAGGCCGCCATCTCGTCCATCAGGTTGCAGTAGCGTTCGACATTGTGGTCGTCGAGCGGCGCGTCGACCTCGTCCAGCACGCAGATCGGCGCGGGATTGGTGAGGAAGACGGCGAAGATCAGGGCCATGGCCGTCAGCGCCTGCTCGCCGCCGGACAGCAGCGTCATGGTCTGCGGCTTCTTGCCGGGCGGGCGGGCGAGGATTTCGAGGCCGGCATCGAGCGGGTCGTCGCTCTCGATGAGCTGCAGCTCCGCCGTGCCGCCGCCGAAGAGATGGGTGAAAAGGCGCTGGAACTGCACGTTGACGACATCGAAGGCGGCAAGCAGGCGCTCGCGGCCTTCGCGGTTGAGGCTCTGGATGGCCGAGCGCAGCTTGCGGATCGCCTCGATGATGTCTTCCCGCTCGGCGACGAGGGCGTCGAGCTTCTCGGTGAGCTCCTTCTGCTCCTCCTCGGCGCGCAGGTTGACGGCGCCGAGCCGCTCGCGCTCCATCTTCAGCCGGTCGAGCTCCCGTTCGCGCTCGCGCGGGTCGGGCAACGGGGCGTCTGCGGGGTGGCCGGTGAGGCGCAGGGCCTCGTGCGGCGCGCAGGACAGCGCCTCGCGGATGCGCGCCTCGCCCTCGACGCGGCGCTCGCGGGCGGAGACGAGGCGTTCCTCCGCGCGCCCGCGCGTCTCGCGGGCCTCGGCGAGCTGCGAGAGGGCGGTCGCGGCGAGGCGGTCGGCCTCGCGCTGGCGGTTCTCGGCTTCCTGGAGGGCATCGGCGGCTTCGCGGCGGGCGGCCTCGGCATTGGTGAGGCCGGTCAGGAGCTCACGGCGCTTTTCCTCGATCTCGTCGGGAGCCTCGGCGAGCTCTTCCATCTCCTCGCGGGCCTCGCCTTCGCGCTCGCGCAGGGTGGCGATGTGGCCTTGCGCATTGGCGGCGCGGCTCCGCCACGTCTCGCGCTCGGCCGAGATGGCCATGAGGCGGCGGCGGCGGTCGGCCATCTCGCGGGCAAGGCCGTCGTGGGCGGCGCGGGCCTCGGCGAGCGTCGCGCGGTCGGTGGCGACGTCCATCGTGTGGGTGCGCAGGCGCAGGTCGAGATCGGCGAGGTCGGGGGCGTCGTCCAGCGCGTCGCGGGCATCCTCCAGCGATTGCGCCGCTTCCTCGACCTGGGTTTCGATCTGCGCGCGCGTTTCCGAGAGCACGGCGCGGCGGCGGATGAGGTCGCCGGAGGCGCGCTCGGCCGCTTCCAGCGCCTCGCGCGCTTCGGCCAGCGTGCGGGTGGCGTTCCGCTGGGCCTCGCGCGCCGCCTGCTGGCGCTGCGTCTCGGCGCGGATCGCTTCAGTGGCGCGGGCAAGATCGGCTTCCGCTTCGGCGAGCGCCGCGCGGGCGTCTTCCGCCTCGGTTTCGAGTTCGGAAAGGCGGTTCTTCTGTTCGAGGCGAAGGGCGGCGGCGCTCGGCGCATCGGCGCCGGTGACGTGGCCGTCCCAGCGGAAGACCGCGCCCTCGCGGGTGACGAGCCGCTGGCCGGGCCTCAGCTTCGGCAGGAGCGACAGCGCCTGCTCCACGCTTGCCGCAATGCCGATCTGGGCGAGGCGGCGGTGCAGGACTTTTGGCGCACGGACATGGGTAATCAGCGCGGGCACGCCGTCCGGCAGGGCGGCGTCGCCCGAGGCGTCGCCGGATTGCCGCCAGTGCACGGGGGCGTCGACATCCGCAGGCGAATCGAGATCGTCGCCGAGCGCGGCGCCGAGCGCGGTTTCATAGCCGCGGTCGACATCGACCTCCTCCACGACGGGGGCGAAGGAACCGCCGGCAGCACCGGCCTCCAGCATGCGGCGGATGGTGCGGGCTTCCGTCTCGATGCCGGCAAGGCGCGCGCGGGCGGCATCGACCGGGCCGCGCAGGGCCGATTCGTTGAAGCGGGCTTCTTCCAGGGCTTCCTCGACGGCGACGAGCATGTCGCCGGCCGCCTCCAGCGCCTCCTCGGCGGACTGCACGGCCGCGCGGCGCTCCTCCGGGTCGGGAAGCGCGGCGATGCGCACATCCATCTCCTCAAGCTCGCGCGCCTGCGCATCGAGCTGCTGGCCGAGGCGGAGGTGGCGCTCGGAAAGATCGCGGATCGCCTTTTCGAGCTGGTTGCGCACGGCCTGCGCCTCCGCACGCTCGGCGGTGACGGCGGCAAGGGCGGCTTCGCTTTCGGAGAGTTTCGCGGCGGCCTCGTCCATCGTCTCGCGGGCGGCCTCGGCGCGCTCGTCGGCCTCGGCGAGGATCTCGCCGATTTCCTCCTCCTCCGCCGTCAGCCGCTCCAGCACGGCGGCATTGTCGGCCACCATGCGTTCCTCGCGGGAAATATCCTCGGCGAGCTGGGCGAGGCGGCGGGTGAGTTCGTCGCGGCGGCGCAGCAGCCGGGCGGAATCCTCTTCGAGCTGCGCGCGGGCGATTTGCAGGCGCTGAAGGACGGCGGCGAGCTTGGCCTCGTTCTCGCGCAGTTCCGGCAGTTTCAGGCTGGCGACGGCCTGGTCCTTGGCGGCCTGCATCTGCGCATTGGCGCGCTCGGCGACGAGCGAGGTCGCCTGGTTGAGCTGGCTTTCCGCCTCGCCCTCGGCCTCCTTGGCCTGCGCCCAGCGGATATGCAGCAGCATCGCCTCGTGGCGACGGATGTCGGCCGAGAGCGCCTTGAAGCGGTTCGCCTGGCGCGACTGGCGCTTCAGGCTCTCGATCTGGCTGTCGAGCTGCGAGGTGACGTCTTCGAGCCGTTCGAGATTGGTCTCGGCGGCGCGCAGGCGCAGTTCGGCCTCGTGGCGGCGGGAATGGAGCCCGGAAATGCCGGCGGCCTCTTCGAGAAGCTGGCGGCGGGCCTGGGGCTTCGCCTGGATGAGTTCGCCGATGCGGCCCTGCCCCACCATGGAGGGCGAACGGGCGCCGGTCGAGGCGTCGGCGAAGAGGAGCTGCACATCCTTGGCGCGCGCCTCCTTGCCGTTGATGCGGTAGATCGAGCCGTTCTCGCGCTCGATGCGGCGCGTCACCTGGATCTCGTCCTCGCCGTTGAAGGCGGCGGGCGCGGTGCGGTCGGAATTGTCGAGATAGAGGCCGACTTCGGCGGTGTTGCGCGCCGGGCGGTTGCCGGAGCCGGAGAAGATGACGTCGTCCATGCCGGACGCGCGCATGTTCTTGTAGGAATTCTCCCCCATCACCCAGCGCAGCGCCTCGACGAGGTTCGACTTGCCGCAGCCGTTCGGCCCGACGACGCCGGTCAGGCCCCGCTCGATGACGAATTCGGTGGGCTCGACGAAGGACTTGAAGCCGAGGAGGCGGAGCTTGGTGAATTTCATGCGGCACCCATGAGGACGGACGCCACCGACCAATGAAAAGCGGGCGCACGGCTTCCGCCGTCGCCCGCCGAAAATCCGGTCGAAGGATCAGAGCATGCTGTCGATGAGGGCCGACATGGTGTCAACCGACATGTCCCCCGAATAGCGCTTGCCGTTGATCAGGAAGGTCGGGGTCGCTGCGACACCGAATTCCTTGGCACCGCGCTCGCGTACCGCGTTCACATCATCCAGAAGCTTCTGGTTCGTCAAGCAGGCCTGGAAGCTCTCCTGTGTAAAACCGGCAAGCTTGGACATCTGCAGCAGCGCTTCGCGGCCGTCCTGCGCGCCGGCCCAGGTCTCCTGCTGCTTCATCAGCATGGAGATCATCGGGAAATACTGCGCGGCCTCGTTGAGCTTCGTCGTGTCCTGCGGGTTGCAGCGCGCCAGCATGAAGGCGGCCGCCGCGCGCGGATCGAACGGGAACTCGCGCACGATGAAGCGCACCTTGCCGCTGTCGACATACTTCGTCTTGATGGCGTCGAAGGTGTTGTTGTGGAAGGCGGCGCAATGCGGGCAGGTCGTCGACATGTATTCGACGATGGTGACCGGGGCGTTCGCCTCGCCGAGCGCCATGTCCGGCAGGGCGCCGGCCTTCAGCACCTCCGCCATGTCGACGCTGCCCTCGGAGGAGGGAAGCTCGACAGACTTGGCTGCGGCGGCCGGGGCCTGCGCCGTTTCGGTCGTCGCGGCGGTGGTCTCGCTCGTCGTGGCCGGAGCGGGCGTTGCGCTTGCGGTTTCGCTGGTCGTGGTTTCGGGAGCCTTGGCGGTCTCCTCCTTCTTCTCGTCGGAGCAGGCGGCGAGCGTCACGGCGAGCGCCGCCACGGCGACGCCGGTCAGGAGGCGCTTCATCAGGCTCATTTCGGAAAGGGACATGGTCTCTCCTGTCGGAAGGGATGTAGAATTCTGGTCGTTGCCGCAATGTCGGGAGAAAAACCGCTGGACACTTTTCCTCGAATTGCTTCAGCCACCCCCGTTATACCTGCTTTGGGGCGGGAACAAGCGGTGTGGAGGCCAGTAACTTCAAAGAAATGTGACCGTTCGATGATCAGCGCCGCCGCCCGAGCACGGCCGTGCCGAGGCGTTTGAGCGCGGCCTTCAGCGCTTCGCCCTCGATGCCGTCGACGAGTTCGTCGAGATGGCGCGCCGCCGCGCCCGTCAGCGGACGCGGGCGTGCGCGATGGGGCATATGGACGGTCACCGGCTTCTGCACGATCCTGACCTGGTTGACGGCGGGAAAACCGAAGAAGCCGTTGATGCGCTGGATGATCTCGCCCTGCTGGTGGCTGAGGAAGAGCGCGCGCGCGCCCTCGCAGGCGATCGTCAGCACGCCGGGCTGGTGGCCGCCCCCCTCTCCCGCCATTTCCGAGGCGCGGCGCGGCCAGGCGATGCGCTCGGGCCGCGTGCATTCGGCGAATTCGGCGCCGGCGATCTCCTCCCACGAGCCGAGCAGCATCGTGTTGATGCCGGCGCGCTTGGCCAGCACCGGATCTATGAGGCCGTTGGCGACCTCGCTGATCTGGACGACACCGCGTCTTAACTGGCGTGCGGGCATTTTCGCGTTCACGTTTTACCCCTTACGGGAAAATATTCCTTTTTGTCCGCAAGGCACCTTGAACATCGCGGACCACTCCGCCAGTTATAGAGCAAATCCAGCAAAAGTGTGCAGCGGTTTTGCGCGCGGCTGCGTCACGAAAAGAAGCGCCCCGATCCCGTTCAGGCCCTCATGACCCAACCCCACCGGACCGCGGCGCCTGCCGACCTCATTCTTGCCTGGTACGACCGGCACCACCGCGACCTGCCGTGGCGGGTGAGCCCGCCGATGGCGGCGCGGGGGATCGCGCCCGATCCCTACCGCATCTGGCTTTCCGAGGTCATGCTGCAGCAGACGACCGTGCAGGCGGTCAAATCCTATTTCGCGCTCTTCACCGCGCGCTGGCCGACCGTGACGGACCTCGCAAACGCCGACAACGAGGACGTGATGAAGTCCTGGGCGGGCCTCGGCTATTACGCCCGCGCCCGCAACCTCAAGAAATGCGCCGAGGCCGTCGCCTTCGAGCATGGCGGCATCTTTCCCGATACGGAGGAAGGCCTGAAGGCCCTGCCCGGCATCGGCGACTATACGGCCGCCGCCATCGCCGCCATCGCCTTCAACCGCAGGAGCGCGGTGCTCGACGGCAATGTCGAGCGCGTCGTCTCGCGCCTCCACGCCATCGAGACGCCGCTTCCGGCGGCAAAGCCGCAGATGCGCGCGCTGGTGGCCGCGATGACGCCGGACGACCGGCCGGGCGACTTCGCCCAGGCGATGATGGATCTCGGCGCGACGATCTGCACGCCGCGCCGCCCGGCCTGCGCGCTCTGTCCGCTCAATGCGGACTGCCGGGTGCTGGGGCGCGAGGATCCCGAACTCTATCCGCGCAAGGCGGCGAGGAAGGAAAAGCCCGTGCGGCTCGGCGCGGCCTTCATCGCCGAGGACGAGACCGGCGCCGTCTTCCTGCGCAAGCGGGCGGAGAGCGGCCTTCTCGGCGGCATGACGGAAGTGCCGGGCAGCCCGTGGACGGCGCGGATCGACGGCGAGACGGGCGTTTCCGCCGCGCCCTTTCCCGCCGCGTGGCAGGCCTGCGGCACCGTCGTCCATGTCTTCACGCATTTCGAGTTGCGCCTCAGCGTCTACCGTTCCATGGTTTTGCGGGATGCGGGCGCCGGCGCCGGGTGGTGGCAGGCGAAGGAGACGCTCGACGGCGAGGCCCTGCCCACCGTCATGAAGAAGGCCATAAAACAGGCCATACCCGACGCATTTCAAAAGGCGAGGAAAGCATGAGCAGCATCGAGATCCGACACATCGTCTTCGACATCGGCAGGGTGCTGATCCATTACGATCCGCATATCCCCTTCGCCCGGCTCATTCCGGACGATGCGGAGCGCAACTGGTTCTTCGCCAATGTCTGCACGCACGACTGGAACCTGGAGCAGGACCGCGGGCGCGGATGGGAGGATGCCGAGGCGCTGCTGATCGAGGCGTTTCCCGACCGCATCGAGCATATCCGCGCCTTCCGCAAATACTGGCACGAGATGGTCTCGCACGCCTATGTGGAGAGCGTGGCGATCATGGAGACGCTGATCTCGCAGGAGCGCGACGTCACCATGCTGACCAATTTCGCGGCCGACACGTTCAGGGAGGCGCGCAAGCTCTTCCCCTTCCTCGACATGCCGCGCGGCGTCACCGTCTCGGGCGAGGTCGGCCTCATAAAGCCGGACCTTGCGATCTACGAGAAGCACAGCCGCGACTTCGGCCTTTCGCCCGCGCACACGCTCTTCATCGACGACGCCCCGGCCAATGTCGACGGCGCGCGCCTTGCCGGCTGGAACGCCGTGCTGTTCACCGATCCGGAAAAGCTGAAGAGCGACCTTGCCGCGCACGGCATCGCGCTGTGACCGCACTTCATATGAGCCCGAAAACCGAAACGCCCGGAGCCTTGCGGCTCCGGGCGTTTTCGCATTTCCGGGACTGAAGGTACAAAAACCGGAAAGCGAGATCCTGCCTGCCCGGCCGGTTGATCGGCCCTGGCTTTCGCAACGATTTCCGTTGCTTGGCCTGATGTGTTTGCCCGATCACACTAAGCGGGCGATGGTTAACACGGATTGAACGCGGCACCGGAAATATACGGGGCACGAGAGGTGTGCCGCACTTTTTGGCCGCCCCTCATCCAGCCTGAACGCCCATGTCAAAAGCCACAGCCCCCGGTGCAGGGAACACCGGAGGCCGCGGCTGGAGGAAGGGTCGGACGTCGCCGGATTATTCGAGGCCGGCCATGCCGGAGCGCACGACGGCGCGCAGCGCGTCGATCGGCTTCAGCTCGGCCCCGTCGGCATAGTGCCAGAAGGTCCAGCCGTTGCAGGCATCGAGGCCCTGCACCTTCGCGCCGACGCGGTGGATGGAGCCCGCGTCGCTACCCGAAGCGAGCGTGCCGTCAGCGCGCACGATGGCGCTGTGGCGGCGGCGGGCATCGGTCAGCACCGTGCCGGGGGCGATGAGGCCGCTCTCGATCAGCGTGTTGAAGGCGACGCGCGGTTCGGCCTTCTTGCCGCTCATCACGGAAAGGGTGCCGGAGCCGAGCGGCTCGACCGCATCGATGCGTGCGCGGGCGGCGTCGATATAGCCCTGCTCGCGCTCGATGCCGACGAAGTGGCGGCCGAGGCGCTTGGCGACGGCGCCGGTCGTGCCGGAGCCGAAGAAGGGATCGAGCACCACGTCGCCGGGCCTGGAGGAGGCCATCAGGATGCGGGCGAGAAGCGCTTCGGGCTTCTGCGTCGGATGCACCTTCTTGCCGTCGGCGTCCTTCAGCCGCTCGCCGCCGTTGCAGATCGGGAAGAGCCAGTCCGAGCGCATCTGCACGTCGTCGTTGGCGGCCTTCATGGCGTCGTAGTTGAAGGTATAGCCCTTGGCCTTCGGGTCGCGGGTCGCCCAGATCATCGTCTCGTGCGCGTTCTGGAAGCGGCGGCCCTTGAAGTTCGGCATCGGGTTGGTCTTGCGCCAGACGATGTCGTTGAGGATCCAGAAATTGAGATCCTGCAGGGTCGCGCCGACGCGGAAGATGTTGTGGTAGGAGCCGATGACCCAGATCGTGCCGGAGGGCTTCAGCACCCGGCGGCAGGCGAGCAGCCAGGCGCGGGTGAAGGCGTCGTAGGCCTCGAAGGAGGCGAACTGGTCCCATTCGTCGTCGCAGGCGTCGACAAGGCTCTGGTCGGGACGGTGCAGCGCGCCGCCGAGCTGGAGATTGTACGGCGGATCGGCGAAGATGACGTCGACGGACTGGTCGGGCAGCGCCTCGAGCGCGGCAACGCAGTCGCCCTTGATGATGGTGTCGAGCCAGCCGCTCTTGCGGGGCGAACGGGAGACGTCTGCAAGCGAAAGAACAGATGGCATTTTTTACTCGCTGATACGCTTACTCGGAACGGAACTTGATGGTGCTCATGGTTACCGAAGATGGTTACCAAAGGCTGAAAGGTTTGGAGAAAAAGCAAAATCCGTTCGTGCGGACATCGGACGGGCGCGGCTCTGCGGCGTCCTGCATGGCTCCCTCCCCGATTCGGCAATTGTCCGCATTCGCCCTTTCGTGTAGGGAAGCCGCGGCTTCACGGGCGGGTGCGCCCACGGTTCTTCCGCGGTTCCAGATGCGGGCCTTTCCAGGCCCTGCCGGCACCGCCCCTACGAAAGACAGCAGCTCATGAACGGTTTCGATCTCATCATCTTCGACTGCGACGGCGTTCTGGTCGATTCGGAAATCATCGCGGCGGAGGTGGAATCGGCGCTGCTGACCGATGCGGGCTATCCGATCGGCGCCGAGGAAATGGGCGAGCGCTTCGCCGGCATGACCTGGCACAATATCCTGCTCACCATCGAGCGCGAGGCGTCCATCCCGCTCTCGGCCTCCCTGCTCGACAAGTCGGAAAAGCTGCTCGACCTCAGGCTCGCGCAGGAGGTGAAGATCATCGATGGCGTCAAGGCGATGCTCTCGCGCGTGCGCAAGCCCTATTGCATCTGCTCGAATTCCGCCTCGCACCGCCTCGACATGATGCTGACGAAGGTCGGGCTGCGGGAGGTATTCGGGCCCTATGTCTATTCGGCGAAGGACCTCGGTCCCGACCGGGTGAAGCCGAAGCCGGACATCTTCCTGCACGGCGCGAGGCAGTTCGGCGCCGACCCGGCGCGCACGCTGGTCGTCGAGGATTCGGTGCACGGCATCGCCGGGGCGCGGGCCGCCGGCATGCGCGTCGTCGGCTTCACCGGCGCCTCGCACAGCTATCCTTCCCATGCCGACCGCCTGACGGAAGCGGGCGCGGAAACCGTCATCTCGCGCATGAGCGAGCTGCCGGACATGATTGCCGCGCTGGCGGAGTGGCAGGACGCGATCTGACGCCGTTCGAACGCCTGGAAAAGCAAAGGCCGCGGAATGCTCTTCCGCGGCCTTTTTGCACAAGGGCTTGAGTCCTAGAGCATTTCCGCTTTTCTTCGAATCGCGAAAATGCTCTATCCTTTTGTTTCTACGCAATTCCGGACGCAAAACCGCTGCGCACTTTTGCTGGAATTGCTCTAGTTCCTTTTCTTCTTCGCCGGGCCGTCCTCGAAGCCGACATAGACCTTCGTGAAGCCGCCCGAGCCGCCGGGAACGACGATATTGCCCTGCGTGAAGATGAACTGGCCCGCGCCGCCGTCGGCGGGGATCTGGACCGGGAACTGCACCAGTTCGGAATAGAGCGAGTTGGTGCCGTCGAGCACCGAGACGCGGATCGGCACGTTGACGGTGCCGGAGGCGCCCGCCGGGCCGATGACGACGCGGCCCTGCACCATCACGGTCATGACGAGCTGGCTTTCGTTGAGCACGCACTGGCGCGTCGTGTCGGCGAGCGTCACCTGGTAGGCGAGGTTCTGCGGGTCGTCCTTGGCGCCCTTGCCGTAGCGCTGGAGAACGGCGGTGCCGTCGCGCAGGAAGACCTGCGGGCACGATCCCTGCACGACGGCGACCTGCGTCTGCTGCTGGTGGGCCGTCTGCACACCGGACGGATCGCTCGTCACGCCGAGGTCGGCGGGCTTGTCGGTCTGGTTGCAGCCGGCGACGACGGCGAGAAGGGAGATGCCGAGAAAACGGCGGACAGTCATTCCAAACACGTTGCGTTCTACCCCTGCGATCAGGCCCCGCCCCCGGCGTCCGAGCCTTTCGGAACTCTTTCACGGGTCTTTTCACGACCCCTGGCGATGGTCTATAGCAGCGGCGCGGCGAAAAATCGATTGTCGAATGAAACCGCCGGCATAATTTCGGACGAGCCCGCCCCCGATAGCGCGGACGGCGGGACGCAACGGCATTTGCAATTCCAAGGACGTGTGACCGTGGACTATGTTTCGACGCGGGGCGAGGCCCCTTCCCTCGGCTTTTCCGATGCGCTGCTGGCGGGCCTTGCCCGCGACGGCGGCCTCTACGTGCCGCGGCAATGGCCGACCTTCTCGAAGAAGGCGATCCGGGCGCTGCGCGGCAAGTCCTACGAGGAGATCGCCTTCACGGTTCTTTCCCCCTTCGTCGAGGGCGACATTCCCGCCGATAAATTCCGGGCGATGATCGACGAGGCCTATGCCACCTTCCGCCACCCGGCGGTCGCGCCGCTCGTCCAGACCGGGCCGAATTCCTTCGTGATGGAGCTCTTCCACGGCACGACGCTCGCCTTCAAGGACGTGGCGATGCAGCTCCTCGCCCGGTTGATGGACCATGCGCTGACCGTCCGCGGCGAGCGCGCCACCATCGTCGGCGCCACTTCGGGCGACACCGGGGGCGCGGCCATCGACGCCTTTGCCGGCCGCGAGCGCACCGACATCTTCATCCTCTTCCCGGAAGGCAAGGTCTCGCCGGTGCAGCAGCGCCAGATGACGACCTCGACGGAAAAGAACGTCCACGCGCTGGCCGTCAAGGGCAATTTCGACGACTGCCAGAACCTCGTGAAAGCGATGTTCAACGACACGAAGTTCCGCGACGGCGTGAAGCTCTCCGGCGTCAACTCGATCAACTGGGCGCGCATCATGGCCCAGATCGTCTACTATTTCACCACGGCCATCGCGCTCGGCGGGCCGGACCGCAAGATCTCCTTCACCGTGCCGACCGGCAATTTCGGCGACATCTTCGCCGGCTATGCCGCCAAGCGCATGGGCCTTCCCATCGACAAGCTGGTGATCGCGACGAACGAGAACGACATCCTCGCCCGCACGCTGAAGACCGGCCGCTACGAGATGAAGGACGTCAGGGCCACCACCTCGCCCTCCATGGACATCCAGATCTCGTCGAACTTCGAGCGGCTGCTGTTCGAATCCCACGGGCGCGATGCCGGGGCGGTGCGCCGCGCCATGGCGAGCCTGAAGCAGTCGGGTGCCTTCGACATCGAGGAGGCCGCGCTGAAGGCGATCCGCAAGGAGTTCCGCGCCGGTCGCGCCTCCGAAAAGCAGGTGGCGCAGACGATCCGCGAGACGCTGGAGCGCACCGGCTACCTGCTCGACCCGCATTCGGCCATCGGCGTCTTCGTCGCCGCAAAGCACGAGAAGCCGAACGCGCCCATGGTGACGCTCGCCACCGCCCATCCGGCGAAATTCCCCGCCGCAGTAAAATCGGCATGCGGTATTGACCCGGCGCTTCCGACGTGGCTTGCTGACCTCATGCAAAGGGAGGAGCGGTTCGACGTCCTCGATGCGAAGCTCGATGCGGTGGAAGCCTTCATCGGGAAACATACGCGTGTTCGTGGCTAGAAACGCAGAAAGTGCGCATGATGAAAGTTGAGTGCACCCGGCTCTCGTCCGGGTTGACCGTGGTGACGGAAAACATGCCCCATCTCGAGAGCGTGGCTCTCGGTGTCTGGATCAAGTCAGGCTCACGCAACGAAACCACGGACGAGCACGGCATCGCCCATCTCCTCGAACACATGGCCTTCAAGGGCACCGAGCGCCGCTCAGCCCGCCAGATCGCCGAGGAAATCGAGAATGTCGGCGGCGAGGTCAACGCCGCCACCTCGACCGAGACCACCTCCTACTACGCCCGCGTGCTGAAGGACCACGTCCCGCTCGCGGTCGACATCCTCGCCGACATCCTGACGGAGTCCGCCTTCGACGAGGAGGAACTTCGCCGCGAGAAGCACGTCATCCTCCAGGAGATCGGTGCGGCGAACGACACGCCCGACGACGTGGTGTTCGACAAGTTCTCCGAGGTCGCCTATCGCGGCCAGATCATCGGCCGCGCCATTCTCGGCACGCCGGACACGGTGCTGTCCTTCACGCCGGGCGAGATCCGCAACTACCTCGACCGCAACTACACGACGGACCGCATGTTCGTCGTCGCGGCCGGGGCGGTGGACCACGACGAATTCGTGCGCCAGGTCGAAAGCCGGTTTTCCTCGCTGCCGACAGCGCCGAAGGTCTCGCCGATCTTCGAGCCCGCCCGCTATACCGGCGGCGACATACGCGAGACGCGCGACCTCATGGATGCGCAGGTGCTGCTCGGCTTCGAGGGCAAGGCCTACCATGCCCGCGACTTCTACTGTTCGCAGATCCTCGCCAACATCCTCGGCGGCGGCATGTCCTCCCGCCTCTTCCAGGAGGTGCGCGAGCACCGGGGCCTTTGCTACTCGATCTATGCCTTCCACTGGGGCTTTTCGGACACCGGCATCTTCGGCATCCATGCCGCGACGGGCGGCGAGAACCTGCCCGAGCTGATGCCCGTCATCTTCGACGAGCTGAAGAAAACCTCCGAATCGATCGACCAGCAGGAAATCGAGCGCGCCCGCGCGCAGATCCGCGCGCAGCTCCTGATGGGCCAGGAGAGCCCGGCCGCCCGCGCCGGCCAGATCGCCCGCCAGATGATGCTCTACGGCCGTCCGATCCCCAACGAGGAACTGATGGAGCGCCTTGCCGGCATCACCATCGAGCGCCTGACGGACCTTGCCGGCCGGCTGTTCTTCGACACGGTGCCCACGGTCTCGGCCATCGGCCCGCTGGAGCATCTGGTGCCGACGGGCGACATCGCACGGTCGCTGTCGCGCGGGACCATCGAGCGCGCGGCAAGCTGAGCCTCGCCCCCGACGATCGGGACGGCCAGCCGGCAAAGACTATCCTCGACGCTGTCGGAACAGGCGCGGCCTGACCGTCCTTGTGGCATGTCCGCAGGAGAAAGACGTCATGGAGAAGACCGCCGCACTCATCGAGCGCGCCGAATGGGCCGAACGGCCCGACGCCTGGAAGGGCGAGTTCGAGGGCAAGCGGCTCGGCACGAACGTCTCCGTGGTCTTCTACACGACGGACGAGGTCGGGCGCGGCCCGCGGCTCCACCGGCATGCCTATGACGAGGTGTTCATCGTGCGCGAGGGCCGCGCGCTCTTCACGGTGGGCGAGCGGCAGATCGAGGCGGTGGCGGGGCAGATCGTGTTCGGTCCCGCGGGCGTGCCGCACAAGTTCGTCAATCTCGGGCCGGGCCGGCTGGAGACGACCGACATCCACGTGACCGGCACGATCGCGCAGGAAGACCTGGAGTAGCCCGGTTGCTTCCATTTCGGGCAGTCTCCGGCCGCCATGCAACGCGCGCATGCCTCTGCTGCAAGCATATGCATTTTCCAAGGGCAAGCGATCGCATACATAGTGGGCAACCCGAAGGAGTTGACCATGAACATCATCGCAAAGCTCAAGAAGAACGCTGCCGACCGCCGCGCCGTGCGCGAACTGAACGCCCTCGACGACCGCGCCCTGCAGGACCTCGGCATCTCGCGCTCGAACATCCAGTCCGCCGTCAAGGGCTTCCTGGTATTCGGCTGAGGACGCGCCTTCGCCCTTCCCAGAAGGGCACATTTCCAGACGATGCAACCCGCCGCGAGGCGGGTTTTGTCTTTTCCGGCGTCCTTTTCGCAAACCCGCCCGACACCATTTGACGGCGCCGAACCTGCTGGCATAGTCTTGCGGGGAATGCGCGCCACGGGGCGGCGCGCGCGGAGGATTGGATGACACGGTCGGTTTTTCGGTTTCTGTCACGGCAGTCCGACACCGTCGAGCTGACCGGGGACCGGCATTTCCTTCGCCTGCCCCGTTTCCAGGATTATCGCCAATGGTATGCGCTGCGCTCGGAGAGCCGGCGCTTCCTCGAGCCGTGGGAGCCGACCTGGCGGAACGACGAACTGACCGAGAGCGCCTTCCGCGCCCGGGTGGTCAGGAACGAGCAGGAATTCTCCTCCGGACAGGCCGTGCCGCTCCTCGTCTTCGCCCGCGAGGACAAGACGCTGCTCGGCGGGCTCACCGTCGGCTACATCAGGCGCGGGGCCGCGCAGTGCTGCATGGTCGGCTACTGGATGGGCGAGCGCCATGCCGGCCAGGGCCACATGTTCGGCGCGCTGAAACTCGCCATACCCTATATCTTTTCGAGCCTTCAGTTGCACCGTATCGAGGCAGCCTGTATTCCAGACAATACAAGAAGCATACGCCTCCTTGAAAAGGCCGGCTTTCAGCAGGAAGGCTACCTTCGGGAGTATCTGAAGATAAACGGGCAGTGGCGCGACCACGTCATGTTCTCGCTCCTGGCGGCCGACAGGCAGCCGTGAGCGGCATGAGGGACGCGGCAGGACTGGGCAGTACCTAAGGACAATGCACTTTCAATGACGTCTTCCTTCGTGCCGCAAGCGCTGCGCGCCAGCCGGCTGCTCGCTTCCATCCTTCTGGTGACGATGCTCATTGCCGGCATGCTGCCGGGGCGCGCCTTCGCCGTGGAGCCGGTGAAGATCTCCCGTGACGACACGGCGCTCGACCTCACCGCCACGACTGAGATCTATACCGGCCGGGGCGAAGCCTTCCAGGTCTCCACCGCGCCCGGCACGGACGGCATCGTGCGCCGCATCGAGGTGCGCGCCACCTCCGACGACCACCAGGGCGACTGGGCCGTCTTCGCACTCGCCAACGTCTCCGACGAGCAGATCGACCGGCTGATCGTCGCCCCGCATTTCCGCCTCGTGCAGTCCAAGCTCTTCTGGCCCGACCTCGGCGCCAAGCGCATCATCTCGATCACGCCGAGCCAGGGCTTCGCGCTCGACCGGCAGCCGAGCGAGGAGGCCGACGTCTTCCGCATCACGCTCGATCCCGGCTCGGTCGTCACCTTCGTCGCCGAGCTTGCCACGCCCGACCTGCCGCAGATCTATCTCTGGGAGCCGGACGCCTACAAGGACACGGTCAACGCCTTCACGCTCTATCGCGGCATCGTGCTCGGCATCGCGGGCCTGCTCGCGGTGTTCCTCACCATCCTCTTCGTGGTGAAGGGCACCTCCATGCTGCCGGCGACCGCCGCGCTCGCCTGGGCGGTGCTCGGCTATATCTGCGTCGATTTCGGCTTCCTCTCCAAGCTCATCTCGATCACGGCGGGGGACGAGCGAATATGGCGCGCGGGAACGGAGGTGTTCCTGGCGGCGGGCCTCGTGGTCTTCCTCTTCACCTATCTCAACCTCAACCGATGGCACGCGCACCTGTCCTATGCGACGCTTGCCTGGATCCTCGGCCTCGGCCTGCTCTTCGGCGTCGCCATCTACGATCCGCCGATCGCCTCGGGCATCGCCCGCCTCTCCTTCGCCCTCACCGGCACGGTCGGCATCGTTCTCATCGCCTATCTCGGCTTCAACCGCTACGACCGGGCGATCCTGCTCGTGCCCGCCTGGGCGCTGATCCTCGTCTGGCTGTTCGGTGCCTGGCTGACGGTGACGGGCCAGCTCAACAACGACATCATCCAGCCGGCGCTCGGCGGCGGCCTCGTGCTGATCGTGCTCCTCATCGGCTTCACGGTGATGCAGCACGCCTTTGCCGGCGGCGCCTACAGCCAGGGCCTGTTCTCCGACCTCGAACGCCAGTCGCTGGCGCTGACCGGCTCGGGCGACACCGTGTGGGACTGGGACGTGGCGCGCGACCGCGTCGTCACCATTCCCGACATCTCCATCCAGCTCGGCCTTGCGCCGGGCGTCATGCACGGGCCGGCGCGCAACTGGCTGCCGCGCCTCCACCCCGACGACCGCGACCGCTTCCGCGCCACGCTCGACGTGCTGCTGGAGCATCGCCGGGGCCGGCTCAACCATCAGTTCCGCGTGCGCGCGGAGGACGGCCACTATCACTGGCTCTCCATCCGCGCCCGCCCCGTGCTCGGCGCCAACGGCGAGATCATCCGCTGCGTCGGCACGATCATCGACATCACCGAGCAGCGCAACTCCGTCGACCGCCTGCTGCAGGACGCCCTGCACGACAACCTGACGGGCCTGCCCAACCGCCAGGTCTTCCTCGACCGGCTGCAGTCGATCCTGGCGCTCACCGCCAGTTCCGACACCGTGCGCCCGACCGTGCTGACCATCGACATCGACCGGTACAAGCAGGTCAACGACGCGCTCGGCATCGCCGCCGGCGACAACATCCTCATTGCGCTGACCCGGCGCCTGCGCCGGCTGCTGAGGCCGCAGGACACGCTGGCGCGGCTTGCCGGCGACCAGTTCGGCCTGATCCTGATGTCCGAGCGGGACCCCGCCAAGGTCGCCGATTTCGCCGACGCGGTGAGCAAGGCGATCATGGTGCCGATCAATTTCGGCGGCCGCGAGATCATCCTGACGGCCTCCATAGGCCTCGTCTCCTGGGTCGACCAGCAGAACGACGCGGCGGGACTGCTCAACGATGCCGAGCTTGCCATGTACCGGGCCAAGAAGGCCGGCGGCAACCGCGTCGAGCCCTTCCGCCCGGCCTTCCGCACCTTCGGCGCCGACCGCCTGCAGATCGAGTCGGACCTGCGCCGCGCCATCGAGCGCAGGGAGCTTTCCCTCGTCTACCAGCCGATCGTCCGCCTCACGGATGCGGAGATCGCCGGCTTCGAGGCGCTGATGCGCTGGGACCATCCCAAGCGCGGCAACATCTCGCCCACCGAGTTCATCCCGATCGCGGAAGGCTCCGACCTCATCAACCAGCTCGGCCTCTTCGCCTTCGACAAGGCGGCGAGCGACCTGATGGACTGGCAGCTCCAGACCGGGGACCTGCCGATCTTCGTCTCCGTCAACCTTTCCAGCGCGCAGCTCATCAACAACGAGCTTTACAACGACGTGCGCGCGGCACTCGCCCGCACGCGCTGCGAGCCACAGAAGATCAAGCTCGAACTCACCGAATCCGTCGTGATGGAGAACCCGGAACAGGCCCGCCTCATCCTCACCAAGCTGAAGGATGTCGGCCTCGGCCTCGCGCTCGACGACTTCGGCACGGGCCATTCCTCGCTCGCCTACCTCACCCGGTTCCCCTTCGACACGATCAAGATCGACAAGGCGCTGGTGCGCGACGGCTCCGACAAGCGGACCGTCCTGCTGCGCTCGGTCATCTCCATGGCGCGGGAACTGGACATGCAGGTCGTCGCCGAGGGCATCGAGTCCGAGGAGGATGCGATCGAGCTCGGCACCATGGGCTGCGAATTCGGCCAGAGCTACCTCTTCGGCCCGCCGATCGGCTACGATTCCGTCCTGCGCCTCCTGAAGGAGCGCTTTCCGCTGATGAAGCGGGCGTAAGGGTCAGGCGGCCGCGAGCACGCGGAGCACCGCCTCCGGCTCCATTTCCATGACGCGCAGAAGCGTTCGGGCGGCGCCGCTCGGCTGCCGCTGCCCCTGCTCCCACTTCCGGTAGCCGGAGACGCTCGTGCCGAGGAAATGCGCCATCTGCTCCTGGGTCAGCCTCAGATGACGCCGGATGGCCCTAGGATCGATCGTGTCCGCATCGGCAACATGAACGCGCGTGCCTTCCACAGGTGCACCGGACGCGTGGGCGAGCGCTTCGGACATCGACTTGGCAAGTTCGTCTCCGAATGTGGTCTTCTTCGCCATGTCACTTGCTCCTCTGCTGCTGCTTGATGGCTTTCGCAATGGCAGCGACGGTTTTCTTTTCAGCCGGTGAAAGGTCCGTTCGAACGTTTTTCGCGTAGACGAGAAGCGCGTAGATAGGTGCGTCCTCGCTATACCAGTAATAGATTACGCGGGCACCGCCACGCTTTCCCTTGCCGCCGGCTGCAAATCGAAGCTTGCGAACCCCGCTCGCCCCGGGAATCTCATCGCCGAGCAACGGATTGGCTGCAAGATAGTCGATGAGCGCTGCGCGCTCCTCCAGCGAGAAGATCGCTTCTGCCTGCCGGATGAACGTGGGAAGCTCAACGACCGCCTGCATACCCGAATATAACCCATTGGGCTATATTTACAAGGATCGCACCGTTGACCTGTGCACCAGCCGGTTGATGAAATCGAGCTTCTCGACGACCGGCGGGGAGAGCACGAAGGGGTAGCTGTCGGGCTGGCCCATGGAGCGCTGGATGGCGTTCATGGCGACGCTGAGGGGGATCCAGGCCTCGACAAGGCGGCCGGCGCCCGGGGCGCGGTAGGGATCGAAGGTGACTTCGGCTTCGAGCTCCTCGTGACCCTTCGGATCGGTGTTGAGGCCGAAGGCGCGGGCGGTCTCCAGCGTATCGACGATATGGAGCAGGTGCGCCCAGCACTCGGCGAAATCCTCGGCCGGGTGGCTGCTCGCATAGGTGCTGATGAACCGTTGCGGCCAATCCGGCGGCGGGCCCTGCTCGTAGTTGCGCCGGAGGGCGGCGGCGTAGTCCTCGCGCTCGTCGCCGAAGAGGCGGCGCGCCTCCTCCAGCGTCGCCGCGTCGCGGACGAGCTGCTTCCAGTAGAAGTGCCCGGTCTCGTGGCGGAAATGGCCGAGCAGCGAGCGGTAGGGCTCGCCCATGGCGACGCGCACGCTTTCGCGCACCTCGTCGTCGGCCTCGGCGGCGCGCAGGCTGATCAGGCCGTCCTCATGGCCGGTCATGGCCGCCGCGATCACGTTGCCGCCGGCATCCAGCTCGTCCGCCAGGAAATCGAAGACGAGGCCGCCTTCGGGGTCCTCGTCGCGGGTCGGGCGCGGCAGTTTCCAGCGCAGGATGGAATAGAAGAGGTGGCGCTGCGCCGCGCCGATGCGCCGCCAGCGCTCCAGCCCCTTCGGGTCCGTCGTCGGCACGATGCGATTGTGCCGGCAGGCCTCGCAGAAGGCATGGGGGCTGCCTGCCGGCAGGATCCAGTTGCACACGTCCTGTGCCGCGTTTTCGCAGAAGCGGCTGGCCTGCCCGTCCGGCGCGATCTTCCAGCCGCCCTCCCCGTCCGGCACCAGCGCGTGCAGCGTCACGTTCTCGGCGAGGAAGCCGAGCGTCGCGCCGCAGCGCACGCAGAGGCGGTTGTCGAAATGGATGGTCTGGCCGCAGATGCTGCAGGTGAAGAGTTTCATGGTGTGCCGGGTCGCGCGGGGTTGCATTCGGCAGGATACCCGCGCCGGCGATCGCCTGCGCGGGTATCCATGGTTTGAAAAGCCGGGATGGCCGGGGCCATCAGAGCCGGTCGACAGTGCCCTTCACGGCGTCCTTGGCCTTGCCGACGGCCTTCTGCGTCTTGCCCTTGGCTTCCTGCGCGGCGCCTTCGGCGCGCATCTTCGGGCTGTCGGCGGCCTTGCCCGCAGCCTGCTTGGCCTTGCCGGCCAGTTCGTTCGCCGTGCCCTTGATCTTGTCGCTGGTGCTGCCCATCGTCATGCTCCCTTGTTGACCGGAATCGAAAGCGCCGTTCCCGGCGCGCGGAAAGAACGGTGCGCACCGCAACAAGTTCCATGAGGGCAAAGAAATTCATGAACGCCGGTCAGGCGTGGCCGGCCTCGGCGGAGAGCATGGCGGGCGTGATGCCCATCAGGCCGAGCGCCCGCTCGTATTTGTTGTCGAGGTTCGTGTCGAAGATCAGCTCTTCCTGCGCCGGGCAGGTCAGCCAGCCGTTGGCGCCGATCTCGTTCTCGATCTGGCCGGCGCCCCAGCCGGCATAGCCGAGCATCATCAGGCCGCGCTGCGGACCGCGCCCGCGCGAGATGGCGCGCACGATGTCGAGCGTCGCCGTCAGGCAGATGTCGTCGCTGACGGGGATGCTGGATTCGGAGAGGTAGTCGTCCGAATGCAGCACGAAGCCGCGGCCGCTCTCGACCGGGCCGCCGCTGCGAATGGGAAAGTCGAGCGTCCTGCCCGGCAGGCGGATCACCTCTTCCTTGCCGAGAAGATCGAGATGCAGCAGCACGTCGGAGAAGCTCAGCGGCTGCGGCCGGTTGATAACGAAGCCCATCGCGCCGTCTTCCGAATGGGCGCAGATATAGACGACCGTGCGGGCGAAATTATCGTCGGCCATACCCGGCATGGCGATCAGGAAATGACCGTCAAGGAAGCCGCGTTCTCGCCTGTTTTTCAGAACCGACATAGCCATAGCGCTGACAGCCTACCAATTCGCCGCCAAATGAAAAGCGTTCTTTTCGACATTACGGCCCGCCAGCCCGGCGCAAAAGGCATGGCAAAGCGCCGGGCGATCAAGCTTTTATGATCGGCGCAGCCGGCATTGCCGCTGGCAAGCGATGCGTGCCGGCGCTAGATATGGGATCATGAAACACCTGCAAATCGCTGCCCTTGCGCTGCTTTTCGTCAATTCCACCGCCGCGGCCGCGACCTCTGCCTGGGTCGAGACGCCGGGCGGCGACGTGCGGCTCGTCGCCCTTCCGGCGGCGGCCGACGGCACGATGCGGGCCATGCTCGATATTCGCCTGCACGACGGCTGGAAGACCTATTGGCGCGATCCTGGCGGCAGCGGCATTCCCCCATCGGTTGTGGTGACGGGTGCCGAGCTCAAATCGGTCGGCTTTCCCGCGCCGACGCGGCTGGGCGATGCCGAGACCCACTATATCGGCTACGACAAGCCGGTGCGGCTGCCGCTGAAACTCGCCAAGGCCGAAGGGCCGATCACCGCCACCGTCTTCCTCGGCGTGTGCAAGGACATCTGCATCCCCGTGCAGGCCGAGCTGACGGCGGACGCCAGCGGCGAGCGCTTCGCCAATCCGCTGGAAGAGGTCGCCGTCACCGATGCGGAGGCCACCCTGCCGCACGGGGCGGGCGACGGCTTCAAGCCGCTGTCCGGCCGCTGGGCCGCGGACGGCAAGAGCCTGACGGTGCGCTTCGAGGCTCCGGCGGACGGGCCGCTGCCCGACGTCTTCCTTTCCGGCGCCTCGACCTTCGAGTTCGGCGCGGCCGGCCCCACCCGGCGCGAGGGCGAGGCTTTCGTCGCCGAGGTCCCGGTGCTGCACAAGCCGAAGGTCTTCGACCTTGCGAAGGACCCGATCCGCCTGACGGTGCGCGCCGGCGAGAAGACGATGGAAAGCCCGCTTGCCATCGACTAGCGCTCCCCTATAGTTCCGCCGCAAGCCATTTTGCCACCAGACAGGAGAGACGCCCGTGACCATTGCCGTTGGAGACAAGCTGCCCGCCCTCACGCTGAAGGAACGCACGCCGGACGGCCCCGCCGACATCTCGACGGACGACCTGTTCAAGGGCAAGCGGGTCGTGCTCTTCGCCGTTCCCGGCGCCTTCACGCCCACCTGCTCGCTGAACCACCTGCCGGGCTACCTGGAAAACCGCGACGCGATCCTTGCCAAGGGCGTGGACGACATCGCGGTCGTCGCCGTCAACGACCACCACGTCATGGGCGCCTGGGCGACCACGACGGGCGGCGCGGGCAAGCTGCGCTTCCTTGCCGACTGGGACGCGGCCTTCACTAGGGCGCTCGGCATGGACATCGACCTTTCCGCGGGAACGCTCGGCGTGCGCTCCAAGCGCTATTCCATGCTCGTCGAGGACGGCGTGGTGAAGGCGCTCAATATCGAGGAAAGCCCCGGCCAGGCGACCGTCTCCGGCGCGGCGGCGATGATCGAGCAGCTTTGATGAGGCAGTAGGCAGTAGGCAGTAGAGGGAACATTCCTTCCTTCTGTTTCCTACTGCCTGTTTCCTAACTCCTACTGCCTTTGAACGGCGCCATGCCCTTGCGCGCCAGCTCGTCGGCGCGTTCGTTCTCCGGGTGGCCCGCGTGGCCCTTGACCCAGTGCCATTCGACCTTGTGGCGAAGGCGCGCCTCGTCGAGGGACTGCCAGAGGTCGCCGTTTTTCACCGGCTTCCTGTCGGCGGTCTTCCAGCCGTTCTTCTTCCAGCCGAAGATCCATTTCGAAATGCCGTCCATGACGTATTTCGAGTCCGTGTAGAGATCGACCTCGCACGGGCTCTTCAGCGCGGTGAGCGCGCTCATCGCCGCCATTAGTTCCATGCGGTTGTTCGTCGTCAGCGCCTCGCCGCCGGACAGTTCCTTCTCGATCTCGCCATAGCGCAGCACCGCGCCCCAGCCGCCGGGGCCGGGATTGCCCGAGCAGGCGCCGTCGGTGAAGATGTCGACATGCTTCATCGGGAAAGTCCGTATTCGCGGGCGTCGCGCACCTGGCGGTGGAAACGCAGCCGGCGCAAGTATTCGAGCGGGTCCTTCTTGACGACCAGCGCGCCGGGCGGGGTCATCAGCCAGTCGTAGAGCCGCGTCAGGAAGAAGCGGATCGCGGAGCCCCGGGCCAGCAGCGGCAGCGCGGCCACCTCGGCGTCGGACAGCGGGCGCACGCTCTCGTAGCCCTCCAGCAGCGCCATGCCCTTGGTGAGGTTGAACGAACCGTCCTTCTCGAAGCACCAGGCATTGAGGCAGGTGGCGACGTCATAGGCCAGGATGTCGTTGCAGGCGAAGTAGAAGTCGATCAGGCCGGAAAGCTCGTCGCCGATGAAGAAGACGTTGTCCTGGAAGAGGTCGGCATGGATGACGCCCGTCGGCAGGTCCTTCGGCCAGCGTGCTTCCAGGAGATCGAGTTCGCCGGGAATCTCGTCCCGCAGCCCCGTCTCCACCTCGTCCGCGCGATCGGCGGACTTGTCCCAGAGCGGCCGCCAGCCGTCGACGGAAAGCGCATTCCGCCGGGTGAGCTCGAAGCCCTCGCCGGCAAGGTGCATCTGCGCCAGCGCGCGGCCGACCTCCCGGCAATGCTTGGCCGCCGGCTTGCGCAGCCACATGCCTTCGAGGAAGGAGATGACGGCGGCGGGGCGGCCGGAGAGCGCGCCGAGCAGCGCGCCGTCGCTGCGCGGCAGGGGCAGCGGGCAGGACAGGCCCTTTTCCGCCAGATGGTGCATCAGGCCGAGGAAGAACGGCAGGTCGTTCGGATCGACGCGCTTTTCGTAGAGCGTCAGAATCAAGGCGCCCTTGGTGGTGTGCAGCAGGAAGTTGGAATTTTCCACGCCTTCCGCGATGCCCTTGTAGGAGAGCAGCGTGCCCGCGTCATAGGCGGTGAGAAAACGGGAGAGATCGTCTTCGGTGATATCGGTATAGACGGCCACGGCGGGTCTCAGGCTTGATGGATGGGATCGATCGGATGGGTCGGTGCGGCGCGCTGCCCCTCACCTGCCTGCCGGCATCCTCTCCCCGCAAGCGGGGCAAGGAGCGATGGGCTCACGGGTTTCCTTCCAGCCACGAAGTGGGAAGAAGGGAACGGGAAACGGGCTGGCTTTCCCCTTCTCCCCGCCTGCGGGGAGAAGGTCCCGGCAGGGGGATGAGGGGCACAAGAGCGGTTCACGGCCTCACTCGCCATTGACGAAAGCCATGTCGGCGGAGGTCAGCTCGATGCTGCGCAGTTCGCGGTTGACGAGGAAGTGCTCGTTCTCCTCGACCGTGTCGGCAAGTTCGACGACCGCGTTGTAGCGCGCGCGGAAGGCCTCGATGATCTCGTTGACGATGACCTCCGGGGCCGAGGCGCCGGCCGAGAGGCCGACGGTGCGGATGTCGCCGATGGAATCCCAGTCGATCTCGGCGGCGCGCTGGACGAGCACGGATTTCGTGGCGCCTGCCCGCAGCGCCACCTCGACGAGGCGCTTGGAATTGGACGAGTTCGGCGCGCCGACGATGAGGAAGAGGTCGCAGCCGGGCGCCGCCTGCTTGACGGCCTCCTGCCGGTTGGTGGTGGCATAGCAGATGGAATCGGCGGCGGGGGCCGTGAGGTTCGGGAAGCGCTCGTGCAGGCGCTTGATGACGCCGGCCGTGTCGTCGACCGAGAGCGTCGTCTGGGTGACGAAGCCGAGATTGTCCGGGTCCGGCGGCACGTATCTGTCGGCGTCCTCGACCGTCTCGACCAGCGAGACGGAGCCTTCCGGCAATTGCCCCATCGTGCCGATGACCTCGGGGTGGCCGGCATGGCCGATCAGCACGACATGGCGGCCGAGGCGCTGGTGGCGCATCGCCTGCTTGTGGACCTTGGAGACCAGCGGGCAGGTCGCGTCGAGATAGAAGAGGTTGCGCGCCTCGGCATCGGCGGGCACCGACTTCGGCACGCCATGGGCGGAGAAGACGACGGGCTGCTGGCGATGCTCTTCCGGGATCTCGTCGAGCTCCTCGACAAAGATCGCGCCCTTGGCCTCCAGGCCCTCCACGACATAGCGGTTGTGCACGATCTCGTGGCGCACATAGACCGGCGCGCCATAGGCCTTCAGCGCCAGCACGACGATCTGGATGGCGCGGTCGACGCCTGCGCAGAAGCCGCGCGGGCCGCACAGCCTGATGGTCAAGTCCGGTCGGTTCTCAATCATGCTCATCGGTTATCCGGCAATGGGACGGGGCCTTGCGCCCATATAGGCCGGCACGGGCCGCCGCGCCAAGGGAAAACAGCTCCATCCGGCACTTTCAGGGCGCCGGATCACCCTTCCGGCGGAACAGGGCGTAGAGCGCTACGCCCACCAGCGCCGCCGCCAGACCGTACCAGGTGACGGCATATTGCAGGTGGTTGTTCGGCAGGTCGAACTGGGTAACGCCGCCGATCGGCAGGCCCTTCGGGTTGGGCGCATCGCCCGCATCGACGAAGAAGGGCACCAGCCTGTCCGCGGCAATGCCGGTGCTCGACGCCATGGCGTCGAGGTCCTTCCAGTAGAAGATGTTCTTGGCGAGATCGTTGTCCGGCACGATGGAGGACGGCTTTTCGGCAAGGCGCGCGCGGGCAAGGCCGATGACGGCCTGCTCGCCGGTGAGCTGGCCCTGCTTGCGCATTTCCGGCTCCTTCGCCTCGAAGGGCACGAAGCCGCGGTTGACGAAGAGGAAGCGGCCGTCGGCAAGCTGGAGCGGCGTGTAGATGTAATAGCCGGTCTGGCCTTGCCAGGTGGCGAAGAAATGGCGCTCGCGGTTGTTGGCGAAGACGCCGGAGACGGTGACCGGGCGGTATTCTATGTCCTCGCCGCTCGCCGCCATCGCCTCGATATCGGCAAGCGGCACGGGGGCGGCGACGCGGCGCTCGGCGATGTCGGCGAGCAACGCCTCCTTCCAGTGGAGGCGCTGGACCTGCCAGGTGCCGAGCGAGAGCAGGACGGCGAGGGCCGCGAAGAAGACGATCCCCGTGAGCACCGTCTTGCCCCTGCCCATCCGCCGCATGGCGGCCGGGGGGACCTCAGCCACGATCGATCTCGCCGGGACGGGCATCGTTGCGGTATTGCAGGGTGATCAGCAGGCCCTTGAGGATGCGCGTGAGCCACAGGCCGAGGCCGATGGTCAGCGGCACCCACAGGATGAAATGCACCCAGAGCGGCGGGGCGTAGTTGACGTCCATCCACAGCGCCGCGCCGACCACGATGAAGCCGACGATGAGCAGCACGAAGACGACAGGCCCGTCGCCCGAATCGGCGAAGGAATAGTCGAGCCCGCAATTGCTGCAGGCGGGCCGCACCTTCAGCAGCCCGTCGAAGAGCCTGCCCTGGCCGCAGCGCGGGCAGCAGCCCCGCACGCCGGCGCGGATGGGGTCGATCGGCGGAAAGAGTGCCTTGTCCTCGTCCATGGTGAAATTCCGTTACATGCGGCCGCGGCATCGAGCGGCGGCGATTGTTTCCCAAGAGGGTTGCCCCTCGCCTGCCTGCCGGCATCCTCTCCCCGCAAGCGGGGCGAGGAACGATCGTCCCGCCGTTTTCCTTCCTGCCGCAAACTCGGGAGAGGATGGAAAACCGCTCGGCGTCCCTTCTTCCCGCCTGGGGGAGGAGGCCCCGGCAGGGGGATGAGGGGCAGGCGCCCCCTATCCCATATCGCCATGGCGGCGGCCCGTCCAATCGAAAGCGCGCGACAGGGGCGCCGAAAGAGAAACGGCCGCATCGCTGCGGCCGCTCCGAGGTCGTGTCTTGTGCGGTCAGCCGTGGACCGGCGCGCCCCAGCCACCCCAGATGTAGATGGAGAAGAAGAGGAAGAGCCAGACGACGTCGACGAAGTGCCAGTACCAGGCAGCCGCCTCGAAGCCGAAGTGCTGCTTCGGCGTGAAGTCGCCGCGCATGGCGCGCACGAGGCAGACGATCAGGAAGATCGTGCCGACCAGGACGTGGAAGCCGTGGAAGCCGGTCGCCATGAAGAAGGTCGCGCCGTAGATCGAGTCCTTGAAGGCGAAGGGGGCGTGGGCATATTCGTAGGCCTGCACGAAGGAGAACAGGATGCCGAGGGCAACCGTCAGCGCAAGGCCGTTGACGAGGCCCTTGCGGTCGTTGTGCAGCAGCGCGTGGTGCGCCCAGGTCACGCAGGTGCCCGAGAGCAGCAGGATGACCGTGTTGTAGAGCGGCAGGTGCCAGGGATCGAGGACCTCGATGCCCTTCGGCGGCCAGACGCCGCCGGTGTATTCGACGCGGGCGGCCTGGATGGCCTCGCCCGGGAAGAGGCTGGCATCGAAGAAGGCCCAGAACCAGGCGACGAAGAACATCACCTCGGAGGCGATGAACATGATCATGCCGTAGCGCAGGTGCAGCGAGACGACGCGGGTGTGGTGGCCCTCATGGGCTTCCTTCACCGTGTCCGCCCACCAGCCGTACATGGTGTAGAGCGTGATCAGCAGGCCGATGAAGAAGACCCACGGCGTGGCGAGGTCCATGCCGAACAGGTGGAAGGCGCCGCCCGACAGGTAACGCATGTAGGCGATGCCGCCGAAGGCCATGACGAAGGCGCCGATGGAGGCGAGCAGCGGCCACGGGCTCGGGTCGATGATGTGGTAGTCGTGTTTCTTCTGATGCGCATCGGCCATGTGACTTATCCCCGAATGTATCGCGTTCCGTTCCCGGCATAGCCGGAAACGCATGTCTTTCAAAGCTTGTTTACGTCGTCCGCCTTGCCATCCGCAGCCGAAACCAACGGCTTCGACGCCTCTCGCGGATAGAAGGTGTAGGACAGCGTGATCGTGTGGACGCCCTTCGTCTCGACCGGCTCGACGATCTCGGGATCGACGAAGAAGACGACGGGCATGTCCATTTCCTCTCCCGGCTTCAGCGTGGTCTCGGTGAAGCAGAAGCACTGGACCTTGTTGAAATAGGCCCCGGTCGCCTCCGGCGTGACGTTGAACGTCGCCTGGCCGGTGGTCGGCGTGGAGGCGTTGTTGCGGGCCTTGTAGAAGACCTGAACCGTCTCGCCGATCCGGATCTCCACCTCGCGCTGCACGGGCTCGAAGGTCCAGGGCAGGCCCGGGCCGACATTGGCGTCGAAGCGCACCTTGATCTTCCTGTCGAGAATGACGTCGGAGGCCTGCTCGACGCGCTGCGTCGTGCCGCCGTAGCCCGTCACCTTGCAGAACATCTCGTAGAGCGGAACGGCGGCATAGGCCGCGCCCACCATGCCGATGACGAAGGAACAGCAGATGGCGACGATCGCGCCATTGCCGAGCCTGCTCTTTTCGGTCTTTTTCGTCTCGCTCATGCTCAGCCCGCCATCCCGCCGCCGAATTTCACCAGCGTGACGATGTAGAACAGCACGACGAGGCCCAGAAGCACCGCGCCGAGCGCGATGTTGCGGCCGCGGCGGGCCTTCTTCTGGCTTTCCGTGAGATTTACCGTTTCCATTACAGCCCCCATCCGAAGGACGCGATCAGGTGGTCGAGCATGAGCCCGGAGAAGACCGCGAACAGGTAGACGATGGAGAAGGCGAAGAGCTTCTTGGCCGGAACCATCGCGCGGTCGCCCTCCGGCATGCGCAGCACGCCGACAGAATACCACACGAAGCCGAGGCCGAGGGCTGCGGCAAACAGACCGTAGCCGAGGCTCGCAAAACCGAGCGCGGCCGGCACGACGGCGATCACGGCGGTCAGCACCGCATAGACGAGGATCTGCACTTTCGTGGTCGCCTCGCCCGAGACGTTCGGCAGCATCGGCACGCCGACGGCCTCGTAGTCGCGCATCTTGAAGAGCGCGAGCGCCCAGAAATGCGCAGGCGTCCACAGGAAGGTGATGAGGAAGAGGACGACGCTCTCGACCGAGACGCCGCCGGTGACACAGGCCCAGCCGATCATCGGCGGGAAGGCGCCGGCCGCGCCGCCGATGACGATGTTCTGCGGCGTCGAGCGCTTCAGCCACATCGTGTAGACGACGGCATAGAAGAAGATGGTGAAGGCGAGCAGGCCGGCGGCCAGCCAGTTGACCGCAAGGCCGAGGATCGCCACCGAGAAGGCGGAGAGCGTCAGGCCGAAGGCGAGCGCCTCCTCCGGGCGGATGCGGCCGGAGGGGATGGGACGCTTGGCCGTGCGGGACATGACCGCATCGATATCCGCGTCGTACCACATGTTGAGGGCACCGGATGCACCGGCGCCCACGGCAATACAGAGGATCGCTATGGCGCCGATGAAGGGGTTGATCGTGCCGGGCGCAAGGACGAGGCCGGCGAAGGCGGTAAAGACCACCAGCGACATGACGCGCGGCTTCAGAAGCTCGAAGAAATCACGCGGCGATGCTTCGGAGAGGTAGACCTCGCCGCCGCCCGGAACCAGTTCGTGATGCTCGATGACCGCCATGTTCTTTCCGCTCTGTTGGTCGGGAGAGACAAGCCTCATGCCCGCCTTCTCCGTCGTCGCGCTCGGGCCTGCCCCGGGCTCCACGCCCAACGGCACGCCGGAGGGTGTGGCATGGATCCCCGGGTCAAGCCCGGGGATGACGGAGGGTGGGGTGTGGGCTTGCCACCCGACAACCGTCGGCCTCCGCCGGGATTCTCACCTTCTGCCAGTCCTGAGGCCGCCGTTTCCGGCGGCCCCGATCTTGCAAGACCCTACTTGATCTTCGGGAGCTGTTCCCACTGGTGGAAGGGCGGCGGCGAGGAGAGCTGCCATTCCAGCGTGTTGGCGCCCTCGCCCCACGGGTTGTCGCCGGCGACGCGCTTCTTGGCGAAGGCTTCGAAGACGCCGAAGAGGAAGATCAGGACGCCGACGGCGGCGATGTACGAGCCGTAGGACGACACCGCATTCCAGCCCGCGAACGCATCGGGATAGTCGATGTAGCGGCGCGGCATGCCGGCAAGGCCGAGGAAGTGCTGCGGGAAGAACACCAGGTTCACGCCGACGAACATGACCCAGAAGTGCAGCTTGCCGATGAACTCGGAATACATGTAGCCGGTCATCTTCGGGAACCAGTAGTACCAGGCCGCGAAGATGGCGAAGACGGCGCCGAGCGACAGGACGTAGTGGAAGTGGGCCACCACGTAGTAGGTGTCGTGCAGGGCGCGGTCGAGGCCGGCGTTTGCGAGCTGGACGCCCGTGACGCCGCCGACGGTGAACAGGAAGATGAAGCCGATCGCCCAGACCATCGGGGTCGTGAAGCGGATCGAGCCGCCCCACATCGTCGCGATCCAGGAGAAGATCTTCACGCCCGTCGGAACCGCGATGACCATCGTGGCGAAGACGAAGTAGCGCTGCGTGTCGAGCGACATGCCGACCGTGTACATGTGGTGCGCCCACACGATGAAGCCGACGGCGCCGATGGCGACCATGGCATAGGCCATGCCGAGGTAGCCGAAGATCGGCTTGCGCGAGAAGGTGGAGACGATGTGGCTGACGATGCCGAAGCCGGGCAGGATCAGGATGTACACTTCCGGGTGACCGAAGAACCAGAACAGGTGCTGGAAGAGGATCGGGTCACCGCCGTTTTCCGGCGCGAAGAAGGCCGTGCCGAAGTTGCGGTCGGTCAGAAGCATGGTGATGCCGCCTGCCAGGACCGGCAGCGAGAGCAGCAGCAGGAAGGCGGTGATCAGCACCGACCAGGCAAAGAGCGGCATCTTGTGCAGCGTCATGCCCGGGGCGCGCATGTTGAGGATCGTCGTGATGAAGTTGATCGCGCCGAGGATCGAGGATGCGCCGGCGATGTGCAGGCCGAGGATCACGAAGTCCATGGCCGGCCCGGGCTGCCCCGATGTCGAGAATGGCGGATACACCGTCCAGCCGCCGCCCGCGCCGTAGGCACCTGCCGGGCCCTCGACGAACATCGAGAGAAGGACCAGCAGGAAGGCGGGGATGATGAGCCAGAACGAGATGTTGTTCATGCGCGGGAAGGCCATGTCCGGCGCGCCGATCATGATCGGCACCATCCAGTTGGCAAAGCCGCCGATCAGCGCCGGCATGACCATGAAGAAGATCATGATGAGCGCGTGCGCCGTCGTGAAGACGTTGAACATGTGCTTGCCGCCGTCGATGGCGGCATCGCCCTCGAAGCCGTAGACCATCTGGGCCAGACCGTGGAAGATCTGGATGCCCGGCTCCTGCAGCTCCATGCGCATGAAGATCGACAGCGTGCCGCCGATGAGGCCGGCGAAGATCGCGAAGATCAGGTAGAGGGTGCCGATGTCCTTGTGGTTGGTCGACAGGAACCAACGCTGGAAGAAGCTAAGCGGCTTGTGTTCGTGGTGATCGTGGTGATCGCCGTGGGCAGCGGATGTTCCGGCCATGGTCTCAACTCCCTAGGTATTACTGCGCGGCGTTTTCGGCGACGGCGACGGACGGGGCCGCGCCTTCGACGGACGCCATCAGGGCCTTGTTTGCCTCGCCGACATTCGTCGCGGCGGCAGCAAGCCAGGTATCGAACTTCTCCTGCGAGACGGCGCGAATGGCGATCGGCATGAACGCATGGTCCTTGCCGCAGAGCTCGGAACACTGGCCGTAGAACAGGCCTTCACGGTCCGCCTTGAACCAGGTCTCGTTGAGACGGCCCGGGATGGCGTCGATCTTCACGCCGAAGGACGGCATGGCGAAGGAGTGGATCACGTCGGCGGCGGTGACGAGGAGACGGACATGCTTGCCGACCGGGATGACGATCTCGTTGTCGACCGTCAGCAGGCGCGGATAGACGGCCCTGTCTTCCTTGCCGGCGGCTGCGCGGTCCGCATCCTGCAGGAGGAGGCTGTCGAAGGAGAGCGGGCTGTCGCCCGTCTGGTATTCGTAGCCCCAGTACCACTGGTAGCCGGTCGCCTTGATGGTCAGTTCCGGCTCTTCGGTGGGCGCGAGCTGCTTGGTGAGGAGCTGGAAGGAGGGAACGGCGAGGAAGAGGAGAACGATGACCGGACCGACGGTCCAGATGATCTCGATCAGCGTGTTGTGGCTGGTCCTGGAGGGGACCGGGTTGGCGCTTTCGCGGAACTTCACGACGACGATGATCAGAAGGAGCAGCACGAACAGGGTGATCGGGACGATGAACCACAGTGTGTACTGCTCGAACCCGCGCACGTCTTCCATGATCGAGGTCGCGGCGGGCTGGAGGCCCTTCTGCCACGGCATCGGCTGGTCGGCGAAGGCGGTCGAAGCAAAGAGCAGACAGCCGAGAGCGGCCAGACCTGCAAAAGCTTTGTTTTTCACAACGTATCTCCCCAAGGTGTTTGATCGGGATCAAACAGATGCGCAGAATCCCTGCTATACTGAGTGCTTAAAATCATAGTTTCATGCTCGCCGCAACAGCCATGGGGGACACCCCGTGCGGCATTTTTGCGCAAACGCAAAAGCATGGGGGCCCTCCCCACAGTTTCTTCATAATTGCCTATACCATGAAAGGTTTGGCCGCGGCGAGCCGCAATGCCCCTGCCCGTGCGCGGCCGCACGCGGGGCATGCGCATGGCCTGCACTTTATATAACGGACATGGCCGCATCGGTCCGTCCGCCGTCCAATTTCCGCCTTCAAACAATTGGAAATGAGCGCTCGGGGCTTTTCATTTCGCCGCCGCCTATTCAAAGATACCGCGACTGATTCGAGATTCCGAGGTTTCCATGGGTTTTGCTTCCCTTTCCCGGCTGTCCCGGACGGCATTTGGACTTGCCGTTCTGGGGCTCGGCGCCGCAGCGCTCCCGTCCGTCGCGGCGGCCCAGCAGCCCGGCACGGTGAAATCGAACCATGGCGCCTGGTCGATCGTCTGCGACCAGCCGGCCGGGGCCTCCAGCGAGCAATGCGCGCTGATGCAGAACGTGCTTGCCGAGGACCGGCCCGAGCTCGGCCTCTCCGTCGTCGTGCTCAAGACCGCCGACCGCAAGGCGAAGATCCTGCGCGTGCTCGCCCCGCTCGGCGTCCTTTTGCCGAACGGCCTCGGCCTCAATGTCGACGGCAAGGACATCGGCCGCGCCTATTTCGTGCGCTGCTTCTCCGACGGCTGCTACGCCGAAGTGGTGCTGGAAGACGAACTCCTGAAGACCTTCCGCTCCGGCGCGACGGCCACCTTCATCGTGTTCCAGTCGCCGGAGGAAGGCATCGGCATCCCCGTCGACCTCAAGGGCTTCGGCGAAGGCTACGACGCGCTGCCGTAACCGTTCAGGCAAATCCCAGGAAAAGGGCAAGGCTGCGCGTGACCGACGCCATCGTCTCGGTGTCGAGCGTACCGATGACCTTGCCGATCTTGTCGCGCCGGATCGTCATGGCCTTGTCGACCATGATCTGGGACGACTTGCCGAGGCCGTTGCCCACACTCGGTTCGACGGGAATGCGCAGCAGGGGCGCATCCTGAAGAGTGCTGGAGACCATCAGGACCGTTACTGTCGCCGCTTCGGAAAACAGGTCCGACTGAATGACCAGCGCCGGGCGTGGCTTGCCGAAATCGCCCTGGATCGCGACGATGACGAAATCGCCGCGTTTCACGTATCGGAGCCCACGAGATCGAGGAAGGCCGCATCCAGGAAGCGATCGAGGTCGCGGTCGTCCGTCTCGGCGACAGCAATCTTCCTGGCCTGCCGGACGCACTCCTCCGCAAAGCCGATACGACGCGTGTCGGGCAGCCACATCTGCACGGGCCGCAGGCCGTTCGCCCGCAGCGCGTTGCGGCGCTTCTGCACTCTTTCGCTTACCGCCTTGGCCATTGTCGCACCCTTTATATCGTTACATGTAACATGACCCACCGAGCAGAGGATGTCAAGTTTTACGGCTATGGCGAAGTACAAACTTGCCGACCTCTCCCGCCGTCTCTACATGAGGGATACCTGACCGGACGTGCCGCTCCATAGACGCGGAGACGTTCCACCCCTTCTGCGGAGCCGCCCATGAACACCGACCTTCTTTCCCTCTTCGATGCCGACGAGGCGTCCGTTCAGGCGGTGCTGCGGGAGACGCTGAAGGGGGCGGACGATGGCGAACTGTTCCTCGAACATGCGCAGGCCGAGTCGCTGTCCTTCGACAACGGGCGCCTGAAGGGCGGGAGCTTCAACACCGACCAGGGCTTCGGCCTGCGGGCCGTCGCGGGCGAGGCGGTCGGCTACGCCCATTCGGGCGAGATGACGCTTTCGGCGCTGAAGCGGGCGGCGGATGCGGCCGGCGCGGTGACGCGCGGCTATTCCGGCGATTATGCCGACGCGCCCGTCGGCACCAATCGACGGCTCTATACGGAGGACAATCCGATCGGCTCGCCGACCTTCGAGCAGAAGGTGGCGCTGCTGACCGAGATCGATGCCTATCTGCGCGGCAAGGACGCGAAGGTGCGACAGGTGACGGCGTCGATCGCCGCGAGCTGGCAGGTCGTCAACATCCTGCGCGCCGACGGCCACCGCGTCACGGACGTCCGCCCGATGACCCGCGTCAACATTTCCGTCGTCGTCGGCGAGGGCGACCGCCAGGAGACCGGCAGCTACGGCATCGGCGGGCGCACGACCTTCGATGCCTTCCTCACCGGCGAAAGCTGGCGCACGGGCGCCGACGAGGCGCTACGCCAGGCGCTCATCAATCTCGAAGCCGTCGAGGCGCCGGCGGGCACGATGGACGTGGTTCTCTCCAACGGCTGGCCGGGCGTGATGCTGCACGAGGCCGTCGGCCACGGGCTCGAGGGCGACTTCAACCGCAAGAAGACCTCGGCCTTTGCCGGGCTGATGGGCGAGCAGGTTGCGGCCAGGGGCGTCACCGTCGTCGACGACGGCACCATCGACAACCGCCGCGGCTCGATCACCGTCGACGACGAGGGCACGCCGTCTGCCTATAACGTGCTGATCGAGGACGGAAAGCTGGTCGGCTACATGCAGGACCGGCAGAATGCCCGCCTCATGGGCATGAAGGCGACCGGCAACGGCCGCCGCCAGGGCTATTCCCACCGCCCGATGCCGCGCATGACGAACACCTACATGCTGTCCGGCGACAGGACGCCGGAGGAAATCATCGCCTCGGTGAAGAACGGCCTCTACGCCGTCTCCTTCGGCGGCGGGCAGGTGGACATCACTTCGGGCAAGTTCGTCTTCGGCTGCACCGAGGCCTATCTCATCGAGAACGGCAAGGTCACGGCGCCGGTCAAGGGCGCCATGCTGATCGGCAACGGGCCGGACGCCATGCGCCGCGTCTCGATGATCGGCAACGACACGAAGCTCGATACCGGCATCGGCAATTGCGGCAAGGCCGGCCAGTGGGTGCCGGTCGGCGTCGGCCAGCCGCATCTGCGCATGGACCAGATCACCGTCGGCGGCACGAAGGCCTGATTTTCAGGCTTCGATCCGCCGCAGCAGCCAGTCGCGGAAGGCGCGGGCCTCCGGCGAGAGGCGCTTGAAGCTGCGTGCCACCAGCCAGTAGGCGCCGTGGCGGATCGACAGGTCGAAGGGCTGGACCAGGCGGCCGGCGGCGATGTCCTCGGCGGCGAGGAAGCTGTCGACCAGCGCGACGCCATGGCCGCGCAGCGCGGCCTGCAGCACCAGATTTCCCTCGGCAAAGATCTGTGCACGGCCGAGCGGGGCATCCGGCAGGCCGGCGGCGGCGAACCAGCGCTCCCAGACGCTGCGGTTCTCCTCGTGCAGCAGGGTATGGAAGAGCAGGTCGGCCGGCGCGTTCACGGGCGGACCGTTGGCAAGAAGGCCGGGGGCGATCACCGGCACCAGGTCCACGTCGATCAGATGGTCGACCTCGGTGCGCGGCCAGGCTTTCGCATCCATGCCGTGCCGCACGGCGATCTCGGCCTCGTGCGTGCGGAACTCGATCAGCCGCATGTCCGAATCGACCGCGACGTCGATCTGCGGATGCGCGCTGCGGAAACCGTCGAGATGCGGCACCAGCCAGCAGGCGGCGAAGGACGGTTCCGCGCTGATTTCCAGGAGCCCGCCGCCGCGCCGGCCGCGGATTTCCGAAAGACTGCCGTCGATGGCGTCGAAGGCGCGCGACAGCACGGCGAGCAGCGCCCGGCCGGCCGGCGTCAGGCGCACGCTGCGGTGGCGCCGCTCGAAGAGCGGCTTGCCGAGGTCGGCCTCCAGTTCCCTGACCTGGCGGCTGACGGCGGCCTGCGAGACCGCGAGTTCATCGGCGGCCAGCGTGAAGCTGCCGAGCCGGCCCGCCGCCTCGAAACTCCTCAGCGCCGTCAGCGGCAACCGTCCACGCTTCATCACATAACCTCAAGTCATTCGAAGTCGACGATAAACTCGTTTGAGGACCGGAGGCAAGCGGGCCGACAATCCATGCCACGCGACACGCATGGAGGACCGAAACATGCTCGCCGATCTCACGACCATCTTCATGGAGGTCATCCGTATCCTCACCTTCCAGTCCGGCCGGCCGACGCCGCCGCGTCACAGGAAAGCCGTTGTTAACCACTCGGATACCGACGAGGTGCGATAAACACCGCCAGACACGATGAGGGAGGACGAAGCCGACATGCCGATCCGCAGCGTCATGCGACAGGGACTGAAGCGCGCCGTGATCACCGGCGGGCTGGAGTTCGCGCATCTGGCGGAACGCGTCGGGCTGATGGCCTCGGCGCGCGGCGTGGGCGCGATCTTCACGCTGCATCATGTGCGGCCCAAGGTGCCGCAGGCCTTCGATCCCAATGCGCATCTGGAGATCACGCCGGAATTCCTGGAGGCCGCCATCGAGCACCTCCAGGAGGAAGGCTACCAGTTCGTGGCGCTCGCCGACCTTGCCGCGCGCCTTGCCATCGCCCGGCCCGGCGAACGCTTCGCCACCTTCACGCTCGACGACGGCTATCGCAACAATGCGGTGCATGCCCAGCCGGTCTTCACCCGGCACAAGGTGCCGTTCACCGTCTTCGTCGCGCCGGGCCTTTCCGGCAAGACGCACGGCATCTGGTGGGAAACGCTGACGGAGCTGCTGCGCGCCGTCCCGCATCTCGAATTCGACTTCGGCTCGGGCCCGGTCACCATGCCGCTCGCCACGCCCTTCCAGAAGCAGGCGGCGTACGCCCGCTTCGCGCGGTTCATCCAGGTGGAGGCCGACGAGGCCGCAGCCGTCGAGCGGCTCGACGCGGCGGCGAGCGCACACGGCATCGACCCGCTGATGATCACCGAACGGCTTGTCATGCGCGAGCCGGAACTGAAAAGCCTCGTGCTCAACCCCCTCGCCTCGATCGGCGCCCACACGGTGAGCCACCGGGCGCTTTCGCGCCTCGACGAGGAGGACGCGCGCTTCGAGATGGACCAGTCGGCCGAGCGCATCGCCGCCATCACCGGCCAGCGCCCGGAAACCTTCGCCTATCCCTATGGCGACCGCGCCGCCGCATCGCCGCGCGAATACCGCCTCGCCCGCGACCTCGGCTTCCGCGCCGCCGTGACGACCGAGCCCGGCACGCTATCCCCGCGCTCCTTCGACACGCCGACCGCCCTTCCCCGCATCTCGCTGAACGGGCTTTACCAGAAGCCGAAATATGTCGGAGCCTTGGCGTCCGGCATTCCTTTCAAGCTGATGCGGCGCTGATCCCTCAACGGGGAAACTGGCTGAGATGCTCGTGCACGATGCGCCAGATGCCGGCGTCCTGCCGCAACAGCGTCGTACCGCGACCACCGCCTGACACGAGTTTACCGTCCTTGCTCGCCTGCCAGCAGAAGTGATAGGTGCAGCCGGCGGCCCCCTCGCCTTTGGCAAGCCAGCGCCTGTCTTCCAGCCAGTAACGTTCGAGCGGAAACTTCGCCCAAGTCTCTTCGAAGGCCTGGCGGATTTCGCCAACACCGGAATGGGAGCCATCATTGAACCAGAAGACGGCGTCTTGCGCGATCAGCGGCACGAGAAGATCGAAATCGTGCCGGTTGATCAGCGCCTCGTAGTGGCCGAGAACTTCCTCTGCACTCGCGCCGCCTTGATCGCTCACGGATACATCCGCACCTTCGTCCAGCCCTTGCCATCTTCCGCGCGGCGGAATTCGACGCGGTCGTGCAGGCGGAAGGGGCGGTCGTGCCAGAATTCGATGGAGACGGGCTTCAGGCGAAAGCCGGACCAGTGGGCCGGGCGGGGAATGTCGCCGATGGCGTAGCGCGCGGTATATTCGGCGACGGCCTTTTCCAGCGCGAAGCGGCTTTCCAGCGGGCGCGACTGCTTGGAGGCCCAGGCGCCGATGCGGCTGCCGCGCGGGCGCGAGGCATAGTATTCGTCGGCCTCGGCATCCGTCACGATCTCGATGTCGCCGCGAATGCGCACCTGGCGGCGCAGCGATTTCCAGTGGAAGCACATGGCCGCCTTGCGGGCGCCGAGGATCTCCACGCCCTTGCGGCTCTCGAAATTCGTGTAGAAGACGAAGCCCCGCTCGTCGAAGCCCTTGAGCAGGACCATGCGGACGTTCGGCAGGCCCGTCTCGTCGACGGTGGCGAGCGCCAGCGCGTTGGCGTCGTTCGGCTCCGTCCTGCCCGCCTCCGCCAGCCACGCGCCGAACAGGGCGTAGGGTTCGTTTTCCTCGGTGAAGTCACCGCTTGTTAACGCATTCTCGCTCATATTTGAATCAATGCCGATCTATCTAGCTGTATGAGGCAGTCTGGAGTGAAAGACATAGCAAAGACGCGACCGGAGACAAAGCCAAACTGGACGCGCAGCCTCGCGCTCGTCGCCGTCATGATGTCCGGCGTCGTGCTTTCGGGCTGCATGAGCGGTCTTGACCTGTTCTCCTCCGACAGCAACGTCGACAAGACGGTGCGCACCAGCACCGTGTCCAACGGCAATGCCGACCGACTGACCGACGAGATCACCGTGCGCAACGCCGTGTCCTCGGCCGATCTCACGCGCACCGCCGGCGGCCCCATTCCGTGGGCGAATTCCGCCTCGGGCAGCGCGGGCGTCATCAGCCGCATCGCCGAGAACCAGGATTCCGTCGGCCGGCCGTGCCGCGATTTCGTGACGACAAAGCATTCCTACCAGGGCATCGCCAGCTTCACCGGACGCACCTGCATGGGCAATACCGGGGAATGGATGCTGCTCGCCTTCGACCGCCAGGGCTGATCCCGCCCGCGGCGCGTTTGCACTTTCTCAACCCTGATCCGTAACAGGCGATTAGGACGTTCATCGCTATCTTTGACCGTAAAACGGTAACGGGTGGAAACTATGCGTGATCCCTATTCGGTCCTCGGCGTGAAGCGAAATGCGGGCCAGGAGGAAATCAAGGCCGCCTGGCGCTCGCTGGCCAAGGCCGTGCATCCCGACCAGAATCACGACGACCCGCTCGCAACCGTGCGCTTCACCGAGGCCGGCCGCGCCTACGACCTCCTGCGCGACCCGGAAAAGCGCAGCCGCTACGACCGCCAGCAGCGCGAGGCCGAGTTTCGCCGCATGGAGCAGATGCGCCAGAGGGAGGCGGAGCGGAAGGCCAGGACCGAGGCGCCGCGCGCATCCGGCGAGGATGCCGAGGACATGATCGCCCGCATCTTCGGCGTCGATTCCCGCGGCCAGCAGGCCCGTCCGCAGGCGCAGCAGCAGGCGCAGGCCCAGCAGCAGGCCGGTGCGGCACCGGCGCAGGAGGCCCGCAAGGAGGCCGAGGACCAGCCGGGCGAGGACGCCGTGCCGGCACGCAACGCCGCGCCGGGCGCCGCCCTCATCTCCGCCATCATCCGCCGCATCCGCAGCGGTCGCGCCCGGATCGAGAAGGCCCCCGACCTCGTCTCCGACATCACCGTCACTGTCGAGGATATCCTCAACAGGGTGCGCCCGACCATCGAGACGCCGGAGGGTCAGACCATCCGCGTGCCGATCGGCGCGGGCACGACCGACGGCCAGGTGATCCGCCTGAGGGACGCCGGCCACCGCATCGAGAACCTGCGGCGGGGCGATGCCGTGATCACCGTGCGCATCGCGCCCGGCCGCTTCCGCCCCGACGGCTTCGACCTCAAGATGGACTTGCCCATATCGATCGAGAATGCCGTGCTCGGCTGCGAGACGACCATCGAAGGACCGCTCGGCCCGATCACGGTGACGGTTCCGGCCTGGTCGGGCTCGGACCAGGCAATCCGCATTGAGGGCGAGGGACTGACGCGGGAAAACGGCGAGCGCGGCGATCTCGTCGCCGAAATCCGGCTGCTGCTCTGGGAAAAGCCCGACGCCAAGATGATCGATCTCATGCGCTCGCTGCGCGAAGGCCTCTACCTCTAATCGATTTATAATTCTTCTGTGAACCGTGCACCCAATGTTACGGATGCTAACAGTTCCTGAACCCCTGCGCGCTTGAACCGCATTGCCGCCTATGCCATAGGCAACTTCGACTTTGATATCAGGGGGCAATCCATGGTTCAGGCATCTGGTCTGATGAAGGGCAAGCGCGGCGTCATCATGGGCGTCGCCAACAACCGGTCCATCGCCTGGGGCATTGCCAAGGCTATCCACGCGCAGGGCGGCGAAATCGCCTTTACCTATCAGGGCGATGCCCTGAAGAAGCGCGTCGAGCCGCTCGCCGCCGAGATCGGCGCCGTGCTGGCCGGTGACTGCGACGTTTCCGACGAGGCGTCGATCGACGCCGTCTTCGCAAACGTCGAGAAGATGTGGGGCAAGATCGACTTCCTCGTGCACGCCATCGGCTTTTCCGACAAGGACGAGCTGACGGGCCGCTATGTCGATACGACGCCCGGCAACTTCGCCAAGACGATGCAGATCTCGGTCTATTCCTTCACATCGGTCGCCCGCCGTGCGGAAAAGCTGATGACGGACGGCGGCTCGATGCTGACGCTGACCTATTACGGCGCGGAAAAGGTCATGCCGAACTACAACGTCATGGGCGTCGCCAAGGCGGCGCTGGAGGCGAGCGTGAAATATCTCGCGGTCGACCTCGGCCCGAAGAACATCCGCGTCAACGCCGTCTCGGCCGGCCCGATCAAGACGCTCGCGGCCTCCGGCATCGGCGATTTCCGCTATATCCTCAAGTGGAACGAGTACAATGCGCCGCTGCGCCGTACCGTCACCATCGAGGAGGTGGGCGATGTCGGCCTCTACCTGCTCTCGGACCTGTCGCGCTCCGTCACGGGCGAGACGCACCATGCCGACAGCGGCTACCACGTCATCGGCATGAAGGCCGTCGACGCGCCGGACATTTCCGTCGTCAAGGACTGACGCACTTCAGGGACCCGCCTTGCTCATCTACATGATCCGACACGGCCAGACCGCGTGGAATGCAGAGGGCAGGCTGCAAGGCCAGAAGGACATCCCGCTGAACGATACCGGCCGCCGCCAGGCGGCCGGCAACGGCCAGGCCCTCAAGGGCATTCTCGGCGACACCGTTTCCGGTTTCGATTTCGTGGCGAGCCCGCTCGGGCGCACGCGCGAGACGATGGAGATCATGCGCCGCGCCATCGGCCTTCCTCCCCTCGCCTACCGCACCGACCCGCGCCTCGTCGAAGTCTCCTTCGGCGACTGGGAAGGCCATACGCTGGCGGAACTGACGGAGAGCGTGCCGGAGAGGGTCGAGGAGCGCGCCCGCGCGAAATGGAACTTCATCCCGCCCGGGGACGCGGCCGAGAGCTACGAAATCCTCTGCTGGCGGGTCGGCTCGTTCCTTGGCGAAGTGACGCAGCCGACGGTCTGCGTCAGCCACGGCGGCGTTTTCCGCGCGGCCTTCCGCCTCAACGGCATGAACGAGGAAGAGGCGGCCAACACGCCGATCCACCAGGACCGCATCCTCCGGCTCGACGGCACGGGGATGCACTGGCTCTGAAACCGCCTGCCGGGGACGGGACAGGCTCTACTGCACGACCTCTAGATCGTTGATGACGCGCTTGCCGTCGACCTCGGTGTAGAACACCAGCACCTTCACGCCCGGCTCCAGGCCGTCGAAGTTGAACTCCTCCGGCGCCTGGTATTTCTTGCCGTCGTCCAGCGACAGGCTGAGATTGGCCGTGTCCACCTTGGTGATGACGGCCTCGACGTCGGCGCTTTCCGCGGATGCGGCGAGCGGCGAAAGGAAAGCGGCCGTAGCCATCAGTGCAGCGATGAGCAACCGCATCTTGCGAACCCCTGGGAATGAATCAGTGTTTCTACCGGTCACGTCAGATGCCCCCCAAATATGGCGAAATTTGCCCGTTGCACGCCGCGATGAAATGGATGGCCGGAAAGGCAGCATGAATCAAGGCGCGCGTCGCCGTCATCCCCCGAATTGTCTGACAAATGCTATTTCCAGGCGTGTGTAAATCCGGGGAAATGCAAGTATTTCAGTTGGTTATAAATGCAATTTTAAGGAAAACCCACGTACGGTCCCCACAGAACCGAGGACTCTCGTCTTGCTTTTTCCCGCCATTCTCCGCCGTCATCTGGCGCTCATCGCAGAGTGGGCGAGGCCTTCGCTCATTCCGGCGGCGATCGCCGGTTGCGTCATCCTGACGGCGGGCATCTTCTACGAGCGGCAGAACGAGAGCATCTATCGCAACGAACTGCAGAACCGTGTCGCCGGCGATCTCGCGCTGGTCGGCGCCCGGCTGCAAAGCGAGGTGAACGGCGACGTGGTGGCGCTGCGCAGCCTTGCCAACCTGTTCGCCGCGGCGCCGGACCAGGCCGCCGCGCAGTTCGATTCCTTTTCCCGCAAGCTGATGCTGCAGAACACGCATTTCCGCCGCATCGGCGTGGCGCCCGGCGGGAAGGTGACCCGGGTTTTCCCGCTCGACGGCAACCAGCGCTATCAGGGCACCGACCTCAACCGGTTCCCCTCCTTCCGCACCGCTGCAAGGGCCGACCGCTCGCAGGGACGCCCGCTCATGCTGGGGCCCATCGTCTTTGCCCGGGGCGGGCGCGGCTTCAGTCTCTTCATGCCGGTCTACATCGATGTCGATGCACAGCGCTATTTCTGGGGCTATGTCGACGGGCTGATCGACGAGCGCAAGCTCTTCGTCGATGCCGGCCTCATCGACGAGACGCTTTCCGTGCAGCGCGGCCTGCCGCAGCACACCGCCGACATCGAACTCGCCATCCGGGATGTCAGCGCGCCGGACAACGTCGTCGATCCGTTCTTCGGCAACGCCGAGGTCTTCGAGAACGAGCCGGTCCTGCGGGTGCTCGACTTTCCCGGCGGGCGCTGGCAGCTGGCCGCCGTTCCGGCACGGGGCTGGCACCATCCGCCGGAAAACCTGGCGCAGATCCGGCTGATCGTCGCCGCCGCCGCCCTCGTCATCATCGTGCCGATCTTCCTGACCGGCGGGCTCGTCGGCGAGCGCCAGCGCAACATCGCCCGCCTCAGGGCGCGCGAACGGCAGGTGCAGTCGCTCTCCCAGCGCCTCGACATCGCGCTCGACGCCTCCAGGATCGGCATCTGGGAAATCGCGCTTGCGACCGGCGCGCGCAACTGGGATACCCAGATGCACCGCCTGCACGGCTTTCCGGAGAACAGGACGCCGAACGACAAGGAATGGCGCTCCGTGCTGCATCCGGACGACATGGCCACCGCGAAGGCGGAGATGGACCTGATCCGCGCCGGCGGCAACGACTACAAGTCGCAGTACCGCATCCTGATGCCCGACGGGAGCTGGCACCATATCCGCAATGTCGGCTCGCGCCTGATCGGCCCGAACGGCGAGGAGAAGCTGACGGGCATCAGTTGGGACGTCACGGAGGACGTGCTTCTCAACCAGGCGCTTCACGCCGCCAAGGAGCACGCGGAGGTTCAGAACGCCGAGCTCGCCAAGCTCACGCGGCGGCTGGACCTTGCGCTCGATTCCTACCAGTGCGGCCTGTGGGAGGCCGATCTCGAGGATGGCCTGACGCTGTGGGACGCCCGCATGCACCAGCTCTACGGCGTTGCCAACACGGGCGAGCGCATCAGCCACGAGACCTGGATCAGCGCGATCCATCCCGAGGACCGTAAAGAGGCCGAGCTCAAGGTCGACACCGCGATCGGGGAAGACGTGCCGTACCTGCGCACCTCGCGCGTGGTGCACCCGGACGGAACGATCCGCCACATCCAGTCCGTCGGCAAGCTGCATGTCGAGCAGGATGGCCGGCGCAAGCTGGTGGGCCTTGCCTTCGACGTCACCGAGGACGTGCTGATGACGGCCCGCCTCAAGGAGGCGAAGGAGCGCTCCGACCGGCAGAACGCCGAGCTGGAGGAAACGACCCGGCGCCTCGACCTGGCGCTCGATTCCTACCAGTGCGGCCTGTGGGAGGCCGACCTCGACCTCGACCGCACCTTCTGGGACGGGCGCATGCACCAGCTCTACGGGCTGACCTTCACCGACGGCATCGTCTCACGCGAGGCCTGGCTCGGCGCCCTGCATCCCGACGACCGGGCGGCGATCATCGACAATGTCGAGCGCTGCATCGCGCAGGAACTGCCCTATGTGCAGGAGGCGCGCGTCGTGCTGGCGGACGGGGAAACCCGCCATGTGCGCTCCGTCGGCAAGATCCACTACGGCCATGGCGGCACCCGCAGGCTGATCGGCCTCGCCTTCGACGTGACCGAGGACGTGCGCCTGCGGAACCACCTCAAGGCCGCCAAGGCGCAGGCCGACGCCAAGAATGTCGAACTGGAGCAGGCGCGGGTCCGTATCGAGCACAACGCGCTGCACGATCCGCTGACGGGCCTCGGCAACCGCCGCAAGCTCGACGACGAGCTGATCGGCATCGCCGCGCGGGGCGAGGATGCGGACGTGCGCGTCGGCATCCTCCATATCGACCTCGACCGCTTCAAGCAGATCAACGATACGCTCGGCCATGCGGCGGGCGACGCGCTCCTGGTGCATGCCTCGCAGGTGCTGCGCGCGGCGGTCCGCGATGGCGACCTCGTCGCCCGCATCGGCGGCGACGAATTCGTCGTCGTGGTGCGCGACACGGCGGACGAGGCGCATCTCGGCGGGCTGGCGCGCCGCATCATCACGCTGATGCAGCAGCCGGTCGAATATGAGGGCCATCTCTGCCGCTTCGGCGTCAGCATCGGCATCGCGCTTGCCGAGGGCCGGGCGATCGACACCGCCAAGCTTCTGATCAATGCCGACATCGCGCTCTACCGCGCCAAGGCGCTCGGGCGCAACCGGCACGAATTCTTCACCGAGGCGCTGCAGGCCGAGATCATCTCGAACAAGCGCATCGCCGACGACATCCTCGCCGGCATCGAGAACAACGAGTTCGTGCCCTTCTACCAGCCGCAGATCGACGCCGGCACGCTGAAGCTGGCGGGCGCCGAGGCGCTCATCCGCTGGAACCATCCGCGCGACGGGCTGCTGACGCCGGACCGCTTCCTCAAGATCGCCGAAGACCTCAACGTCATGGCGACGCTCGACCGCATCGTGCTGGAGAAGGCGCTCATCGACTGCGCCCGCTGGGCCGCGCAGGGCCTGATCATGCCGAAGATCTCGGTCAACGTCTCGGCCCGGCGGTTGCGCGACGAAAGCCTGATCGACAGCCTCACCGGCCTTTCCATCCAGCCGGGCCAGATCGCCTTCGAGCTGGTGGAATCGATCTTCCTCGACGAGAGCGACGACGTGGTGCTGACCAACCTCGCCCGCATCAAGGCGCTCGGCATCGACATCGAGATCGACGATTTCGGCACCGGCCATACCTCCATCGTCAGCCTGCTGAAGCTCAAGCCCAAGCGGCTGAAGATCGACCGCCAGCTCGTGGCGCCCATCCTCTCCTCGCACAACGAGCAGGCGCTGGTGCGCTCGATCATCGAGATCGGCCGTTCGCTCGGCATCGAGATCGTGGCGGAGGGCGTGGAGACGATGGAGCATGCGGAGATGCTCGGGCTCCTCGGCTGCGACCTCCTGCAGGGCTATGCCTTCGCAAGGCCGCTCTCGCGGGACGCGTTCCTGGCGTTCGGGCGGGAGATGCGCTGGAAGCTGGCGTCGTAACGCCGCGGCACCGAAACCCTTGTCCCCTCCCTCCCTTTTCCACTAAGAGAGGGCGCATATCTTTCAGGTCCGGTCCCGCTCATGTCGCACAATACCTTCGGTCACCTTTTCCGTGTCACCACCTGGGGCGAAAGCCATGGGCCGGCGCTCGGCTGCGTGGTGGACGGCTGCCCGCCCGGCATCCGCTTCACGCTTGCCGAAATCCAGGCCTGGCTCGACAAGCGCAAGCCCGGCCAGTCGCGCTTCGTGACGCAGCGCCGCGAGGACGACCTCGTGAAGGTGCTCTCCGGCGTGATGCCGGACGCGGACGGCGAGACGATGATCACGACAGGCACGCCCGTCTCCATGCTGATCGAGAACACCGACCAGCGCTCCAAGGACTATGGCGAGATCGCCCGCCGCTACCGTCCCGGCCACGCCGACTATACCTACGACGTCAAGTACGGCATTCGCGACTATCGCGGCGGCGGGCGCTCCTCCGCCCGCGAGACCGCCGCGCGCGTCGCCGCCGGGGGCCTTGCCCGCAAGGTGGTGCCGGGGCTTTCCGTGCGCGCCGCGCTGGTGCAGATCGGCAAGCACAGGATCGATCGCGCCAACTGGGACTGGAACGAGGTCAACAACAACCCGTTCTTCGCGCCAGATCCGGCCATCGTGCCCGTCTGGGAAGAGTATCTCGACGGCATCCGCAAGGCGGGCTCTTCCGTCGGCGCGGTCGTGGAGGTCGTCGCCGAGGGCGTGCCGGCCGGCATCGGCGCGCCGATCTACGGCAAGCTCGACCAGGACATCGCCTCGCTGCTCATGTCGATCAACGCCGTCAAGGGCGTGGAGATCGGCGAAGGCTTCGCCTCGGCGGAACTCACCGGCGAGGAAAACGCCGACGAGATGCGCATGGGCAATGACGGCAACCCGATCTTCCTCTCCAACCATGCCGGCGGCATCCTCGGCGGCATCGCGACCGGCCAGCCGGTCGTCGCACGCTTCGCCATCAAGCCGACCTCCTCGATCCTCACCGAGCGGCGCTCGATCGATGCCGACGGCAACAATGTCGACGTGCGCACCAAGGGCCGGCACGATCCCTGCGTCGGCATCCGCGCCGTGCCCATCGGCGAGGCGATGGTCGCCTGCGCCATTGCCGACCATTACCTGCGCGATCGCGGCCAGACCGGCCGCCTGAAATAACCGGCCGTCTGAAACAGGAGCCTGCCATGAGCTATGACCAAACGCGTGTCGTCGAGGCCATCCGCGCCTTCGAGGCCGGCGAGATCGTCGTCGTGACCGATGACGACGGCCGCGAGAACGAGGGCGACCTGATCGTCGCCGCCGTGCATTGCACGCCGGAAAAGATGGCCTTCATCGTGCGCCACACCTCCGGCATCGTCTGCACGCCGATGCCGCGCGAGGAGGCCAAGCGCCTCAACCTCAACGCCATGGTGGCGGAAAACGATTCGGCGCACACCACCGCCTTCACCGTCTCGGTCGACTTCAAGCACGGTACGACGACCGGCATTTCCGCCGACGACCGCACGCTGACCGTGCGCAATCTCGCCAATCCCAATATCGGGCCGACCGACTTCGTGCGCCCCGGCCACATCTTCCCGCTCGTCGCGCGCGAGGGCGGCGTTCTGATGCGTTCCGGCCATACGGAGGCGGCCGTCGATCTCTGCAAGCTCGCCAGCCTGCCGCCGATCGGCGTGATCAGCGAGCTCGTCAACGACGACGGCACCGTGATGCGCGGCCCGCAGGTCGAAAGCTTCGCCGAGAAGAACGGCCTCAAGCAGGTCTCCGTCGCCGATCTCATCGCCTATCGCCAGCGCAAGGAAACGCTGATCGAGCAGGTCGGCAGCTTCGACATCGCCACCCCCTACGGCAAGGCCAGGGCGCTGACCTACACGCTGCCCTGGGACCCGATGCAGCACCTTGCCGTCGTCTTCGGCGACATCCGGGACGGCGTCGACATCCCGGTGCGGCTGCACCTGGAAAATGTCGGCGACGACGTGTTCGGCGCCGGGCGGCAGATCGACGGCATCATGAAGCGCATCGCCGGTGAGGGCCGCGGCGTGGTGGTCTACCTGCGCGAAGGTTCGGTCGGCGTCGGCCAGTCCTCGACGGCCCGCAAGGGCAAGCACGAACGCGAAGGCCATGACGAGGCGCAGGCGCGCGAGAACGAGTGGCTGGAAATCGGCCTCGGCGCGCAGATCCTGAAGGACCTCGGCATCTCCTCGATCCGCCTCATGGCCTCGCGCGAGCGCCATTATGTCGGCCTCGAGGGCTTCGGCATCAAGATCAGCGCGACGGACCTCTGCTGAGCGCCACGGCGAGCCCGCCTCGCCCACTACCGTCATCCTCGGCCTTGTGCCGAGGATCCGCCATGCTCGGGGCAGCCCCGGGCATGACGGAAGAAAAGTCGTCGCACGTTCTCGGCAGTCCGGGTCGCCTTGCAGGCGGATGTGGACCGGGAGATTTCACCCGGCGGCCAGCTGCCGGGCCGGGCACCTCCCCGCCTACGCCCCCTCCCCGCGCCAGCCGTCGAGGAAGCGCACCGTCTCCACGCCGGAGAACCGCGCCAGCCGCGCCAGTTCGGCCTCCAGCTTCTCCAGCCGGCCGGCCGAGGGGCGGACCTTCGGCTCCCACCACACGCGCTTGACGTCGAGCGTGCCGGCCTTGCGGTCGGCCTTCATGTCGATGCGGCCGACCAGGCGGTCGCCTTCGAGCAGCGGGAAGACGTAGTAGCCATATTGCCGTTTCGGCTCCGGCACGAAGATCTCGATGCGGTAGAAATAGCCGAACAGGCGTTCCGTCCGGTTCCGGTCGCGGATGAGCGGATCGAAGGGCGAGAGCACGCGCAGCCGGTTCGGCGGTTCGGGAATGTCGCCGGGATCGGCCGGGAAACCGGCGAAGGCGTAAGAGGCGCGCGGCTTGCCGCCGTCGGCGGGTTCGACCAGCACGGGGCGGAGCTCGTCGCGACGGGCCTCCACCCAGGCCTTCGCCTCGTCGGGCGAGACGAGGTTCCAGAAGGCGGCGATCTCGCCATGCGTGGCGAAACCGAGCCGCTCCAGCGCGCTGCGGCAGGCCCAGTCGACGAAGGCGTCGTGCTCCACGTCCGGTTCGTGGTGGTGCGCCGGCACGACGCGCTCGACGAGGTCGTAGACCTTCTGGAAGTTCTCGCGCCGGGCTATGGCGACCTTGCCGGTGCGCCAGAGATATTCCAGCGCCGTCTTGTTCGGATGCCAGTTCCACCAGCCGCCGGACTTGTGATCCTCGCCCTTCAGTTCGCGCGAGAGCACCGCCCCGCCCGAGACGATCCGCGCATAGGTCTCCTCGAACGCCTCCTCGAAGCCCGGCTCGCGCCACTTGCGCCAGCGCGCGATGATGGTGGCGTCCTCGCGGCGGAAGCGGTGCTTCCAGTAGCGGAAGAAGGCGCTGGGGATGATCGAGGCGTCGTGCGTCCAGTTCTCGAAGAGCGCGCCGTCCTTTTCCAGAAGCTCGGTCAGGTGCTCGCGCCGGTAGGTCTGGTTGCGCGAGAAGAGGATCTGGTGGTGCGCCCGCTCGACGGTGGCGATGCTGTCCACCTGCACGAAGCCGATGTCGTGGATGAGCCGCAGCAGCCCCTCCTTGCCGAGCTGTCGGCCGGGAGCGGCGCTGAGGCCCTGGCGGGCGAGGAAGATACGCCGGGCCTCGGCGTTGGAGAGCAGAATCGTCATTCCGGATGATAGGCACACATTCCCGGTTTGTTCCACCCGGTTTTCTTTCGGACCCGGCATGTTATAGGTCCGTCCGACTTTTTTCCAAACGGGACCCTGCTCTTGGACATCGTCTTTACCGCCGCAACGGTGCGCTATGGCGGGCGCGTCGCCCTCCATCCGCTCGACCTTGCGCTTTGCGAACGGCGCATCGGGGTGGTCGGCCTCAACGGCTCGGGCAAGACCACGATGGCGCGCCTCATCAACGGCCTCGTCAAGCCGAGCGAGGGCACGGTCTCGGTGGACGGGCTCGATACGTCGGCGGACGAGAAGGCAGCGCGCGGCAAGACCGGCTTCATCTTCCAGAACCCGCAGCACCAGATGATCCTTCCCGTCCTTGCCGAGGACATCGCCTTCGGCCTGAAGAACCGGGGCTTCACCAAGGCGGAGATCGCCGAGAAGACCGAGGCGATCCTCGCGCGCTTCGACATCGCGCATCTTGCCCGCCGCCGCGTGCACGAGCTTTCGGGCGGCGAGACGCAGCTTGCGGCCATCGCCAGCGTGCTCGTCACCGGGCCGGACCTCCTGATCCTCGACGAGCCGACCAACCAGCTCGACCTCAGGAACCGCGCGATGATCGAGCGGACGCTCGCGGGCCTGCCCGAACAGGTCATCGTCATCACGCACGACCTTGCGCTGCTCGACGGCTTCGACCGGGTGCTCGTCTTCCATGCCGGCCGGCTTGCGGCGGACGGGAGGCCGGCGGAGGCGGTCGCCGCCTACCGGGAGATCGCGGCGTGCTGAACGGGCTCGACATCGAGGGCGATTCGCCTCTCCACCGCCTGCCGGCGCGCGGCAAGCTGGTCCTGCTCTTCGCTACGGCCGTCGGGCTGTTCCTCGTCTCGGACCTGCGCGTGCTCGTGCCCGCGCTGGCGCTTTCCACCGGCCTTCTCCTTTCCACCGGCGTCGGCGTTCGGGAGGCCTTCCGGCGCACGCGCTTCGTGCTCTTCACGGTGCTGATCCTCGCCGCCGCGAACTATTACCTCCACTCGCCGCACGAGGCGCTCGTCGTCTTCTGCCGGCTCGCCGCGCTGGTCCTGCTTGCCGCCGCCGTCACGGCGACGACGGGCATCTCCGCCTTCATGGACGAGGTCACGCGGCTCCTCATGCCGCTGGAGCGGCGCGGGCTCGTGCAGGCGGCCGATGTCAGCCTCGCGGTCGGGCTCGTCATCCGCTTCGTGCCGGAAATCCTGGCGCGCTACAGGGACATCGCCGATGCGCACAGGGCGCGGGGCCTGCCGGTGCGCCCGCTCACCACGCTCGTGCCGCTGATCATTTTGACGCTGAAGGATGCGGATACGATCGCCATGGCGATTGACGCCCGCGGCTTTCGGCGGCACTAAACATCCACCCGATCCTGTCCATTCGAGGAAAATCCCGACATGAGCACCAGAGACATCGTCCTCGTCGCCCTTTTCGCCGCCATCATGACAGTCCTCGGCCTCCTGCCGCCGATCACGCTCGGCTTCATTCCGGTGCCGATCACCGCACAGTCGCTCGGCCCGATGCTTGCCGGCTGCATTCTCGGCGCAAGGCGCGGGGCGGCCTCGATGCTGCTCTTCCTGCTGCTCGTCGCCATCGGCCTGCCGGTGCTTTCGGGCGGTCGCGGCGGCCTTGCGGTCCTTGCCGGCCCGGGAGCGGGCTACATCCTCGGCTGGGTCGTCGGCGCCTATGTCTGCGGCCTGATCGCCGAACGCCTCGTGAAGGAGGAGCAGCCCGAGCTTTCGCAGTTCCTGTCCTTCCTCGCGGCATCCGTCGTCGGCGGCATCGCCGTCGTCTATCTCTTCGGCGTCCCGTGGCTCGCCTATATGAGCGGCAAGGCCTTCTTCGAGACGGCCGTCGCCTCCTTCGTCTTCCTGCCGGGCGACCTCATCAAGGCTTTCGTCGCCATGCTGGCCGGCCGCGCGGTGCTCGCCGGCTACCCGCTGCTGCCGCAGCGCGCCTGAGCCGATGCCGCTTTCCGGCGCCCTCGAACGGCACGCCGCCGGCAATCCCCCGGACCCGGCCTTCCACCTGGAGGGCCGGGTCCTTTCCTATGGCGCGCTCGCCGCGACCGCCCGGGAGCTCCACGCCGCCTTCCACGCCCTCGCCCCCGCCGGCCGAAGCGTCATCGGGCCGGCGAACCGGCTGGTCGCCATCGTCACGGGCAACCATCCGCTGTTTGCCGCCGCCTTTGCCGCCGCGACGGCCGGCAACGCCTGCGCCGCGCTGATCGACCCGCACCTGCCGGAAGCCGTTCGACTTCGCATGACAGGGCAACTTTCGCCCGACATCATCGCCACGGCCGATGGCGACGGCCTTCTCCTGCGCAATCCATCGACGGGGGCGACGCTTGCCATCGCCTACAGCGAGACCTCCGACCTGCCGCCCCTTCCGGACGGCGGCGATAGCGATCCCTTCCTCGTCGTCTTCACCTCCGGCACCACCGCCGATCCGAAGCCGATCATCCGCGACCGGCGCTCCTGGCGCACAAGCCTTGCCGCCGGCACGCCGTTCTTCGGCATCGACGCCGCTACGAGCACCTGCGCCCCCGGCCCCCTCGCCCACGGCCTTGCCCTCTATGCGATGACGGAAACGCTGGTCGCCGGGGCGACCTTCCACGCCGCCCGGCACTTCGACACGGGAGAGGCGCGCGAAGCGATCCGCACGAACGCCATCCGCCGCCTCGTGCTGGTGCCCACCATGCTGCGCCGGCTCTGCGAGGGCGCACCCTTGGAACAGGTCGAGGCGATCACCGTGGCCGGCGCCAAGCTGACGGCGGGCGACCATGCGCTCTGCGCCCGCCACTTCCCCAAGGCGGCGCTGCGCGAATATTACGGCGCCTCCGAGCTCGGCTTCATCACCGTCACCACGCCCGGTGATCCCGCCTCCTCCACCGCTGTCGGCAAGGCCTTTCCGGGCGTGCGCCTCTCCATCCTCGACAAGGCCGGCAAGGCGCTTCCCGCAGGCGAGACCGGGACGATCTTCGTCGAGAGCCCGCTTGTCGCCACCGGCTATCTCGGCGCGGGCGACGGGGCCGGGCTTGCCCGCTTCGGCACGCGCGCGACCGTCGGCGACCTCGGCTTCCTCGAAGCCGACGGGACGCTGCACCTTCTCGGCCGCTCGGGCGGCATGGTGCTGTCCGGCGGCAACAACATCTATCCTTCGGAGGTGGAAGCGGCGCTTGTCGGCCTTGCCGGGGTGCGCGCCGCCCATGTCTTCGGCGTCGAGCATGCCGATCTCGGCAGCGAGCTCGTCGCGGTGATCGAGCCGGAAGCGGGCTTGACGGCGCAGGCGCTGGCGGCCGCCATGGCCGCGGTGCTGCCGCGCTACAAGCAGCCACGGCGCATCTGGCTGTGCCGCGCCATGCCCGCCACGCCCTCCGGCAAGGTCGAGGCGAAGACGGTTCGGCAATGGGTGGCGGAGGCAAGCGATGCGCTCGAACGGTTCGCCTGACCCCTGCCGCATCCCCGTCGTGGCGGCCGCCTTCCGCACGCCGGTCGGCCGCGTCGACGGGTCGCTTTCGGCCATCGAGCCGGCCAGCCTTGCCGCGCCGCTCATCCGCCGCATCCTCGCCGAGACGGGGCTGGCGCCGGAGGCCGTGGACGACGTGATCCTCGGCAACGCCGCCAACAGCGCCGGCAACCTCGCGCGCCTTGCCGCGCTGGAGGCAGGCCTTCCCGTCAGCGTGCCCGGCATGACGGTGGACCGGCAATGCGGCTCGGGGCTGGAGGCCATCGTGCTCGCGGCGCGGCTGGTGCAGGCCGGCGCCGGCCGCTTCTACCTTGCCGGCGGCACGGAGAGCACCAGCCGCGCGCATCTGCGCCTGCGCCCGCCGGCAGCGCCCGGCGGCGCGCCGGAGCCGGTGCGCCGCGCCCGCATGGCGCCGGACGCCATCGGCGATCCGGACATGGGGATCGCCGCCGAGAATGTCGCGGCCCATGCCGGCATCGGCCGTGCGCGTCAGGACGCCTTCGCCCTCGAAAGCCACCGCCGTGCCGTCGCAGCGCGGAAAGCCGGGCGGTTCGACCGCGAGATCGTGCCGGTCGAGACGCCCGCCGGCACCGTCTCCCGCGACGAATGCCCGCGCGAAAAGACCTCGCTGGAACGGCTCGCCGCGCTGAAGCCCGTCTTCCGGCCGGGCGGCACCGTGACGGCGGGCAATGCCTGCCCGGTCAACGACGGCGCCTCGGTCGTGCTGGTCACCTCGCTGGCCGAAGCGGAACGGCTCGGCCTGACGATGCTGGTGGAGGTGGTGGACAGCGCGGTGGCGGGTGTCGATCCGAACCTGCTCGGCCTCGGCCCGGTGCCGGCCATGGCAAGGCTTGCCGCGCGCAATCCCGGCCTCGACGCGGCGGAAATACCCTTCATCGAGTTCAACGAGGCCTTCGCCGCGCAGGTGCTTGCCAGCCTCGGTGCGCTCGGCGTCGATCCCGCCGCCGTCAATCGCGACGGCGGGGCGCTGGCGCTCGGTCATCCCTATGGCGCGTCCGGCGCGATCCTCGTCACGCGGCTCTTCGCGCAGATGCGGGAGGCCGATGCCGGCACCGAGGGGCTGGCAACGATGGGCATCGGCGGCGGCATGGGCATCGCCACCCTGTTTCGCAAAGTGTGAGGAGCACCATGGCCGACACGATCCTTTCCGGAGGCTGCCTGTGCGGCGCCGTGCGTTTTGCGGCGCGGGGGCCCGCGGAAAAGCCGCATACCTGCTCCTGCCGCTTCTGCCAGCGGCACACCGGCGCGCCGACCGCCGCCTGGGTGGAGTTTCCCGCCGGAAGCATCACCTGGACGGGCCCGGGCGGCGCGCCTTCGACCTGGCGCTCCTCGGACTATTCCAGCCGCGCCTTCTGCCCGGCCTGCGGCTCCTCCATCGGCGCGATCGACGACGAGCCGGTCATCGCCCTCCTCGTCGGCGGCTTCGACGATCCGGCCGATCCGGCGCTGGCGCCGCAATACCATTCGTTCGAGGATTGCCGGCCGCGCTGGCTGTGCGTCGAGACGGCCTCAGGCGAGGAATGACTTCAGCCAGTCGCGCACCGCCTGCGGCACGTTGACGGGCTGGCGGCTCGCCGGGTCGACCGCGACCCAGACGATCTCCAGATCGGCGACCGGCGCGCCCTCCGCCGAGATGCCGACCGCGAAGGTGAGCGAGGTCGCGCCGATGCGGATGACCGAGACCCTGAAGCGGGCGAGATCGTCGAGCTTCAGGCCGCGATGGAAGGTGCAGCCGGACTTGCGGACGAAATAGACGGGATCGTTCGGCCCTTCCGGCCGGTGGCGCCAGAGGCCGGCGACCGCCGCCTCGGCATGGGCGTAATAGGCGGCATTGTGCATGTGGCCGTGCATGTCTATATCGCGGAACGGTATCCGGATCTCGCTGACCGTGATGTCTGCCGCCTGTTCCACGTCCTGCCCCGGGGTCAACCATGCTTCGTGCCGTTGTTAGAGCGTTCGGCGATCCCCGGCAAGCGGTCGGCCTGGAAGAGGCGGAGCGGGCGGCGCCCGGACCCGGCGCGGTGGAAATCCGCATCCGCCGCGCCGCGATCAATCCGTCCGACCTCATCCCCGTCACCGGCGCCTATCGCAGCCGCACCGCCCTGCCCTTCGTGCCCGGCTTCGAGGGCGTCGGGGACATCGTGCGCCTCGGCGAGGGCGTGACGGATCTTGCCATCGGCCGGCGCGTTCTGCCGATCGGCGCCAGCGGGCTCTGGCAGGAATACCTCGTCCGCCCGGCGGACTGGTGCCTTGCCGTGCCGGATGACCTTTCCGACGATGAGGCCGCCATGGCCTATGTGAACCCGCTGACGGCCTTCCGGCTCATCGATGCGGCCGAGGCGCATTTCGGCACGGCCGGCGGCCGGCGGATCGGCGTCACCGCCGCGGCTTCCGCCATCGGGCGGATGCTGCTGGTGCTGCTTGCGGAGGCGGGCTTCCGGCCTGTCGCGCTGGTGCGGAGCGCCGCGACGGCGGCGCGGCTTGGCGAAAGCTTCAGCGGGGAGATCCTCACGCAGCCCGCGCCGCTCGACGGCGTGCTCGACGCGGTGGGCGGGGCGCCGGGCGATGCGCTTTTCCGGCAGGTCCGGCCCGGCGGCGCCTTCATCCAGTACGGCGCGCTTTCCGGCGCGCAGCTCGACCCGGTGCTTGTGACGGCGCGGCGGGACGAGGTTGCGTTCTCCTTCCTGTGGCTGCGCAGCTGGGTGCATTCCGCCCCGCGCGCCGCCCTCGAGGCCGCCTTTTCGCGGAGCTTTTCCGGCATCCGCGCCGGCTTTCTCGCCTGCGAGATCGACGGCGTTTTCGCCCTTGGCGACCTTGCCGCAGCGCTCGCCCGGCAGGACGATCCGGAACGCAGGGGCAAGGTCCTGCTTGCGCCCTGACGGTTGAAAAGGGTGGACATCGGCCCATTTCCCGTGGACCTCGCCAACCGCAATGGGTAGCTTCCGGCCATGACGACGCTTCTCTTCGAGAACCCGATCTTCCTCGAGCACAACACGCCCGAGGGTCATCCGGAGCGGTCCGACCGCATCCGGGCGCTGAACCTTGCGCTGGAGCACGAGCGCTTCTCGCCGCTGGTGCGCGAGAAGGCGCCGCAGGCGAACGAGGACTTCGTGCTGCTCGCCCATCCCGAAAGCCACCTGCGCGCCGTGATGTCCGGCATTCCCGAAGAGGGCATCAACCAGGTCGAGGCGGATACCTATGCCAGCCCCGCGAGCCTCCAGGCGGCGCTGACCGGAATCGGCGGCGCGATCGCGGCTGTCGATGCCGTCTTTTCCGGCAAGGCCGACAACGCCTTCGTCGCCGCGCGCCCGCCCGGCCATCACGCCGAGCGCGAGAAGGCGATGGGCTTCTGCTTCTTCAACAACGCCGCCATCGCCGCCCGCCATGCGCAGAAGGCCCATGGCGCGGAGCGCATCGCCATCGTCGACTGGGACGTGCATCACGGCAACGGCACGCAGGACATCTTCTTCGACGACCCGTCCGTGCTCTTCTGCTCGACCCACCAGATGCCGCTCTATCCCGGCACCGGCGCCAAGGACGAGACGGGCGCGGGAAACATCGTCAACGCCCCGCTTTCGGCCAATGACGGCAGCGACCATTTCCGCGAGGCCTTCAAGGCGCGCGTGCTGCCGCGCGTGGCGGACTTCAAGCCGGACCTGATCGTCATCTCCGCCGGCTTCGACGCCCATCACCGCGACCCGCTCGCCCAGATCAACCTCGTCGCCGACGATTTCGACTGGGCGACGGGCAGGCTGATGGAGCTTTCCGAAAAATCGGCGAACAACCGTGTGGTCAGCCTGCTGGAAGGCGGCTATGACCTCCAGGGCCTCGCCGAATCCGCCGCCACCCATATCTACCGCCTGATGAGAGGCTGACCATGACCGATGCTGCCCACGCCCCTGGCCCCGACGTTTCCGCCCTCTCCTTCGAACAGGCGGTGGAGGAGCTGGAAAAGATCGTCGCCGCCCTCGAACGCGGCGACGTGCCACTCGACCGCTCCATCGAGATCTACGAGCGCGGCGAGGCGCTGAAGAAGCATTGCGAGACCCTGCTTTCGGCCGCCGAGAACCGCATCGAGAAGATCCGCCTCGACCGCGCCGGCAAGCCGCAGGGCACCGAGCCGCTCGACGGGGCGTAAGTTCCGCTCCGGTGACCACACCGTCAACAGCCGCTGACCTATCCACGCCCCGTCCCGCCCGCTAGCATGCCGGCATGAAACCAGCGACAGGAGGGCGTGATGAGCTTCTTTCCGGGCAAGGACCCCGAGGCAGGGGATGCGGCGGCGTGCGATGCGCTGGAAAACCTGATCATTCCGCGCACCAGCGACATCGGCGGGCTTGAAGTGCGGCGGGCGCTGCCCACGGCCAGGCGCCGGCTGGTCGGCCCCTTCATCTTCTTCGACCGCATGGGGCCGGCGCTGCTGCGGGCGGGCGAGGCGATCGACGTCAAGCCGCATCCCCATATCGGGCTTTCCACCGTCACCTATCTCTTCGACGGCGAGATCAAGCATCGCGACAGCCTCGGCACCGAGATGGTCATCGCCCCCGGCGACGTGAACCTGATGACGGCGGGGCGCGGCATCGTGCATTCCGAGCGCTCGCCGGAGAACCTGCGCGGCAGGCCGCAATCTATCTCGGGCCTGCAGACCTGGCTCGCCCTGCCCGATCATCTTGAAGAATCGGCTCCCGTCTTCTCCCACACGACGATGGCCGAGCTTCCCGCCTTTTCCGCCGACGGCATCACCGGGCGCACGATCATCGGCACATATGAGGGCCACGCCTCGCCCGTCAGCGTGCCGACGGACACGCTCTACACGGACCTGATGCTCGCCCCCGGCGCTTGCGCGCCGCTCGCGGCGGAGTGGGAGGAGCGCGCGGTCTATGTGCTGTCCGGCACGCTGGATGTCGCGGGCGACGTGTTCGAGGCCGACCGGCTGCTCGTCTTCCGCCCCGGCGATCCCATCACCCTCAAGGCGGGACCGGAGGGCTGTCACGTCATGCTCTTCGGCGGCGCGGCGCTCGGCTCGAAGCGGTATATCTGGTGGAACTTCGTCTCCTCGTCCAAGGAGCGGATCGAGCAGGCCAAGGAAGAGTGGCGCACCGGCCGCTTCGACATCGTGCCCGGCGACGAGGAAGAGTTCGTGCCGCTGCCGGCAGGGTGACGCACAGGCGGCGGAACCCGGCCCGCTCCGGGCATGACGGGAAGAGGCGAATGCGGTTTTGCAAGAAAGATCGTTGACCGACCCATAGCCGTTCAGCTATATAAAAATCCATAGCCATTGAGGTATGGATTTTGACCGAGCCGCACGACATCCTCTTCCGCACTCTGGCCGACCCGACGCGGCGGGCGCTTTTCGAGCGGCTGTGCCGCGAGGGCGAGAAGACCGTGGGCGCGCTGACGGCGCAGGCCGGCGTTTCGCAGCCGGTCGTCTCGAAGCATCTCAGCCTCCTCAAGCAGGCCGGCCTCGTGCGCGACCGCCATGAGGGCCGGCAGACGCATTACAGCGCGCAGCCCGGCGCGCTGGCGCCGCTGGTCGACTGGACCAGCCAGATGTCCCGGTTCTGGGAGGCGCGGTTCGACGATCTTGAAAATCTGCTGAGGAGAATGGATCAATGAACGAGACACGCACCGTCGTCGTCGAGCGCGAGATTGCCCATCCGCCGGAAAAGCTCTGGCGCGCGCTGACCCAGCCGCATCTCATCGCGGAATGGCTGATGCGCACCGATTTTGCGCCGGTCGTCGGCCACAGGTTCACGATGAGCGGCGAGTGGGGCAGCGTCGAATGCGACGTCCTCACGGTCGAGCCCGGAAAAACCCTGACCTACACCTGGAATCACGCGCACGACGACCCGGCTTTCAATCTGAGGAGCGTGGTGAGCTTCACGCTGACGCCGACGGGGGCCGGCACGCTGCTGCGCATGGAGCAGACCGGGTTCCGGCCGGAGCAGAAGCAGGCCTTCGGCGGCGCGCGCCATGGCTGGGAGCTGCACTTCACGAACCTCGAACGGGTTCTGGCCGGACTGGAATAGGAAGGAGCGACCATGAACTGGAACACGAAGATCCGGCAGATCCACCGCTGGCTGTCGATTGCCTTCACGCTTGCGGTGCTCGTCAATATCGCGGCGCTGACGCAGGGCGAGCCGGCCGTTTGGATCGGCCTTCTCGCGCTCTTCCCGCTCATCCTGCTTCTTGCAAGCGGGCTCTATCTCTTCGCCCTGCCCTATGCGGCGCGGTGGCGGCAAGGCTAGGAGGACGCGATGGCAGGCAAGAAGAGCGACAAGCCCGTCCTGCTTTCGGGCGGCAATCCGCAGATCCCCAAGGGCTACGGCGACGGCCCGGTCAAGGCCTATATCGCCGCCATGCCCGGCTGGAAGAGCGAGGTCGGGCGCCGGCTGGACGAGCTGATCGAGAAAACGGTGCCCGGCGTCCACAAGGCCGTGAAGTGGAATTCCCCCTTCTACGGCATCGAGGGCGACGGCTGGTTCCTCAGCTATCACTGCTTTGCGAAATACATAAAGCTGGCATTCTTCCGCGGCGCCGCGCTCGACCCGGTCCCGCCGATCGCTTCCAAAACCGCCGAGACGCGCTATGTCCACATTCACGAGGGCGAGGCGCTGGACGAGGCCCTGCTTGCCGGATGGATCGGGCAGGCGAGCAAGCTTCCCGGCGAGCGCATGTAACGGGCGGAAGGACGGAGCCATGGACGAGACGGAGAGCGGCGCGGACACGCCTTCGCGCCTGATCGACGGGCGGATCGCCGAACTTGCCGACTGGCGCGGCGAGACGCTGGCGCGGCTGCGCGCCCTGATCAAGGAGGCCGCCCCCGACGTGACGGAGGAATGGAAATGGCGGGGCGTTCCCGTCTGGGAGCATGACGGCATCGTCTGCACCGGCGAGACCTACAAGGCCGTGGTGAAGATGACCTTCGCCAGGGGCGCCTCGCTGGAGGACCCGGCCGGGCTCTTCAATTCCAGCCTGGAGGGCAATACGCGCCGCGCCATCGATTTGCGCGAGGGCGAGGCCATCAGGGAGGATGCCCTGAAAGCGCTCGTGCGCGCGGCCGTCGCCCTCAACCGGTCGTCCCGGGCGAAGAAGAGGAAGTAGAGCGTCTTCCGCCCCGGGAATCACGCATCGGCCGGACGGGCACGGCGTCCGCAAAATGCCCCATTTGCCCAACAAGAGTTCGCCAATGGGTCGGTTTGCAAGGTATCAATCCGGCGAAATACGCTCTAGACTTGCCGAAACGGTTGAAATCGCACGCCGCATTCTGCATGTGAAGGCAAACGCGGCGTGAAGTCGTATGTCCCGGCCCGGCTCCGCAGCGGAGCGCGGCATGCGGGCAGGAACACGAGGCATGAGAGTGACACAGGCACCAGCCACCCCCCTACTCGACAAGGTTCGCATTCCGGCGGACCTGAAGGCCGTCGAGGACCGCGACCTGCCGCAACTGGCGGCGGAACTGCGCGCCGAGATGGTCGATGCCGTCTCGCGCACCGGCGGGCATCTCGGGGCGGGGCTCGGCGTGGTGGAGCTGACCATCGCCATCCACAAGGTCTTCGACACGCCGAAGGACCGGCTGATCTTCGACGTCGGCCACCAGTGCTATCCGCACAAGATCCTCACCGGCCGGCGCGAGCGCATCCGCACGCTGCGCCAGGAAGACGGCCTTTCCGGCTTCACCCGCCGGGCCGAGAGCGAATACGACCCCTTCGGCGCCGCCCATTCCTCGACCTCGATCTCCGCCGGCCTCGGCATGGCGGTCGCCGCCGACCTTTCGGGCGAGCACCGCAACGTCATCGCCGTCATCGGCGACGGCGCGATGTCGGCCGGCATGGCCTACGAGGCGCTGAACAATGCCGGGGCGCTCGATGCGCGCCTCATCGTCATCCTCAACGACAACGACATGTCGATCGCCCCGCCAACGGGCGCGATGAGCGCCTATCTCGCGCGCCTTGCCTCCGGCCGCACCTATATGGGCTTCCGCGACCTCGGCAAGAAGCTGACCGCCTATCTCGGCAAGACGGTCGACCGGGCGATCACCCGCGCCGTCGAGCACGCGCGCGGCTACGTCACCGGCGGCACGCTGTTCGAGGAGATGGGCTTTTATCATATCGGCCCGATCGACGGTCATTCCTTCGAGCACCTGCTGCCCGTGCTGCGCAACGTGCGCGACAATTCCAGGGGCCCGGTGCTGATCCACGTTGTCACGCAGAAGGGCAAGGGCTATCCGCCGGCCGAGGCGGCCGCCGATAAGTATCACGGCGTCAACAAGTTCGACGTCATCACCGGCGCGCAGGCGAAAGCCAAGCCGAACGCACCCGCCTATACCGCCGTCTTCGCCGAAGCGCTGGTGCAGGAGGCGGGCTTCGACGAGAAGATCGTCGGCGTCACCGCCGCCATGCCCGCCGGCACCGGCCTCGACAAGCTCGCCGCCGCCTTCCCCGCCCGCACCTTCGACGTCGGCATTGCCGAACAGCATGCGGTGACCTTCGCCGCCGGCCTTGCCGCGGAGGGCTACAAGCCCTTCTGCGCGCTCTATTCCACCTTCCTGCAGCGCGGCTACGACCAGGTGGTGCACGATGTCGCCATCCAGGGCCTGCCGGTGCGCTTTCCCATCGACCGGGCCGGCTTCGTCGGCGCCGACGGGCCGACCCATGCCGGCTCCTTCGACACGACCTATCTCGCAACGCTGCCCGGCTTCGTCGTGATGGCCGCCGCCGACGAGGCGGAGCTGAAGCACATGGTGCGCACCGCCGCCGCCTATGGCGACGGCCCGATCTCCTTCCGCTATCCGCGCGGCGAAGGCGTCGGCGTCGAGATGCCGGCGCGCGGCGAGATCCTTCAGATCGGCAAGGGCCGCGTCGTCAAGCAGGGCTCCAAGGTGGCGCTGCTCTCCTTCGGCACCCGCCTTGCCGACTGTCTGCTTGCCGCCGAGGACCTCGACGCATCGGGACTTTCCACAACGGTTGCCGATGCGCGCTTCGCCAAGCCGCTCGACCGCGACCTCATCCGCCAGCTTGCCCGCAACCACGAAGTGCTGATCACCATCGAGGAAGGCGCCGTCGGCGGCTTCGCCAGCCATGTGCTGCAGTTCCTCGCGCTCGAAGGCCTGCTCGACCACGGCCTCAAGGTGCGCCCCATGGTGCTGCCCGATACCTGGATGGAACAGGCCAAGCCCGAGGCGATGTATGCCAGGGCCGGCCTCGACCGCGCCGGCATCGTCTCCACGGTGTTCCAGGCACTCGGCCAGAAGGCCGTCGCGGATGTGGGCGCGGCGGGCTGAAACGGCCCGCAAGTTTTGCTCTTCATCCGCCGTCCTCCTGGGGCGGGAGGTATTCCGAAAATCATTGCTTCCTGCCCGCGGCCGCCCCTCATCCGGACCTCCGGGTACCTCCTCCCCTTCGTAGGGAACGCAAGGCACACGACCGGGGCTTGCCTCTTTGCCCCCGAAGCGTCATGAGAGGCGCATGTCCCAAGCCAGCGAAACCATCCGCCTCGACCAGCTCCTGCTGAATGCCGGTCTCGTCGCCAGCCGCTCGCGGGCGCGCGATGCGATCATGCGCGGCACCGTCACCGTCAACGGCCGCGTCGTCACCAAGCCGAGCGCGAGCTTTCCCGCCTCGGCCGTCCTTGTCGTCGACGATCCGGCGCGGTCCTATGTGTCGCGCGCGGCGCTGAAGCTGGCGGCGGCGCTCGACCGGTTCGGGCTCGATCCCGACGGCCTCGACTGTCTCGACATCGGCGCTTCCACCGGCGGCTTCACGCAGGTGCTGCTGGAGCGCGGCGCCGCGCATGTCGTCGCCGTCGATGTCGGGCACGACCAGATGCATCCGAGCCTTCGCACCGATCCGCGCGTCACCAATCTCGAAGGGCTGAATGCGCGGGCGCTCGGCCGGGCCGATCTCGGCGGGCGGGCGATAGGCGCGGTCGTCTCCGACGTCTCCTTCATCTCGCTGAAGCTCGCCCTGCCCCCGGCGCTGGCGCTTGCCGAGCCTGGCGCCTTCTGCGCCCTTCTCGTCAAGCCGCAGTTCGAGGCGGGGCGCGAGGCGATCAGCAAGGCCGGGCTTCTGAAGGACCCTGACAGCGCGCCGGCCGTGGCGGCGGAGCTGGAGCGCTGGCTCGTCGAGGAGATGGGCTGGCAGAGCCTCGGCCTTACGCCCTCGCCCATCGCCGGCGGCGACGGCAATCACGAATTTCTTCTTGGAGGGCGAAAGCCATGACGACGGAAACCCTCACCATCGCGCGGCTCGGCAGCGGCGGCGACGGCATCGCCGAAGCGCCGGGCGGCCCCGTCTACGTACCCTTCACGCTGCCCGGCGAGACGGTCGCCGTCGCGCGGGTGAAGAACCACGGCACGGTCATGTCCATGTCGGTCGTCTCGCCCCAGCGGGTGGAGCCGGCCTGCGTACATTTCGGTCCGGATGGAAAGAACGGCACCTGCGGCGGCTGCACGCTGCAGCATGCGGGCGATTCGCTCTATCACGACTTCAAACGCGGCCTCGTCGTCAACGCCCTGAAATCCAAGGCGCTGACACCCGAGGTCGCGCCGCTGCTCATCGCCCGGCCGGGCGAGCGCCGCCGCGTCACCTTCACCGCGCGCAAGACGGAAAAGGGCATTCTGCTCGGCTTCAACCAGGCCGGCAGCCACCACATCGTCTCCATCGAGCACTGTCCCATCAGCAGCGGCGGCATCGTCTCCCGGCTGGACGACATCCGCCGGGTCTGCGCGGCCATCGCGACATCGAGCGAGCCCTTCCGCCTGACGGTGCTGGAAACGGCGACCGGCCTCGACCTCGCCTTCGAGGGTGTGAAGAAGGTGGGCGACCGGGAACGGCGCGCCGTCACCGAATGCGTCCTCTCCCAGCGGGGCATCGCCCGCGTGTCCAACGACGGCGAGATCATCATCGAGCCGGTCAAGCCGGAGATCGATTTTGACGGCGTGCGCGTCTTTCCGCCGGCCGGCGGCTTCACGCAGGCGACGAAGCCGGCCGAGGAGGCGATGGCCGGGCTGGTCCTGGAGGCGCTCGGCAAGGCCAAGCGCGTCGCCGACCTCTTCGCCGGCTCCGGCACCTTTGCGCTGCGCATCGCGCGAAGGGCCAAGGTGCATGCCGTCGAGGGCGACGAGAAGGCGATCAAGGCGCTGGACCATGCCGCGCGCAACACCCAGGGCCTGAAACCCGTGACGGTGGAACGGCGCGACCTCTTCCGCCGCCCGCTGATGGTCTCCGAGCTGAAGGCCTACGACGCCGTGGTCTTCGACCCGCCGCGCGCCGGCGCCGAGGACCAGTGCAAGGAGCTCGCCCGTTCGGGCGTGAAAACCATCGTCGCCGTCTCCTGCAATCCCGTGAGCCTTGCCCGGGATCTTTCGATCCTCACCGCCGCCGGCTACCGCATCCGCCTCGTCACCCCCATCGACCAGTTCCTCTGGTCGGCCCATGTGGAAGCCGTGGCGGTGCTGGAGAAACAGTAAGTCATGCGGGCTCGTCCCATGGATTGACGATGGTAACGCCCATGGGCGTGAAATCCGCCACGTTCCGCGTCACGAGCGTCATCCCGTGGACGAGAGCGCTTGCGGCGATGAATGCGTCCCGTTCTGGCCGGGGATCGGGCACATGCAGTCGTGCGCAGGCCAGTGCAACGGCCCGTTCGATAGGAATCGTGCGTTCCGAAAACTCCGGAAGAACGTAATCCGCCATCCAGGTGCGCAAGCGAGCGCCCTGGGCAGGATCACGTCGCTCCATCAGCAGGATTCCGAGATCCAGCTCCATGAGAGTGATCGCCGAAACATAGCACGTCGACGCGTCCTGGCCGGCCAGCCAGGCGACGACGTTCGGATCCGCTTTTCCACCGCCCGCCTTGCGCAATTCGGAAATGACATTCGTATCGAGCAGGAACATCAGGACAGGTCAGCCGGACGCGGCATTTCTCGAGCGCGGGGGATTTCGAGTTCCGTATCCTCTATTCCCGGCATGGACAGCGCCTCGACAATGCTCCGTCGGTTTCCCATGATACGCTGGTATTCCTCGTAGCTAAGCAGAACATGTGCCGTCCGGCCCCGATTGGTGATGAAGACGGGACCGCTGCGCGCGGCCTTTTGCGCCTGATTGGCGTTCTGCTGGAACTCGCGGCTCGACAAGGTTGTGATGGTCATGGCAGCACCTCACCAAGGGAAAAGTTGATACATTAGAACATTCCTGCTCGCATAGCAACGCCGACCACCAGATTCCTAATCTGGGGTCGGCGCGAAGCTTAAACGCTTGATCGCTCACGCCGCGCGTCGGGCAGGAGCGGCGGTGGCTGCTTCGCCCTGGCCGAGCCTGAACTGGGCCAGGAGGGCGTTGAGCGCGGCGGCTTCGGCGGCGAGGCCATGGCTGGCGGCGGTCTGTTCCTCCACCATGGCGGCATTCTGCTGGGTGCCCTGGTCCATCGTGTTGACGGCGGTGTTGATCTCCTGGAGGCCGGTCGACTGTTCGCGGGCGGAGGTCACGATGGCGTTGACGTGGCCGTTGATCTCCTGCACCTCGCGGACGATGGCCTCAAGGGCCGCGCCCGTTTCGTCGACCAGCGCCACGCCGGAGCGGACCTGCTCGCCGGAGGCGGTGATCAGCGTCTTGATCTCCTTGGCGGCATTGGCCGAGCGCTGGGCGAGCTCGCGCACTTCCTGCGCCACGACCGCAAAGCCCTTGCCGGCCTCGCCCGCGCGGGCAGCCTCGACGCCGGCATTGAGCGCCAGCAGGTTCGTCTGGAAGGCGATGTCGTCGATGACGCCGATGATGTTGGAGATCTCGTGCGAGGACTTCTCGATGCCCTGCATGGCCGAGACGGCCCGGCGCACCACTTCGCCCGACTTTTCGGCGCCGGTGCGGGTGCGCGAGACGAGCGAGCCCACCTCCTCGGCCCGGCGGGTCGAGTCCTTCACGGTGGTGGTGATCTCCTCCAGCGCGGCGGCGGTCTCCTCGACGGACGCGGCCTGCTGCTCGGTGCGGCGGGCGAGGTCGTCGGCGGCAGAGCGGATTTCCGTGGCGCCGGCATCGATGGCGCGGGCGTTCTGGCCGACCGTCGTCATCGCCGTGTGCAACTTCGCGAGAGAGTGGTTGAAGTCGGTGCGCAGGCGGTCGAGATGACCGGCGAAGGGGGTTTCGATGCGGTGAGCGAGATCGCCGTCGGCAAGGCGGCCGAGGCCGTCCGCCAGCGCCTCGACGGCGTGCCGGATCTCGGCCGCTTCGCGGGCCTTCATCGCCTCGCGCTCGCGGCGCTCGCTTTCGGAGAGCACGCGGCCCTCCTCGGCGGCGGTCTCGAGGCGCGCGCGCTCGATGGCATTGTCGCGGAACACGGCGACGGCGGCGGCCATGCGGCCGATCTCGTCACGGCGCTCCTCGCCGGGGATGTCCGTCTCGACATCGCCGGAGGCGAGCTTGTCCATGGCGGCCGTCATGTCCTTGACCGGGCGCACGACGAGGCGCGAGAGCACGGTGGCGAGGAAGCCCATCATGCCGATGACGGCGAGAACCGTGGCGATGGTCGCGGCGATGCGGAACTGGTCGATGGCCGCAAATGCCACGCCGCTGTCGATGGTGAAGCCGAGATACCACTCCACCGACGGCAGGCCCGTGACCGGCACGAAGGAGACGAGCGCCGGCTTGCCGGCATAGGTCGTGTAGGTGATGCCGCCGCCGATGGCGGGCGTCTTCTGCGGGAAGGCATCGGCAAGCGACCTGGTGACGAGCGCCTTGTCCTGGTGCACGAGGATCTGGCCGTCCTTGCTGACGAGGAAGGCGAAGCCCGCCCCGCCGAGATCGACGGAGTTGACCATGTCGACGAGGGACTTGAGCGAGAAGTCGCTGCCGGCAACGCCGGCAAGCTTGCCGTCGCGCTTGATGGGAAGCGCCGCTGTGATGACGAGGTCGCCGGTCGAGGCATCGACATAGGGCTCGGTCAGCACGCTGCCATTCGCCTTGACGGCATCCTGGTACCAGGGGCGCTGGCGCGGATCGTAGCCTTCCGGCATGTCCGACTTCGGCCATTGCGTGAAGACGCCCGCCTCGTCGCCGACATAGGTGGAGATGAACTGGCTGATGAGGACCTGGTTGTCGAGGACGGCCTCGATGCCGGCAGGATCGGCGGTCCGGGCGGCGGCGTTGGCGGCCATCTCGGTCAGCGCCACGCGAGCGTTCAGCCAGTTGGCGATGCTCTGGGCGGCCTGCTTGCCGGAGCTGTCGATGCTTTCCTCGACGGATTTCGTCAGCACGGAGCGCTGCAGGCTGTCGATATAGAGGGAGAAGCCGGTGAAGGCGGCGATGACGACGAGGGACGCGACGACGAGGATGCGCGTCATGAGATTGGAACGTCTGGACACGGTGACGGTGTTCCTTCGGATCGCCCACGCCGATGGCGGGGCGCGATGCTGAACGGCATGCCGGAGGCGAAAACCGGCCGCATCATGCGGCGGCCGGCAGGGCTGCCGGAGATGGGCGCACGATAGGAAAACGTGTTTAAGAGCCTGTTAAAATTAGCAGACCACAAATCGCAGGGCGATCACCCCCTGCCCCGCGCCATGAAGGCCTCGAAGGCGGCGCGCGCTTCCGGGCTTTTCAATTGCGCCGCGAAGTGGCCGGCCTCCTCGTCGATCCGCGCCGCGACGTCCGCGCCGTCGCCGCGCATGAGGCTGCGGGCGATGGAAAGGGCCTTCGGCGGCTTGGCGGCAAGGCGGGCCGCGGCGGCGAGCGCCTCGGCCTCCACGGCCGCGGGCTCGACCACGGCATAGACGAGGCCGGCATCGCGGGCGGCGGCCGCGGAGAAGGCTTCACCCGCCGCGAGCAGCGCGAAGGCACGCTGGTGGCCCATCAGGCGCGGGGCGAGCAGGCTCGATGCCGCCTCCGGCACGAGGGCGAGATCGACGAAGGGCGTGCGGAACTGCGTGCGGTCCGAGGCATAGGTCAGGTCGCAATGGAGATGGATCGTCGTGCCGATGCCGATGGCAAGGCCGTCGACGCCGGAAACCAGCGGCTTGCCGTGCGCAGCGAGCGCGTGGAGGAAATCGATCACCTCGCGGCCCATCGTGCCGCCCATGGCGAAGGCCATGAAGTCGTTGAGGTCGTTTCCGGCGGAAAAGCAGCCCTCCGAGCCGAGGAAGAGCGTTGCCCGCACGCTCTCGTCCGCGACGCCCGCCTTCAGCGCATCGGTCATCGCCTTGTACATGGCGCGGGTGATGGCATTCTTCTTTTCCGCGCGGTCGAGGCGGATCACCTGCACGCCGGGGGCGCCCTGCGGGCGCTCGATCAGGATATGGTCGGTCATAGACGTGGAATTCCTTTGTCCTGTTGCAAGCCCCCTCTGCCTGCCGGCATCTCCTCCCAAGGAGAAAGATAGAGGCTTGCTCACCGTTCGAAATTGCATGCAGAAGGGCGCGGCGCATCAAGCCCCTCTTCCCTTGTTGAGAGGGGGCTTATTCCAGCACCACGCGCGCCGCTTGCAGGCTCGCGGCACCGCAAACCACCCGTTCCTTCAGCGCCGCCGTCTCGCCGATGACGTTCTCGGCGGCGAAGCGGCAGAGCGCGGCGCGTTCGCCGTTGCGGCCGTCGCCACCGTCGGCGAGCGCGCCCTTGGCAAGGTACGCGCCGGTGAGCACGAGACCGAAGAGGCGCTGGTAGGGCGTGGCACCGGCAAGCGCTTCGGCCTGCCGGCCATCGGCGAGCGTGGCGAGCAGCCATTCGGTGGCGGCTTCGAGATCGGCGATGCTGGCTTCGAGGCGCGCGCCCGTCTCGCCGAGTGCCGGGGCATTCGCGGCGCGCGCGCTCGCGGCAATGTCGCGCAACTCGGCGATGAAGCCGCGGATGTGGTTGCCGTCGGAGAGCGGCAGCTTGCGCGTGACGAGGTCGATGGCCTGGATGCCGTTGGTGCCCTCGTAGATCGGCGCGATGCGGGCGTCGCGGTAGAGGCGGGCCGCGCCCGTCTCCTCGATGAAGCCCATGCCGCCATGCACCTGCACGCCGAGCGAGGAAACATCGACGCCGGCATCGGTGGCGAAGCTTTTCGCGACGGGGGTGAGGAGACTCGCGCGCTCGGACCAGTGCCGCGCCTCCTCGCCATGCGACAGGTCGACGGCGTGGGCGCAGGCATAGGTGATGGCGCGGGCGCCCTGGGTCAGGACCTTCATCGTCAGGAGCATGCGGGCAACGTCGGGGTGCTCGATGATCGGGCTCATGCCCGAGCCGTGCCAGCCGGGCGCCTTGCCCTGCGTGCGCTCCTTCGCATAGGCGATCGCCTTCTGCGTCGCGGCCTCGGCGATCGCCACGCCCTGCATGCCGACGGCGAGGCGGGCGTTGTTCATCATGGTGAACATGCAGGCAAGGCCGCGGTTCTCCTCGCCGATGAGCCAGCCGATGGCGCCCGGCTCCTCGCCGAAGCGGCCATCGCCGTAGATCATCGTGCAGGTCGGCGAGCCGTGGATGCCGAGCTTGTGCTCGATGGAGTGGCAGTAGGCGTCGTTGCGGGGGCCGAGCGATCCGTCCTCGTTGACGAGGAACTTCGGCACGAGGAACAGCGAGATGCCGCGCGTGCCGGCGGGCGCATCGGGCAGGCGGGCGAGGACGAGGTGCACGATGTTGTCGGTGAAGTCGTGCTCGCCGTAGGTGATGAAGATCTTCTGGCCGAAGATGCGGTAGGTGCCGTCGTCGCGCCGCTCGGCGCGGGTCTTCATGACGCCGAGGTCGGAGCCGGCATGGGGCTCCGTGAGGTTCATCGACCCCATCCATTCGCCGGAGACCATCTTCGGCAGGTAGGTGGCCTTGAGATGGTCGGAGCCGTGCGCGGTGAGCGCCTCGACGGCGCCGATGGTCAGCGTCGGACCGATGGCGAAGGCCATGGAGCCGCCGTTCCACATTTCCAGCGCGGCGACGTGCAGCATGTGGGGCAGCCCCTGCCCGCCGAAGTCGGGCGCGGCCGTCAGTGAATTCCAGCCGCCCTGCGCCCAGGCCTTGTAGAGCGCGGGCCAGCCGTCCGGCGTCTTCACGGCGCCGTCGACGAGGCGGGCGCCCTGCCTGTCGCCGATCTCGGCGAGCGGGGCGACCTCCTCGGTGGCGAAGCGGCCGGCTTCGGAAAGGATGGCGTCGACGAGGTCGTCCGTCAGGTCGCCGAGACGGCCGTTCTCAAGGGCGGGCGCCAGCCCCGCCACATGTTTCAGCGTGAACGCAATCTCCTCGACCGGCGCCTTGTACATCTCTATCCTCCTCCATCGCGCCCATCGGAGCGCGGCTTGTCGGCGGGAAGATTATTGATTTTTACGTAAACGTCAACGTTTTGCACCGCACTTCCAAAGAGAAACAGGCCGTCCGGTCTTTCGACCGGTCGGCCTGTTTCGGTGCCGGGGGAACCGTTCGGCACATCGAGCGCTTGGCCTCAGCGGTAAGGCGAGACGCACTGGCGGCGCGGGCCGTTATAGGGCTGGAACGTGTTGTCATAGGCCCGGTACGAGCGGTAGCGGTTGGCGCACCAGTTCACATGCGAGCTGCCGCCGGCATAGGCGCGGTCGTTGGCGATCGCGCTGCCGATCAGGGCGCCCATGCCCATGGCGGCGAAGGGAACCCATGCATTGTCGCGGTGGCGGTAGTAGCCATAGCGCGGACCGTGGCGGTAATAGCGCCGGTCGTAGTAGCGCCCGCGGTCATAGCGGTGGTGCCGGTACATGCGCTGGCCGGACCAGCGGCGTTCGCTGTTCTGGCTCCAGCCGCTCGTGCGCGAATTGCGGAACTTGCGCCAGTAGCGCCGGTCATCGACGCGCTGCACGGCCAATCCGTTATCCGCCTGCTGAACCTTCACGACCGGCAGGGGCATCGCCTGCGCCGGCACGACGGGCGTTGCGGCAAACAGCGCCGAAATGGCGACGACGAGGCATTTGCTTGTGAGTCTCATGGCACTTCTCCCGGATGGTTGCCCCGCGAGCGAATCGCGGGGCTTTGATACCGAACGCAACCGAGGCGGGATGGTTCCACCGCCCGGGCGGCGGCGGACGGCTTAGCGCTTCCTTAACCATGCCCGCCGCACCATGGCCGCTTGCGAAGGACCATCGATTCGCGCGGAGCATCCATGAACCCGAAGCTGCTTTCCGGCCTCGCCGCCCTCCTCCTATCGCCGGCTCTTCCGGCAGGCGCCGCGGATGTGGAGCCGTGGAAGAAGCCGGAAAACGCCATCGTCATCGATGCCTACGAACTGAACGAGATCGACTGGTCGCAGATGCTGTCCGACAAGCGCATCGCCGGCTTCATCTCGAAGGCCTCGGACGGGCTGCCGGAAAGCTATAGCTGCAAGGGCGACCATGGCGGCGACACGTTCGCCCATTGCAAGACCATGTGGCGCAAATATGCGGTGAGCCGGGAGCTCTACGAGACCCGCCGGCTGCTTGCCCGCTCGAAGGGCCTGCTGTGGGGCGCCTACCATCTGGCGCGGCCCGGCAACCCGGTCGACCAGGCAAACCACTTCCTCGCCTATGCCAATCCACGCGACGACGAGATGATGGTGCTCGACATCGAGGGCCTCGATCCCGCCAGCTACATGTCTCTGGAAGATGCGCAGGTCTTTGCCGGCCATATCAAGACGCGCACCGGCCGCTACCCGGTCCTCTATACAAACCATGCGACCGCCCGCCATATCGCCGCCAACCGCGACAGGTACCGCATCCTCTCGCGCCTGCCGCTCTGGTATGCCCGCTACCGGCCGGGCATCGTGGGCAGCTTCCCGATGGGCAACTGGGACAATTACGCGCTCTGGCAGTTCTCCGCCGCCGCCAACTGCACGAAGCGCCGCTGCCCCTATCGCGTCAAGGGCACGGAAAACGACATCGACGTCAATGTGGCCCCGATGGACAAGGCAGCGCTGCGGCAGGTCTGGGCCTTCGGCAGCCTGCTGCCGGAAAAGCCCTTCGAGGCGCTGGACACCATGCTCACCGCCTCCATTCCCGCCACCGGGGCGCTGAAGGCCTCCGTCGAGGCCGCGGCAGCAACCGGCGCGGTGGCGCAGACGACAGGCGCGGTCACGCTGGCTTCCGGCACGTCCGCGACCTTTTCCATCAGCGTCGCGGCCGAAGCCGGCGCCGGCCTTGCGGCCGCGAGCACGGCGACGGTCACGCCCGGCCACCGCCTCGTCGAGGTCACGCCGCTCAACTACCAGGACCTCTGACTACCAGCCGCCTCCGCCGCCTCCGCCACCGCCGCCGCCAGACGAGCCGCCGCCCGAGGAAAAGCCGGAGGACGAACTCTTCGGCGGATCGGGCAGCGAGGAGCGCATCGTACCGGCCATGGAGCCGGCAAAGCCGCCCATCCGGTCGGAGAAGCTGCCGGAGGAAAAGCCGTCGCCGTGATACCAGGCCGGCTGGTAGGCTGCAGCGGCCCCGGCGGCGGCCGCTGTCAGCAGCCAGCGGTCGAAGGCCTGCGACCAGGGCTTTTCGACGCCGAGCGCCACCGCGTAGGGCAGCAGCGTCTCGTAATGGCGCGGCGACATTTCCGGCGCGCCGGCCATGTTCATGCGGTCGCTTTCGGCGAGCGTCAGGTATTGGCGCAGCCCGTCGATGCCGTCCATCATCTTGCGCCCGAGCGGCGTCGGCGCACCCATCAGGAAGAAGAAGACCAGGTTGGTCACGACGATGCCGCCGACGGCGGCAAAGAGCGGCAACTGCCCTGCCGCTTCCATCGAGGCGAAGACCGCAAGGGCGATCCCGCCGAAGACCGTCAAGAGGACGAAACCGACGAAGGCAATGAGCGCGACGGCGAATATGCGCGCGCCGAGCGTCTTCGCCTGCCGGAGATTCTGCCCGAGCCCGACCGCGAAGACGGACACGAAGACCGAGGCGAAGACGGGCAGGATGACGAGCACGGCGCCCTCCTCCGGCAGCGAGCCGAAGACGAGGAGCGCGGCGAGGCAGGCCAGCGAGAGCACGATGCCGAGAATCACCTGCGGCCAGTTGGCGTGGTAATATTTCAGCCGGTGCTCCTTCTCCATCGCGTCGCGGAAATCGGCGCCGAGCTTCTGCACGCTCCTGCCGTTCGACTTCTCGATGACGAAGGCGCTGCCTGCCGCCGGCAGGGCCGCAAGCAGGGTCGCCTCCCCGGTCGGCAGGCGGGCGGGCACCGGCTTGTCCGTGCGCGTGACGGTGATGGAGTTCCTGAGGTCGCCGAGTTCGACCAGGCCCTTGACGGCGAGGCTGAGGAAGGCGGCGGAGACCGCCGTCCAGCCGTGGCCGCCAAACCCCTTCCCGTCGATATAGTTGACGAGCGCCGGGGAGATGCCCTCCGGCGCATCCCAGCGGGGCACGACCACGCCGCGCGGCGGATCGCGCCCGACGGCGCGCCATGCCCAGAGGTAATAGAAGAGAACGACGACGAAGCCGCCGAGGGCGAGGAAGAGATCGCGGTTGTCCTTGAAGAACAGGGCGCGTTCCTCGGCCGCCGTCGGCTTGTCGATGCTTCCCGCCGGCATCTTCACGCCGATCGTCAGGCCCTCCTGCGGCCCGAGCGGGCGTGTCGTCTCGAACAGCGCCCGCTCGCCTCGGTTTTCCGCGCGGGCGTTCCTGTCCGTCGCGCCGAAGGGGCCGGTGAAATAGGTGAGCTCACTGGCGCTGACGCCCGGGGGCATCGTCACCGTGGCGCTCGCCCGGCGGATCGGGAAGGCCCATTCCGTGCCGGTGACGTTCCAGAACAGCTCGTCGTGCGTGTCGAAGAAGCGGATCTGCCGCGTCGTCTCGTAGGTCAGGCGGTAATCGTGGAAGCCCGGTTCGAGGCGCGTGTCCGACGAGCCGAAGAAGATGCGGACGCCGCGGCGGATGCTTTCCGTGTGGTAGGGCTCCGGGCGCCCGTCGCGCTCGACGCCCAGGATCCTGAAGCCGACCTCCTTCTCGCGGCCGTCCGCATCGGTGAAGGTCAGCGGGAAGTCGCGGTAGATGCCGCGGCGGATCCGGTCGCCCTCAGCATGGACGCGCATCGTCTCGGTGACGGTGAGCGTGCCGTTCCTCGCGACCGCGATGTCGGAATGATAGCTGTCGAAATATTCCTCGGCCCGCGCCGCGCCCCCGGCCAGAAGGCAGAGCCAGAGGGCGAGGAAGGCGGCAATCCGCGTCATCGCGCGCCCCGGATCAGAACTTGACCGTGGGCACGGCCCGGTCCGCCGGGTTGTCGATCTCGAAATAGGGCGCCTTTGCGAACTTGAAGAGGCTGGCGAGGAGGTTCGACGGGAAGCTCTCGACCTTGACGTTGAGATCGCGCGCCGCGCCGTTGTAGTAGCGCCGCGACATCTGGATCTCGCCCTCGATGGTCTCCAGCGTCTGCTGCAGCTCGGCGAAGTTCTGGTTGGCTTTGAGGTCCGGATAGGCCTCGGCAAGGGCGAAGAGGCGGCCGAGCGCCTGGCTCAGCATGCCCTCGGCCTCAGCGCGGCCGGCAACGTCGCCGGCGGGCACCGCCTGCGCCCGGTTGCGCAGCTCGACGACCTTCTCCAGCGTCTCCTTCTCGTGCGCGGCGTAGCCCTTCACGGTTTCGAGGAGGTTGGGGATCAGGTCGGCGCGGCGCTTCAACTGCACGTCGATGCCCGACCAGGCCTCCTCCTTCACCTGCCGTGCCCGCACGAGGCCGTTGTAGATGACGATGGCATAGATGACGACCACTGCGGCGATTGCCAGACCGATCATGCGTTTGCGAGCTCCCTGTTCGCGCCTTGCGGGAGATTAGCATCAGCAACGGCGCTGGAAAGCCCCGCAAGGTCGCTTTCTGCCGCAACGATTGGAACCGGCCGGCCTTTCAGGCGGTCAGGCCGCGTCCTTCGCCCAGTTCGCGCCGCCCGCATCCGTCAGCAGGAAGGCCTCGCCGCATTCCCTGGCCAGCACGCGGACGCGCGCGATGTAGCGCTCGCGCTCCGTCACGGAGATGACGCCGCGTGCATTCAGCAGGTTGAAGATATGCGAGGCCTTGATGCACTGGTCGTAGGCGGGCAGCACGCATTTGTGCAGCGCGTTGGTGTCGCCCGGCGCACCGGCCGCAAGAAGCGCCTGGCACTCCTTTTCCGCATCGATGAAGTGCCGGTGCAGCATGGCCGTGTCGGCATATTCGAAGTTATGGCGGGAATATTCCTGCTCGGCCTGCAGGAAGACGTCGCCATAGGTGATCTTCTCGTCGCCCTCGCGGCCGTTGAAGTTGAGGTCGTAGACATTGTCGACGCCCTGCACATACATGGCGAGGCGTTCGAGGCCGTAGGTCAGCTCGCCCGCCACGGGCGCGCATTCGATGCCGCAGACCTGCTGGAAATAGGTGAACTGCGAGACCTCCATGCCGTCGCACCAGCATTCCCAGCCGAGGCCCCAGGCGCCGAGCGTCGGGCTTTCCCAGTCGTCCTCGACGAAGCGCACATCATGCAGCAGCGGATCGAGGCCGATGGCGGCGAGCGAGCCGAGATAGAGTTCCTGGAGGTTCGACGGGTTGGGCTTCAGGATGACCTGGTACTGGTAATAGTGCTGGAGGCGGTTCGGGTTCTCGCCGTAGCGGCCGTCCGAGGGGCGGCGCGAGGGCTGCACATAGGCGGCGCGCCAGGGCTTCGGGCCGAGGGCGCGCAGGGTCGTTGCCGGATGGAACGTGCCGGCGCCCACCTCCATGTCGTAGGGCTGGAGGACCGCGCAGCCCTTGTCCGCCCAGTAGTCGTGCAGCGTCAGGATCAGCCCCTGGAAGGAGCGGGTCGGGTTCATGTGGTCAGGCAGGGCGGCAGGGGTCATCGGTTCGTGTCCGGGCATTCGGGAAAAGCTGGCGGACTGGTGCCACGATGCGCCCGAGGGGTCAAGGGTTTCGGGCGGCGGGCCGCCGCGCCTCACCTCAATGCCGCTCGAGCGAGCGGAAGAGCCCGGAGCCCGCCGCCTGGGTGACGGCCTGCACGCGCTGCGGCGCAAGGCCGGGCACCTGCCGGAGCCGGCGGCGCGTGCCGCCCGGCACGCGGGCGGCGTACCATGCCGCAAGGGCGGGCAGTTCGCCGCGAAGCGTGCCCTTCGGTTGCCAGCCGAGCGCCCTCAGCGCGGCGGTGTCGACCGGTGGGCGGCTGGCATTGTCCGGCCGGCCGCCGGTGAAGGTGACGCCGGCAACCGGATCCTGCACGGCGTCGAGCACCATGCGGGCGACGGAGAGGATATCGTAGAGGTCGTCTCCCGCCACGTTGTAAGTGGCATTCTCCGCCCCGTGCGTGACGACGGTCCTCAGCGCCGAGCAGAAGTCGGCCATCGTCACGAAGGCGCGCATCTGCAATCCGTCGCCGTGCACCGGCAGCGGGCGGCCGACGGCCGCCATTTCCAGGAAGCGCGGCAGCAGCTTCTCCGCATTCTGGCGCGTGCCGACGATATTGACCGGGCGCAGCACGCGGATGTCGAGGCCGAAGGAGCGGCGAAGGCCGGCGATCAGCATCTCGGCGGCCGCCTTGGAGGCGCCGTAGGGATTGTCCGGCAGGAGCGGCGCGCGCTCGCCGGCCGGCTCGCCCGTGCCGGCGCCATAGACCTCCGCGGTGCCGACATGGATCATCAGCGGCACGCGGCGCCGGCCCATCGCCTCGACGAGCACCTGGGTGCCGAGCGCATTGGCGACCGTGAAGCGTTCCGGCACCGAGAAAGCGCGCTCGACATGGCTTTCGCCGGCCGCGTGCACGACGAGGTCGGCGTCCCTGAGCATCTCCGTCACGAGGTCGAGATTGCCGACGTCGCCCTGCTGGATCGTCACGCGGCCCGTGCGGAAGGCGGCGTCGAGATGGGACATGTCGGCGGCATAGGTGAAGGCGTCGAGCACGCGGATGCGGGCCTCCGGGCAATGCACCAGAAGGTCGTCGACGATGTGCGAGCCGACGAAGCCGGCGCCACCGGTCACGACGATGGTGCGGATCCGGTCGAGGGCGAGCGAGGCCATGGCAAACTCCGTTCAATGCGGGCGGTATCTCGTCCACAGATCGGCCCGCCTGCGCGCGGGCGCAACGGCGGAGGGCGCGCGCAACGGATAAATGCGGCGTTAACCTTACGCGGCGTGGTTAATGTGCCGGCGCGGCACGTCGCCCTCCCTGCGACGGTCCCGCAACGGGACACGTGCGCAGCGCAACGCTACTCGTCGCGGCGCAGGCGATATTCGCCGGTCTCGGGATCCTTGACGAGGGTGCCGTTCGCGCCGGTTCGGCGCTCCTCCTCGGTGCGGCGGCGCTCGCGGCTCAGGCGCTCGGCATCGGTCACGAACTTGCGATAGCCGTACCAGGCGAGCCCGACGACCAGAAGCAGAAAGATGATCTGGGCCATCGCCCCTCCCCATTGTTCTTGGAGGCGCCCTAGCCGGAAAGGCCGAAGCGGCCCCACAGCGCCTTTTCTTCCGCGAGGCCGGCCAGTGCCGCCACGCCCGCAGAGCCTATACGCTCCGCCACGTCCCCGGAAAGCCCCCCGACGCCCGGGGCCTTGCGACCAAACAGCCCTTTCGGCGCGGAGACGAGCTCCAGCCGCGTCTTCTGCCCGTAGCGGCGCTTCAATTCCGAGCGCATGTCGGCAAGCCCGTCAACGAGGCCGAGCGCGCGGCCGCGCGTTCCGGTCCAGAACAGGCCTGAGAAGAGGTCCGGGTCGTCGGCGAGCTTGCCGCCGCGCCGCGCCTTCACCATGTCGATGAAGACCTGGTGGATCTCGAGCTGGAGGGATTTGAGGTATTCGATCTCGTTCTCGCGCTCCGGCTGGAACGGATCGAGGATCGCCTTGTTGGTGCCGGCGGTGTAGACGCGGCGCTCGACGCCGATCTTCTTCAGCATTTCCGGAAAGCCGAAGCCGCCCGAGACGACGCCGATCGAGCCGACGATGGAGGTGGGATCGGCGAAGATCTCGTCGCCGGCCAGCGCGATCATGTAGCCGCCGGAGGCCGCGACGTCCTCGACGAAGACGAGAACCTGCTTGTTCTTCTCGGCCGCAAGATCGCGGATGCGCTGGAAGATCAGCCGCGACTGCACCGGCGAGCCGCCGGGCGAATTGATGGATATGGCGACCGCCGGGGCATCCTTGTAGGCAAAGGCCTTTTCCAGCGCCGTGGCGACGCCGGCAAGATTCAGCGCCGGCCGGAACTGGCTGCCGCCCGCCATGATCGCGCCTTGCAGCCGGACGACCGGGATGGCGATCCCTTCCTTGCGGAACTTCTTCGGCACCAGTCTCTTCAAAAATCCGGCCATCGCGCGACCCTGTCTCCTGTTCGGTTGCCCGGCAGATGTATGCACGACCGGCGAAAACGCAATGGCAAGCCTGAAAAATCAGGTCCTCGACAGGCGCGGATAGGCGGCAAGGCCGTTGTTGAGGTCGTCGACAAAGGGGGTGAAAGCGTGCTGGCCGGGCTCGTGCATGACGAGCGGCATGCGTAGCGAGAGCCTGCTGCGCGAGCCCTTGATGGCCGTGACGAGGATGCGCAGGGCCACTTCCCCGGCACGGGCGTGGAGGGCGGTGATCTCGATGCCGCCGAAGCGGCGGCCGCAGGCGGCGATGATCTCGGCGATGGACTGCGGGCGGGCGATGAGGGAGAGCTGGCCGCCCGGCTTCATGATGGCGCCGGCCGTCTTGATCCAGCGCTCGAAGAGGTCGTCGTCCATGGCATGAGCCTGCGCCTTCAGGGCATCCGGCGTGCGGCTGTCGACGCGGTCGTTGAAGGGCGGGTTCATGATGACGTGGTCGTAGACGTCGTCGAGAAGGCCGGCCGCGATGCGCGCCTTGCCCGAGAGCGCGACATCCGCCTCCAGCACCGAGACGCGGCCCGCAAGGGCGGCGTTCCCGGCAAGCGCCAGCGTCTTGCGGGCAAAGCCCGCCATCAGCGGCGCACGCTCGACGAGCGTCACCTCCGCTGTCCCGATGCGCGAGGCGACGGCAAGGCCGGCCGCGCCCGCCCCCGCCCCGAGGTCGGCAACCCGCATCGGCCCCTCGCCGGCGACCAGCGCGGCGAGCAGCATCGCATCCATGCCGGAGCGATGGCCGATGCCCTTCGGCTGGACGAGGTGGAAGCGGCCGTAGTGGAAGGCATCGACGGTTTCGCAGACGGTCATGGGCGGGAGGTCTCGGCGGCGGAGGGCGCGGGGTTGCCCCCGACGCAGGACACGAAGGCCACCCCCCTCACGGCCGCAGCTCCGCCCCAAGCCCGGCATCCGTGAGGATGCGCCGCGCCTCGTCCTTGCGGTCCGCCTCCACCAGGAAGCGGCGCGGCAGCATGCCGAGGGAGCCTTCGAGGATGCTCATGCCCTCGTCGGCGATCAGGCAATGGATGCCCGCCTCCTTCATCAGGCTTTCCGCGAAGGAGAGCAGGACGGCGTCGTTGGTACGGATCAGTTCGATCATTCCGGTCTTTTCCAGCCTTAATTCCGAGAGCGGGACAATTCGCCTCTTGCCGCAGAAGGCCCCGCTTTCTATTGTCTTTCAACAAAAATGAACAGGAGTCCGGGCATTTGGGCGTCGTGATACCGCTTGAAGAAGGCAAAAACAAACAGGCATCGGTGAAGCCGCTCGTCGACCTTACGAAAGCCGACATGGAGCGGGTGAACCAGCTCATCCTGTCGAAGGCCGGTTCGGACGTGCAGATGATCCCGGAAGTCGCCAACCATCTGATCTCCTCCGGCGGCAAGCGCCTGCGTCCCATGCTGACGCTCGCGGCCGCCTCGATGTTCGGCTATGACGGCGACCACCACATCAAGCTCGCCACCAGCGTCGAGTTCATGCACACGGCGACGCTGCTGCACGACGACGTGGTGGACGAGAGCGACATGCGCCGCGGCAAGTCCACCGCCCGCATGATCTGGGGCAACCAGGCGAGCGTGCTCGTCGGCGATTTCCTGCTCGGCCAGGCCTTCAAGATGATGGTCGAGGTCGGCTCGCTGGAAGCGCTCGACGTGCTCTCCACCGCCGCCACCGTGATCGCGGAAGGCGAGGTGCTGCAGCTCTCCGTCGCCAAGAACATGGAAACGACCGAGGACGACTATCTCGAGGTCATCCGCGCCAAGACGGCCGCGCTCTTTGCCGCCGCCGCCGAAGTCGGCCCGATCATCGCCAATACGAGCCGGGCCGAGCGCAACGCGCTGAAGTCCTACGGCATGAATCTCGGCCTTGCCTTCCAGCTCGTCGACGATGCGCTGGACTATGGCGGCAAGGCCGCCGATCTCGGCAAGAACACCGGGGACGATTTCCGCGAGGGCAAGATCACGCTGCCGGTCATCCTCGCCTGGCGGCGCGGCACGGCGGAAGACCGCGCCTTCTGGCGCGAGGCCATCGAGGGCGGCAACAGCGACGATGCCAACCTGGAGCGCGCATTCGGCCTCATCACCCGCTATGGCGGCCTTGCCGATACCATCGCGCGCGCCCAGCACTACGGCATGATCGCCCGCGACGCGCTTGCCCCGCTGCCGGCCTCGCCGTGGAAGAGCGCGCTGCTCGAGGTCATCGACTTCTCCATCGCCCGCGTGAGCTGATCGCACCGAAACCGGCGCGGCAGGATTTTCTTGCCGCACCGCGCCAAAAAAGCCATTCTCTACCGTCATGAGTCCGTGACTGATTTGGGCGCCGTCGTGGCACGACCTGTCATGCATGGCCTCAATTCACGAGTTCTACGGCGTCGCTTCGCGTTAAAGGATGATGCGCGATGGCGTAGTGGGCGAACTCCATACTTTCCGGCGAAAGGCATCTTGATGCGGCATTCCCTTCTCCTTCGGCTTCTTTCCGGCGTGGCGCTTGCGGCCAGCATCGCGCTCACCGGTCCCCTGGCGGCGTTCGCGGAGGAAAAGCCCGCGGTAGCGGCCGCCGCCGAGGAAACGCCCTTCGACCCGGCGAGCGTCAACACCTTCTCCGGCGCGTTCCTTGCCGCCCGCACCGCGGATTTCGACAAGGACTACGAGACCGCCGTCGCGCTCTACAAGATCGCGCTGCAGTTCGACCCGACCAATTCGGACGTCAAGCAGCGACTCATGGTGACGCAGCTCATGGACGGCAACTTCTCCGAAGGCGTGAAGCTTGCCGACACGCTGAAGAACGACCCGGCCGTCGAGCGCATCACCTCCGTGGTGCGCGCCATGGAGGCGATCCGCAAGCGTGAATACAAGACCGCGGAAAAGATCCTCGCCTACAACGGCCCGAACGACCTCGACCGCATGATGAACGACCTGCTGCTCGCCTGGGCCAGGTTCGGCGACGGCAAGCCGAAGGAAGCGCTCAAGCTGATCGGCGGCATGAAGGGGCCGGAGTGGCTCGCCATCTTCAAGAACTACCATGCCGGGGCGCTCGCGGCGGCGGCCGGCGACAAGGCCACGGCCCGTGCGCGGCTCAACGAGGCGATCCTCGACCGCAACGGCGCGAGCGCCGCACCCGACACGTTCCTGCGCGCCGTGATGGCGCTGGCGCGCCTGGAGGCGCGCGAGGGCAACAAGCAGAAGGCGCTCGACGCGGTTTCCGTCGGCGACAACTTCATCACCAGCTATGCGCCGCTGAAGGCGCTGCGCCAGAGCATCGAGGCGGGCGAAAAGCAGGAACAGCAGGTGCGCACCGCCGCGCAGGGCGCCGCCGCCGTTCTCTTTTCCATCGGCGGCGCGCTGAACCGCGACGGGGCGGAAGACATCGTCTCGCTCTACCTGCAGGCCGCGCGCGCGCTCGACCCTGACAGCGACGACGTGCTGGTGCTTCTGGGCGGCCTCGCCGAGACGCAGAAGAAGCCGGAAAAGGCGATCGAATATTACCGCGCCGTGCCGGAAAAGTCGCCGATGCGGCGCATTTCCGAGCTGCAGCTCGGCCTCAACCTCAACGACACCGGCAAGGTGGAGGATGCCAAGACGCATCTCCAGGCGCTGATCGACGCCGATCCGGCGGACCTGCGCTCCTACCTCGCGCTCGGCAGCGTGTTTTCCGACGCCAAGGACTACAAGGCGATGGCCGCGCTCTACGACAAGGCCGTGGACGTCATCGGCAACGTGCCCCAGCGCAACCACTGGAGCATCTTCTTCCAGCGCGCCATCGCCTATGAGCGGCTGAAGGAATGGGAAAAGGCCGAGCCGAACTTCCGCAAGGCGCTGGAGCTCAACCCCGACCAGCCGCAGGTGCTGAACTATCTCGGCTATTCCTGGGTGGACATGAACATGAACCTCGGCGAGGGGCTGGACATGATCCGCAAGGCGGTGAGCCTGAAGCCGGACGACGGCTATTTCGTCGATTCGCTCGGCTGGGCCTACTATCGCATGGGCCGCTTCGACGACGCGGTGGTGGAACTGGAACGGGCGGCCGAACTGAAGGCCGGCGACCCGGCGATCAACGACCATCTCGGCGATGCCTACTGGCGCGTGGGCCGCAAGCTGGAGGCGACCTTCCAGTGGAACCGCGCGCTCGGCCTGAAGCCGGAAGAGGCGGAGATCCCGAAGATCAAGCTGAAGATCGAAAACGGCCTGCCGGAGCTCCAGAAGACCGAGCCGGCCTCCGCCGAAGCCAAGGACGACAAGCCCGTGCAGAACACCGCGCCGGAAGGCAAGGCGGCAGACCGCAAGTCCTGACGCGATGCCTGCCGACAGCCTTTCGGGCTTCGCCGTCCTCGAAGAGGCTCCGGCCAAGATCAACCTCGCGCTCGCCGTCGTCGGCCGGCGCGAGGATGGCTACCACCTCCTCGAAAGCCTCGTGACCTTCACCGCCTTCGGCGACCGCCTCGGCCTGTCGCCGGCGGCGGAAGACCGCTTTACCGTTTCCGGCCGCTTTTCCGGCGGGCTGGCGGCCGAGGGAGACAATCTCGTCGTCCGCGCCCGTGACCGGCTGCGCGCCGCGCTCGCCCGCCGCGGCCATGCCGGCCCACCCGTCCATATCCATCTCGAAAAGAACCTGCCCGTCGCCTCCGGCATCGGCGGCGGCTCGGCGGATGCGGCGGCGACCCTGCGCGGCCTTCTCGCGCTCTGGCAGGCCCGCCTTCCGCAGGACGAATACAACGCCCTCGCCCTCGGGCTCGGCGCCGACGTGCCCATGTGCCTTGCCGGCCGGCCGCTGGTCGCACGCGGCGTCGGGGAGGACATCACGCCCGTTTCCATGCCGGCGCTGGCCATGGTGCTGGCCAATCCGCTGGCCGGCGTTTCCACCCCCGCCGTCTTCACCGCGCTCGCCTGCCGGCACAACCCGGCGCTGGCGCTGGAGACGGCCCCATCCGACTGGCTTTCGGCGATCGGCCGCCTGCGCAACGACCTGGAGCCCCCTGCCCGCCGCCTCTGCCCGGACATCGCGCGGATCTCCGAGGCCCTTGCCGCGACCGGCGCGCGCGCGGTGCGCATGTCCGGTTCCGGCGCGACCTGCTTTGCGCTATATGCTTCACAGGCAGCGGCGGAGGAAGCGGCGACGGCGCTTTCTCAGCGGCATCCGCACTGGTTCTTCGCCGCGACGACAACGCTCGGAGCGACCGATGGCGACGATTGACGAAACACGGCCCTTCATTCCCGTCGGCATTGCCGTGCTGACCGTCTCCGACACGCGCACGCCCGAGACCGACCGCTCCGGCGACACGCTCGCCGCGCGCATCGCGGAGGCCGGCCACCGGCTCGTCGCCCGCGCCATCGAGCCGGACGACGTCGGCGCGATCCGCGCGCGGGTGGAGGCCTGGACGCGGGACGAGGCCATCGACGTGGTCATCACCACGGGCGGCACGGGCTTTACCGGCCGCGACGTGACGCCGGAGGCGCTGGAACCGATCTTCGAGAAGCGCATGGACGGCTTTTCCGAGGTCTTCCACCGTATCTCCTACGACAAGATCGGCACCTCGACGATCCAGTCGCGCGCGACCGGCGGCGTCCTCAACGCCACCTTCGTCTTCGTGCTGCCCGGCTCACCGGGCGCCTGCAAGGACGCCTGGGACGGCATCCTCAGGGCGCAGCTGGACTATCGCCACATGCCCTGCAATTTCGTGGAGATCATGCCGCGCCTCGACGAGCACCTGAAGCGCTCCGCCGGCTAGGACATCCAGCGACCAGGCCGAATCGCGGATAAGCTGCCCTGAGCGGGAGCGGAAACGGTCAGCGCAGGCCCGCGCGCATCGCCTTCACCGCCCAGGCGGGCACGATCTCGGCAACGAGCTGGCGCGCCCTGCCCTTCGCGACCTCGGCGAGCCCCATGCCCCGCCGCGCCGTCCCGGCCGCCTCGCGCTTGCTGACGAGATAGCCCTTTTCCAGCGGCGGCGTGCGCCCGAAGCGCCGAAGGAAGGATCGGCGGTGGTTGCGGGATATGGCGAAGCGGGCGGGCTTTGGGTCGACCGCGACATGGTCGACGACGGCATCGACCCATCCGGCCAGCGGCCGGGCACCGGGCTCCAGCAGCAGCAGCCAGTCGCCCCGCGCCGACTGCACGACCTCCTTCAGGTCCCATTCAGCGAGAAAACGGCAGCCCGCGGCATCCGCCACCCGGGCGGAGCCGTCGCGCGAACCATGGTCGAGCACGATCACGTCGCGCACGATCCCCTCGACCGCGCCCGCGACCAGCGCCGACAGCGTCTGCGCCAGCTCCGCCTCGTTGTCCCGGCATTCCATGATGATCGTCAGCATGGTTTCCCATACCGCATCGCAGCATCGATTTCCACCGCACCCGGTCGGTTCGATGGATCGCGGAAATTTGTTCTTGCAATGTTCTCATTTCGGCGATAGGAATATAGTCATTGAATCGGGGCGAGACGGCCCCGTCGGAGACAGCCATGAACGATGTTGTGAGCCTCAGGCAGGGTGCGCTGGCACCCGGCCACACGAAGGACGTTGCCGACGCCCTGATGGCCCAGACGGGCATGCGCGTCGAGGCGGACCGGCGGCGCGGCCGCGGTGCGGGCCTCAATTTCACGGGGCGTTTCGAGCCGGTGACGCGCGAGGCGTTCGACGACGGCTGGCAGACGCTGGAGGAGCTTCCGCCCTTCCGCACGGAGGTGCAGGTCGAAAAGCCGCGCACGATCATCACCCGCAACGAATCGCCGGACATTCCCTTCGACCGCTCGATCAATCCCTATCGCGGCTGCGAGCATGGCTGCATCTACTGCTTCGCCCGGCCGACGCATGCCTTCATGGGTCTTTCCGCCGGCCTCGACTTCGAGGCGAAGCTCTTCGCCAAGCCCGATGCGCCGAAGCTCCTGGAACGGGAGCTTTCCAAGCCCGGCTACAAGCCGCGCGTCATCGCCATCGGCACCAATACCGACCCCTACCAGCCGATCGAGAAGGAGTGGCGCATCATGCGGCAGATCCTCGAGGTGCTGGACAAGGCGAACCACCCCGTCTCCATCGTCACCAAGTCGGCGCTCGTCATGCGCGACATCGACATCCTCTCGCGCATGGCGACGCGCGGGCTCGCCTGGGTCGGCATGTCCGTCACCACGCTCGACCGCAAGCTCGCCCGCACCATGGAACCGCGCGCCGCGACCCCGCCGCGCCGGCTGGAGGCGATCCGCGCGCTATCGGAGGCCGGCATCCCGACGGCGATCATGATGGCGCCGATCATTCCCGGGCTCAACGACCACGAGATCGAGCGGGTGCTCGATTCGGGCAAGGCGGCGGGCGCGCTCGAAGCGAGCTACGTCCTGCTCCGCCTGCCGCTGGAGGTGAGCCCGCTCTTCCGCGACTGGCTGCTGCGCCACTATCCGGACCGCTACCGCCATGTCATGTCGCTGGTGCGCTCCATGCGCGGCGGCAAGGATTACGACGCCGAGTTCGGCAAGCGCATGAAGGGCGCCGGTCCCTATGCCTGGCAGATCGCCCGCCGCTTCGAGATGGCGTCCAAGCGGCTGGAGCTGACCCGTACCCGCCGCACCCTCGCGCTCGACCAGTTCGTGCCGCCTTCGGGCAGCGGCGTGCAGCTTTCGCTCTTGTAAGCACGGCGGCCTGGCTGCCGCCCATGAGATGAAACGGCGGCCGCAATGGCTGTCTCCCCGCCGGGGAGACGGTCGCGGCAGCGGAATGAGGGGATGCCGCAGGCAAGGCAGGCAAGGGTGCCCATCCGCTTCGCCGGTCCATTCGTCTCCCTCTTCCCATCGGGGAAGGATGGGTGGCGGGGCGGGCCGGGCTGAAACGACTTTGTTGCCGGGCCTTCATGCCCGGCCTCTTCTTCCGCCGCGCCAGTCCCCGGGCGCGCCGGTCGTTCCTCCGGCATCCGCCTCCTGCCGGAGGGCTTGCAGGGAATCGGATGGATGTGCGAGGTTCGCCGCATGTCCCGTCCCACATCCTCCGATTCCCGCCTTCTTTTCGACCTGCCCGAAGGGCCGGACTTCTCGCTGGAGCTCGCCGCGCGCAAGCGGGGCCTGTGGCCGGTCGCCGGCACGGACGAGGCGGGCCGAGGGCCGCTCGCGGGGCCGGTCGTCGCCGCCGCGGTGGTGCTCGACCCGGACAATATCCCGCCCGGCCTGCACGATTCCAAGCAGCTCAGCGCGGCGCGGCGCGAGGCGCTGTTCACGCTCATCATGCAGAGCGCCTTCGTCTCCGTCGCCTCCAGCTCGTCGCGCCGCATCGACGTCATCGACATCCGCAAGGCGAGCCTCGACGCCATGCGCCGCGCGGTCGCGGGCCTGGAGGTCGCGCCGAAGCTGGTGCTGACGGACGGACGCGACGTGCCGCCGGGCCTTGCCTGCGAGGGACGCGCCGTCGTCAAGGGCGATGCGCTGTCCCTTTCCATCGCCGCGGCCTCCATCGTCGCCAAGGTCATGCGCGACCGCATGATGGCCCGCGCCGAAACCACCTTCCCCGGCTACGGCTTCTCCATCCACGCGGGCTACGCCACCGAGGTCCACCGCAAGGCCATCCAGTCCATCGGCCCCTGCCGCCTCCATCGCATGAGCTTCCGGCCGCTGCGCCAGGACTGACCGCCTGCGGCGAGCGGCAGACGCCCGCTTCGCGGAGCCCGGTTCCGACGTCCATACCGACGCGACCCGGCTTCGCCCCTGCGCCGGCGCCGCATGCGCTTGTGGCCGCGGCGCCGCGATGGACGCCGCTCGTTGAAACGCCGGCCTGCATCAAGCGGCCCGCTTGCCATCGCGGCCCTCTGCTTCGCCGCCCCTCGTCTCAGCCGTTCTCAGGGGGCGTAGGCCCTCCCCTCCGGCGCGTTTTTCCCGTACGCTCACACCGGTATTGGCGTTGCGGAGAAAGACATGGAGACGGCCGTCGGGAAGCTGTTCGAACGATACGAGCGCCTCTTCAATCGATCCCTCGGCGGCAAGGCCGACATGGACGAGCTCGTATCCCTCTATGCCTGCGAATTCATCGGTGCGGCCCCGGCCGGGGTGCGCACGGGCAAGAATGACGCGCAGTTCCGGCGCGCCCTGGCGGACGGCTACGCCCGCTACCGGGCGATCGGGACGAAGGCGATGCGGATCCGCACCATCCGCTTCTCCCCGATGGACACGCTGCATTGCGTGGCCCATGTCTCCTGGGTCGCCACCTATGCCCGGAAGGACCAGCCCGACGTGACCGTCGACTTCGACGTTCACTACCTCGTCCGGATGCTGGATGGCGAGGCGACGGTGTTCGGCTGGGTGACGGGCGACGAGCAGGCGCTTTTGGAGAAGCACGGCATCGTCTAGCCTTTCGCGCGGGACTCGACCGACCGTTGCCGGGGCGGCATCCGGCGAGCTGCCGCCCAATGCAAAAGGCCGCCCGGTGGGCGGCCTCTTGAAATCGTTCCCGTGAAGGGCCTCAGTTGAGGCGGGACTTCACTTCGCTGACGGCGTTCTCGAAGAGCGCCTTGCCGGTGGCGGCATCCGCCTTGGCGGCGATGACCTTCTCGGCGGCGGCGACGGCGAGGTCGACGGCGGCGGCGCGCACGGCGTTGATCGCGTCGGCTTCCGCCTGCTTGATCTTCTGCTCGGAGAGCGCCGTGCGGCGGGTGACGTATTCTTCCGTCTTCTGCTTGGCTTCGGCGGTGAGCGCGCTTGCCTCGCGTTCAGCGGCGGCGACGATGCTGGCGGCTTCCGCCTCGGCATCCTTGCGCTTGCGCTGGTATTCGGCGAGCAGGTGCTGGGCCTCCTCGCGAAGACGCTTGGCTTCCGCCAGCTCGTTCTGGATCTTCTCGGCGCGGGCGTCGAGGCCCTTGGCCATCATGCCCGGAACCTTGAGGTAGGCGATGAGGGCCAGGAACAGCAGGAGGCCGACAAAGGCGTAGAATGTTGCGTCGAATTCCATCGAAACCTCCCTTACTCGCCTGCGACCGATTTGACGGCGGAAGCGATCTCGGCCTTGGTGGCCTTGGCGCCGATGAGCTGTTCGACGACGGCCGCCGTGGTTTCCTCGGCGATCGTGCCGACATCGGCAAGCGCCTTGGCCTTGATCTCGGCGATGCGGTTCTCGGCGCCGGCGATCTTGTCCTGCAGCGAGGCTTCGATCTTGGCGCGCTCGGCATCGGCCCTGGCCTTGGCTTCGTCGCGGGCGGTCGCGGCAATGGCGTTGCCCTTGGCGCGGGCGCTCGCGAGGTCCTGTTCGTAGGACGCGATCGCGGCATCCGCTTCCGCCTTCAGGCGTGCGGCCTCGTCGAGATCCTGCGCGATGCGGTCGTGACGCGTCTCCAGGATGCCGCCGATGCGCGGAATGACGACCTTTGACATGAGAAGGTAGAAAAGACCGAAGGTGATCGCCAGCCACAGGAGCTGCGATGCGAACGTGGTCTGGTCGAAAGGCGGGAAGACGCCGGTGGCGTGCTCTTCACCATGTGCGACACCCGTTTCGGTGTGCACTTCGCCTGCCGGCTGGGCCTCATGCGTGGTAACGGCAGGAGTCTCGGCCTGGGCGATTTCGAAAGGGGTGGACTCGGCCGACGCCGGGGTCACGGACATGCTCACCTCCAGGGGGCATTCTCAATCATGTACTCAAGCGTACGGTGGACCACGGCCCAAGGGGCCATGGTCCGGTCCTCGGCCGATATCAGACGGCGAAGAGGAGAAGGAGAGCGATGAGCAGCGAGAAGATGCCCAGAGCTTCCGTAACGGCGAAGCCGAATACGAGACGGCCGAACTGGCTGTCAGCGGCAGACGGGTTGCGCAGAGCGCCGGAGAGGTAGTTGCCGAAGATGTTGCCGAGGCCGAGAGCCGTGCCGGCAAGACCGAACGTGGCAAGACCTGCGCCGATGAACTTTGCTGCTTCCGCTTCCATGTTGAACTCCTTGAATGGGTTGTTGCGGCTTATGAGCGACGCCCGAGGGCGCCGGCGACTGTTTCCTTAGTGACCACCCGGATGCACGGCATCGTTGAGGTACATGCATGTCAGAACTGCGAAGACATAGGCCTGCAGGAACGACACGAGGAATTCGAGACCGGTCAGGGCGACGGTCATGAGAAGGGGCAGGATCGCACCGGCGACACCCACGGCGCCAAGCGCGCTCAGCGAGGTGACGAAGCCGGCGAAGACCTTCAGCGTGATGTGACCCGCCAGCATGTTGGCGAAGAGACGGATCGAGAGGCTGATCGGACGCGAGAGGAACGAGATGATTTCGATCGAGACGACCAGCGGCAGCAGCGCGCCGGGCACGCCTGACGGCACGAAGAGCTTGAGGAAGCCGAAGCCGTGCTTGTAGAAACCGTAGACGATGACCGTGCCGATGACGAGGATCGCCAGCGCGAAAGTGACGATGATCTGGCTGGTGATCGTGAAGAAGTAGGGCACCATGCCGAGCAGGTTCGCGGTCAGCACGAACATGAAGAGCGAGAAGACGAACGGGAAGAACTTCATCCCGTGGCTGCCCGCCCCTTCCCTCAGCATCGAGGCGATGAATTCATAGGACATTTCCGAGACCGACTGCATGCGGCTCGGCACGAGGCCGCGCTGGCCCGTGGTGAAGTAGAGGAAACCCGCGGCGGCCGCGACGGTGGCGACCATGAACAGCGAGGCATTGGTGAACGAGAAATCGATGCCGCCGATCTCGATCGGAACAATCTTGTTGACCAGGAACTGATGGGTCGGATCGTTGGACACCGCTTATCTCTCTCGCTTGCCCGCCTTGCGGCGGAAGTCACCCACTAATGGGAACGCGCCGTCAGGCGCCGTCCCTCTTCTCGGTCTCTTCCCGTCCGCTGCCAGGCCCTGCAGGCTCGCGGCCCGCCAGCCTGTCGACCGGGTGGGGCGATGCCACCATGCCGGCCGCGCGCATGACGTTCAGAACGCCGGCACTGAAGCCGAGGAGCAGAAGAACGATCATCCCCCACGGCCCTGTACCCGCAAAATGGTCCAAAAGATAGCCCAGAAGCGCCCCGACGATGACGGCTGCGACGAACTCGCTCGAGAGCTTCATGGCGACCGCGTAGCCCGTACGGCTCGCGGCGGCCCTCGCCTCGGCGGCTTCATCCGCCCCGTCTGTCTTGCGCCGCTCCGCGAGTTCCGCGTCGAGGCGCTTCAGCCGGTCTTCCAGACTTTCCTTTTGCCGATCGGTCATGGCGCCCTTCTCCTCCGGTTCCGCGGGAGCTTTCGCCCCATTGCGGACATATTCAAGGCTAGGCTGCAAGCCATATCCGACCCCTTTCGAAGTCGGGCGCAACATAGTTTTAGGTGCCAGCATAGTCAAGGCATGGCGAAGCTTTGCGCAGCACCAAAAATACCATGAAATATCAAATGATTACGGAGATTCACGCGAAGGCCGCGACTCTCGGCCCCGGGAATCACGCGGGATGTGGCGCGGACTCACCACGCCGTCATCCGGCTGCGGGCAACGCCCTCAGCTCCAGCCGCCGCCATAGGTGCGGTAGAAGATGTGCTTGCCGATCTTGGCGACGCGCTTCATGGACCGTCCCCATGGCGGGTTCACGTAGGTGGCGTGATAGTGGGTCGCCGAGCCGACGTCGTCGATCCAGATCTTGCCGGCCGTGACGGCCATGGCGATCTCCTTGGCGGTCTTCCAGTTCCAGGGCGAAAGAATCAGGTCGGGGATGCGGTCGCAGGCGAAGGAGAATTGGCAGCGGCCGCGCCAGTTCTGGTTCTGGTAGACGACGCCGCAGATGGTCTTGGGATAGGCGGGATTGCGCACGCGGTTGAGGATGACCTGCGCGACGGCGGCTTGGCCCTTCACCTCCTCGCCGCGCGCCTCGAAATAGATGCCTTCGGCAAGGCACTTCTGCTCCTTGGCGCTGAAGACCTCCGCCGGCAGCGCCGTCGCCGCCCAGGCATGGTCGTCCGGGGCGATTTCGGGAATGAAGCGGCCCAGCTCCGTCTTCGGCTTCAGGATCGAATCGAAGGGCGATTCCCGGGCGTAGTCCGGCTCGACGCGGGCATAGGCGGTCGCCAGGATGTCGGCCTTATCGCTGGTGACGAGGCTTGCCAGCATCGGCGAGACGCCCGCATCCGCGTGGGCGGGCTTCTTCTTGTAGAAGGCCGTGGCGATGGCGATTTCCTTGCCCTTGATCTGCGGGCGGGCGAAGGCCATGCGCTCGCCGGTATCGAGGGCGGGCGTGAAAAGCGAACTGGTGCGCTCGAGGATCGAGCCGGCGGTGAAGCTCTTGGGCGGCTGGACCGGCAGGACGGCGACGATGCGGCCCCTCTTGTCGCGGCGGTTGACGCGGTCCTCGTCGGGGATCGCGCCCTTGCCCTTCCCCTCGCCGAGCAATGCGGCCTTGCCGCCGCCGGGCAGGTCCACCCCTGCCCCGCTCTCGATGCCGCCGGTCGTCATGGCGTCGGCGAAGTCGATCTCGATCTCGTGCACGGAGCCGGCCGCCGAGCGGGTCAGCACCATGGTCTGGTTGCCGCCCTTGCGGTTGAGGCCGGCCATGTAGGTGGCGATGTCCGTATGGGCGGCCTGGGTGGGAAGGCTGGCGACGAGGCCGGCGCCGAGCGCGAGAGGCAGCCTCCATCGGCGGAACGGCTTCAGATACGAAAAGAAGCGGCCTGCCCCTGCATGACGAATGCTACGCTTACGCAACTGTCTACTCCGCACGCATGTGCAGGCCCCGCGCCGATGGTCGACCGGCGTGTCCTCCTGCCCGGAATGTTCGTATGAGAGCCTGCCGCGCCGAAGCACGGGCCAAAACGGCTCGTTGTCAGCGTAAAATGAAGCATTAACCTTGATGGTTGGTTAATGCCGGCTCGCCGGACCGGGCAGGCGGACGCCTCCCCTTCACGTTTTCGTCAGACCGCGTGATGCCGGTGTCACGCAGGCCCTAGATGACGACGTGCGAGCCGAGTTCGACGACGCGGTTGGTCGGCAGGCGGAAATAGTCGGAAGGGTCGGTCGCCAGGTTGGCGAGCGCGATGAACAGGCGGTCCTGCCACATGGGCATGCCGGACTGGGCGTCCGGCACCAGCTTGCGGCGGCCGAGATAGAACGAGGTCGACATGATGTCGAACTTGTGCCCCGCCTTGCGCATGAGGCCGAGCGCCTGGGAAACGTTCTGCGTCTCCATGAAGCCGAAGCGCATCTCGATGCGCGAGAAGCGCTCCGATATGCGTTCCACGGAGAATCGCTCGGCGGGAGCCACGCGCGGCGTGTTCGCCGTCTTCACCGTCAGGATGAAGTTCTGCTCGTGCAGCACGTGGTTGTGCTTGATGTTGTGCAACAGGGCGGCGGGCGCGAAATCGGGATCGCTCGTCAGGAAGATCGCCGTGCCGGTCACCTGAACCGGCGCATGGGCGCTCTGCTTTTCCACCGACTTGACGAAGGCCGGCAGCGGCACCTCGATGCGGCGGGTCTTGTCGCGCAGGATCCGCGTGCCGCGCGTCCAGGTCCACATCAGGACGACGACGGCGGCGGCGATGGTGACCGGAACGTAGCCGCCGTCATGCACCTTGAGCAGATTGGCGCCGAGGAAGGTAAGTTCCAGCAGCAGGAGCGGCGTCAGCGCCGCGGCGGCGGCGAGCGGCGTCCAGCGCCAGCGGGCACGCAGGAACTCGAAGGCGAGCACGGTCGTCACCACCATCGCGCCGGTGACGGAGATGCCGTAGGCCGTCGCCAGCGCCTCGGACGAGCCGAACAGGAAGACGAGCAGCATGACGCCGAACAGCAGGACCGTGTTGACGCCCGGCAGGTAGATCTGGCCGGTCTGGGTTTCCGAGGTGTGGAAGATCTCCATGCGCGGCAGGAAGCCGAGATGGATCGCCTGGCGGGTCAGCGAGAAGGCGCCCGTGATCACCGCCTGGCTGGCGATGATAGTCGCCGCGGTCGCCAGGATCACGACGGGCAGCAGCGCCCATTTCGGGAACATCAGGAAGAACGGGTTGCCGATGGTTTCGGGGTGGGCGAGCACCAGCGCGCCCTGGCCGAGATAGTTCAGCGTCAGCGCCGGGAAGACCAGGCAGAACCAGGCCCACTGGATCGGGCGGCGGCCGAAATGGCCGAGATCGGCGTAAAGCGCCTCGGCCCCGGTGACCGTGAGGAAGACCGCGCCGAGCACGACGAGGCCGACATAGCCCTCGTTCAGCATGAAGGCCACGGCATAATAGGGATTGAAGGCCGAGAGGATGCCGAGGTCGTCGCTGATATGGGTGATGCCGCCAAGGCCCATGACGACGAACCAGACGGCCGTGATGGGGCCGAAGAACTTCGATACCGCCGCCGTTCCGAGCGACTGCACGGCGAAGAGCATGACGAGGATGACGACGGAGATGGGCACCACGTAGTCGCCGAGCGTCGGCGTGACCAGCTTCAGGCCCTCCACGGCGGACAGCACCGAAAGCGCCGGCGTGATCATGGCGTCGCCGATGAAGAGCGCGGCCCCGACCGCGCTCATGAAGAACAGCACGGGCGCGCGCCGGCCGGCCGTCTTCATCAGCAGCGCCAGGAGGGACAGCGTGCCGCCCTCGCCGTGGTTGTCGGCGCGCAGCAGGAAGAGGACGTATTTGATGGTGACGATGATCGTCAGCGTCCAGATCATCAGCGAGATGAGGCCGACGATCTCGGCGCGCGTGACGCCGTCGTGGGCGACGGGGCGCAGCGCCTCGCGGAAGGCATAGAGCGGGCTCGTGCCGATGTCGCCATAGACGACGCCGACGGAGCCGAGGGAAAGAAGGAACAGCGTGCGCGCCCGGCTGTGGGACTGCGGCGGGCTACCGGCGTGTGGCTGCATGGGACGATCAGGCCTTAAAGCCAGCCTTTCCAGCGAAAGAAGAAAAAGGGAAGGACCGCCGACAGGAGCATCGCGGCGAGCGTCAGCGGATAGGCGTAGGCGATGCGCAGTTCCGGCATGAATTCGAAGTTCATGCCGTAGGTCGAGGCGATCAGCGTCGGCGGAAGCAGCACGACGGAGGCGATCGAGAAGATCTTGATGATGGCGTTCTGCTCGAGGTTGATGAGGCCGAGCGAGGCGTCGAGCAGGAAGGTGATGTTGCCGGCGACGAAGCCCGCATGTTCGGAGAGCGACTGCACGTCTCGCGTCACCGTGCGGCAGAGTTCGAGGCTCTCGCGGTCGGATTGCAGGGCCGGCAGCGCATGCAGGAAGGTCAGCACGCGCGACAGCGACATCAGGCTGTCGCGGGTCTTGGCGAGGAGGCGGTGCAGCGCCGAGACCTGCACGACGCGGTCTTCGAGATAGCGCGGCGGGCGGCGGTTGAGGTGGCGCTGGTCGCCGAACACTTCGAGAGACAGCTTGTCGGCGCGCGCGACGGCGATCTCGAGGATCTCGGCGGTGCGGTCGACGACGGTCTCCAGCAGGCGGGTGATCATCACCGTCGGCGAGGAACAGCCGCCGGGAATGCGGCGCATGCCGCTCCTGAAGAGGGCGAAGGAGCGCGGTTCGGCATAGCGCACGGTCAAAAGCCTGTCCGCCGTGAGGATGAAGGCGACGTCGGTGAGCTGCGGTAGGTCGCTTTCCGCCTTCACCATCAGCGAGGCGGTCATGTAGGCCGCGTGGCCGTCCGTGTAGAGGCGGCTCGACGGCTCGATGTCCTTGAGCTCGTCGCGGGTCGGCACCTCGATGCCGAGAAGGCGTTCGATCAGCGCCTCGTCCTCGCGGCCGGGGTCGGTGAGATCGACCCACACGGCGTCGGCAAGCGCCTCAGCCGCGACGGAATCGGTCTCCGTCGGCAGGGTGCGCGCCTCGCCGTTCGAACGGAAAACCGTGATCACCGGCGAATGGCTCCGGAACGGACCATCGCTGACACTCCTGACTGAACGCCGCCCTTCAGCGGTCGGCCGCGCATATTGCGCGGGGCCACATAAAAATCAAGATCGGGTCGGCGTCGCCGCAAAGGGCACGCCAATCCCATGCTGGCGCTGCCCCCCTCACCCGGCCTGCCGTCACCTCTGCGCGCACGCGGGAAGACGGAGATATGGCGCGCCGTTTTCCGCGGACAATGCCCCTCGGAAGCTGGGAAGAGAGGGCAATCCCGAAAGAAGGCTGGCGGCCCGCCTTCGCTCACTCGAAGACGATCGCCGGGGCGCCCCGCTCGCCCTTGCCCTTCAGCGTCTCCAGCTCCTGCCAGACACGCGTGGCGATATCGCGGTAGATCTTCGCCGCCGCGCCGTCCGGATTGGAGACGACGACGGGGGTGCCGGCATCGGAGGTCTCGCGGATGTCCATGGTCAGCGGCACCTCGCCGAGGAAGGGCACGCCGATGCGCTCGGCCTCGCGGCGCGCGCCGCCGTGGCCGAAGATGTCGTAGCGGTTGCCGGTGTCGGGCGCGATGAAATAGCTCATGTTCTCGACGATGCCGAGGACGGGCACCTCGACCTTCGAGAACATGTTGAGGCCCTTGCGCGCATCGATGAGGGCGAGGTCCTGCGGGGTGGAGACGATGACGGCGCCGGCGAGCGGCACCTGCTGGGCCATGGTGAGCTGGGCGTCGCCCGTGCCCGGCGGCATGTCGACGACGAGAATGTCGAGCTCGCCCCAGGCGACCTCGCGCAGCATCTGCATCAGCGCCGACTGGATCATCGGGCCGCGCCAGATCATCGCCACCTCCTCGTCGACGAGGAAGCCCATGGACATGACCTTGACGCCGTAGTTCTCCATCGGCTTGATGATGCGGCCGTCGATCTGCTGCGGCCGGCCGGAGATCTTCAGGAGGCGCGGCATGGAAGGGCCGTAGATGTCGGCATCGAGGATGCCGACGCGCAGGCCGTTCGCCTTCAGCGCCAGCGCGAGGTTGACCGAAGTGGTCGACTTGCCGACGCCGCCCTTGCCCGAGGCGACGGCGATGATGGCGCCGACGCCGGGGATGCCGGATTTGGCGCGCGGCTGCGGCTGGCCGGGGGCCGCGTGCGCATGGCCGTGGCCATGGCCGGGCGGCGGCGGGGCCTGCGCACGCGCGGCGGCGGGGCCGGCGGCGGCGCGCTTGTCGGCCGTCAGCGCCACCATGGCGGCGGTGATGCCGGGGATCTCCTTGACGACGCGCTCGGCGGCCGCGCGCATGGGATCGAGCTCGCGGGCGCGCTCGGCCGGGACGGTGATCGAGAAATAGGCCTTGCCGTCGGAGATGAAGACATCAGAGACGAGGCCGAGGTCGACGATATTGCCGTCCATGTCCGGGCCGCGCACCGTGCGCAGCCGTTCCAGAACCTGTTCCTTGCTTACCTCAGTCATGAAACCCTCGATCGATCCCGTCGCGGCCTGCGGCCGCTTTGCCTGCCGTAGATAGTGCACGCAAGGGCCGCCGCCAAACGAATTTGACTGCGACGGCGGCGCGCGGCTTTGCGGCAGGTTGCCTCAGGGCCGATCAGGCGATCAGCCCGCGGCGGATGGCCTTGACCACGGCCTGGGTGCGGTTGACCGCTTCCAGCTTGCGCGTGACCTGGTTGAGGTAGTGGTTCACCGTATGCTCGGAAAGGCCGAGGATCTCGGCGATCTCCAGGCTGGTCTTGCCCGCCGCCGTCCAGCTCAGGCACTGGATTTCGCGCTCGGTGAGCACGACCTGGCCGGATTTCCAGGCCGAGCCGATCTCGGCCAGCCGGTTGAAGATGTGGACGGAGATCATCTGCAGCATCAGCCGCTCGTCGCGGCCGAGCGTGGCGCTCTCGCCGCCCCACACGACGGCGCCGCGGTTGCCGAGCGCGTCGTGCACGGGGAAGAAATGGCCGGTCAGCATGCGATGGGCGGTCATCGTCTCCAGCAGTTCGGTGAAATCCATCTGCTCGGAGGATTCGCCGATCCATTCGCGCATGTCGTAGGTGAACGGCACCGTGGTGAGCCGCAGCTTGCGGATGCCCGCGCTGTGGCGGACCATGCGCATGGCGTCGTACTTGGCGAGAATCTCCTGCGGCCAGTTGCTGACGATGGAATAGGCCGAGAGCTTTTCCGCCTCGAAACCCGGCAGGTTGAAGACGATGAAGTATTTGAGGCCGTATTCCTCGCACTTGCGGCGCATGTAGCGAACGATGTCGAACTGCGTCTCGAGGCCGGCGATCTCGGCGCCTTCGTCCTGTCCCTGGTTTTCGCTGCTTCTGGTTTCGTCAGCCGTCATGGTGCCCCGCAATCGTTGTTGCTCGCCTTGGGCAATTGGAGCGGGGCCGCACGCATTCCAGAAAGTCGCAAGGTTTTTTATGCATCAGTTCAAAAGTCCGGCGCGGATCGCCTTGGCGACCGCTTGAACCCGGTTGACAGCGTCGAGCTTGCGCGTCGCGCGGTTCAGGTAATGATTGACCGTATATTCCGAAAGTCCGAGGATTTCGGACATTTCGACGCTGGTCTTGCCGGCAGAGGCCCAGGACAGGCACTCGATCTCGCGGCGCGACAGCGAAACGTTCTGCCGGCGGCCGGCGCGCAGCTCGACCACCTCGGTGAAGATATGGTTGGCCAGCGCGTTGAGCTCAGCCATCTCGCGCGGCGTCACCGCCTCGCGCGTGCCGCCGAAGGCCAGCGCGCCGCGCAGGCCCGCCGAATTGTGCGCCGGGAAATAGGCCCCGCGCGACAGGCCGTGCCGCTCGAAGAGATCCGCCGCGATCGCCGCCTTGCCGTCGCCGCGGCGACGGTTGGTGCGCTCCGCATCGTAGGCGAAGGGATTGGTGCTCTGGCGCAGGCGCTCGACAACGGGGCTGCCGAAGATGAGGCCCGCATGGTCGTAGGTCTTCAGCATCTCGTCCGGCCAGGACGTCAGCAGCACGTTGGAGGAGAAGTCCGGCGAGGTCTCCGAGGGGACGTTGATCAGGAGATAGCCGCGGAAACCGTAGCGCGCGGCGATGCCGTCGAGCATCTCGGCGACGTCCTCCTCCGAACCCATGGCCGAAAGATTCCCGCCCCAGCGGCCCTGGAACTGCGCAGAAGATGTCGTGTGGAATCGATCCGCCATGTCCATTTTCCTTCAGCAATGCAGACGATTGCGCGGCAGGCCCTGCCACACATACGCTTGCTTGCCTCAGGAACCCCCGTATCCCAATGCAAGTATGTCCCGAGAGCCGCACCTCAAGTCCGCGGCGAGCGACGCAACCCGATCGTTGCTTGTCAGGGAAGCTAATGGCGACCCCAATCCACGTCCAGCGCGATTTTCTAATTTACCGTAAAATGGGGCCATAAGACAACTCTGCGACCGGTAACGCACATCGTGATCCACTTATCGTTGCGGACCGAGCCGCGCCGAAAGCTCGCCCATGATGGCGCGAGCCGCATGGCGCACGCGCGGCGCCCAGTCGTCGAGCTGCGCCTGCCCCACCCGATAGGCCGGGCCCGTCACCGAAACCCCGGCCACGAGCGCCCGGCCGGGATCGGCGAGGGGCGCGGCGACGCAGCGGATGCCCGGCTCGTGCTCCTCCCGGTCGAAGGCGATGCCGCTCGCCCGGATCTGCGCGAGCTCGGCCATCAGCGTCGCGCGGTCGATGATCGTCTGCGGCGTGAAACGGCGCAATTCCAGCCCGCAGAGGATAGCGTCGAGCGCCGGGGCGTCGAGCGTGGAAAGCGCCGCCTTGCCGACGCCCGTGCAATAGGCGGGCGACGCGTTGCCGATCTGCGAATTCATGCGCACGGCCTGCCGGCTTTCAACCTTGTCGAGATAGATGATCTCGTGCCCGCGCAGCACGCCGAGATGCACGGTCTCCCCCGTCTGCCCATGCAGCGCTTCCAGGAAGGGCGCGGCGACGGCGCGGAACTCGTTGCCCGCCCAGGAGGCGGAGGCAAGCTTCAGCAGGCGCAGGCCCGGCACATAGGCATGGTCGGGCCTGAGCTCCAGAAGCCCTTCCTGCACCAGATGGGAAAGCTGGCGGTGCAGCGTGCCGCGCGGCTGGCCGCTGACGGCGAGGACCTCGGTGAAGCGCATCGGCCGATCGGCAAGCGCAACCGTTTCCAGGACGGCGACCGCCTTGCCGAGCGTGCCCGTGCCGCTTTCCCCATCCCGTTCCATCACCATTGCCGCAACCCTCTCCGGTCCCTTGACAGGGCGGCATGGTAGCGGAATAATTCCGAATAATCAAACTAAGTTCCACATAATGGAATTCACGGAGACAGCGATGGCGGGACGGCATCCGGACCTGAAAGGACAGGGCGTCATCGTCACCGGCGGCGGCTCCGGCATCGGCGCGGCGCTGGTCGCGGGTTTCGCCGCCGAGGGCGCACGGGTCGCCTTCCTCGACGTGGCGGAGGCGGAAAGCCGGTCGCTCGTCTCCAGCCTTGAAGGCAAGGTCGAGCACCTGCCGCATTATATAAGAGCGGACCTTCGCGACATCGACGCGTTGCGGGCGGCCGTCGCGGAGGCGGCGGCAAGGCTCGGCGGCATCCGCGTGCTCGTCAACAATGCGGCGCGCGACGACCGGCACGATCTCGACACCGTCGAGCCTGACTACTGGGACGAGAACCAGGCGGTGAACCTGCGCCATCACTTCTTCGCCGCGCAGGCCGTCGCGCCGCACATGCGCCGGGGCGGCGGCGGGGCGATCGTCAACTTCTCCTCCATCGTCTTCCTGCTCAACATGGGAGAGCTGCCCGCCTATGCGACGGCCAAGGCCGGCATCGTCGGCCTCACCAAGTCGCTCGCCGGCAGGCTCGGCCCGGACAATATCCGCGTCAACGCCATCCTGCCCGGCATGGTGCTGACCGAGCGGCAGAAGCGCCTGTGGATCGACGAGGCCGCCATTGCCGGCGGCATCGAACGCCAGTGCCTGAAGCGCTCCCTCGTCGCCGCCGACATGGTCGGTCCCTGCCTCTTCCTGGCGTCGGAGGCCTCCGCCGCCATCACCGCCCAATCCCTCATCGTCGACGGAGGCATGCTCTGATGACCGGAACCATCGCGCGATCCGAACCCGCCTATGTCGCGGTGGACTGGGGAACCTCCAGCTTCCGCCTCTGGCTGGTCGGCCGGGACGGCGGCGTCATCGCCGAGCGGCGCAGCGGCGAGGGCATGACGGCGGCGGCCCGCACCGGCTTTGCCGCGGTGCTCAAAAGCCACCTTGCCGCCGTTTGCGCCCCGACAGGCCTGCCGGTCCTCGTCTGCGGCATGGCGGGCGCACGGCAGGGCTGGATCGAGGCCGGCTATCTCGATACGCCCGCGGCCCTCGCCGACATTCCGACCGCCGCCGTGCGCATTCCCGGCGTCGAGGCGGATATCCGCATCCTGCCCGGCCTTGCCCAGCGCGATGCCATGGCGCCCGACGTCATGCGCGGCGAGGAGACGCAGCTTCTCGGCGCGGCCGGCGCGCTCGGCGGCGGCGACCATCTCGTCTGCATGCCCGGAACGCACAGCAAGTGGGTCCGCCTTTCCGGCGGAAGGGTCGAAGGCTTTTCCTCCTTCATGACCGGCGAGCTGTTCGAGGCCATCGCCGGGCACACCATCCTCAGCCACGCCATCGCCGATGCCGGCGCCGTTTCCGGCGACAATGCCGCCTTCCGCGTCGCCGTCGCCCGCATGGTCGAACGGCCGGCGCTCGCCACAAGCCAACTCTTCTCCGTGCGGGCCGGCTCGCTGATCGCCGGGCTTTCGCCTGACGACGCCAAGGCGCGGCTTTCCGGCACGCTGATCGGGCTGGAGATCGCCGGCGCGCTTTCGCTGGTCGCAGAAGGCACGCCGGTCGCGCTCGTCGTCTCCGGCGGACTCGGCTCGCTTTATACCGCAGCGCTCGCCGCCGCCGGCATCGCGCCCACCCTGATCGATGCCGACACCGCCGTGCGCAACGGCCTTGCCGCGGGCGCCAGGGCGCTCTGGTCCCTTTGAAGAAAGCTGGAAAACAATGAGCCGCATTCCCTTCCCCCCGATGAGACGCCCGCTGATCGCCATCCTGCGCGGCTTGAAGCCGAACGAGACCGAGGATGTCGTCGGCGCGCTGATCGAGACCGGCTTCACCGCCATCGAGATCCCGCTGAACTCGCCGGAGCCGTTCCGGTCCATCGAGATCGCCGTGAAGATGGCGCCCGAGGGCTGCCTGATCGGCGCCGGCACCGTGCTGACGGTGGCGGACGTCGAGCGCCTCGCCGATGTCGGCGGACGGCTGATGGTGAGCCCGAATGTCGAGCCCGACGTCATCGCCGCCGCTGCCGCCAGGGGCATGGTGACGATGCCCGGCGTCTTCACCCCCACGGAAGCGCTCGCCGCCGCCCGCGCCGGCGCGACGGGACTGAAGTTCTTCCCCGCGAGCGTGCTCGGCCCGTCCGGCATCCAGGCGATCCGCGCCATCCTGCCGCCGGAGCTTGAGATCGCGGCCGTCGGCGGCGTATCGGACAGGAATTTCGCCGACTATGCGGCCATCGGCATCCGCAGCTTCGGCCTCGGCTCCAGCCTCTACAAGCCCGGCATGGACGGCGCCGAGGTGCGCGTGCGCGCCGAAGCCACCATCGAAGCCTATGACACCGTCTATGGAGGAACCCGATGACCGAGACCCATTCCTTCACCGGCCGCATCCTTTGCGAGACCGCCTGCCATCTCGGCGAGGGACCGACTTACGATCCGGCGACGGACAAGGCTTTCTGGTTCGACATTCGCGGCCGCAAGCTGCATGAACTCCATCTCGCCACCATGGCGAAGGCGGTGCACGACCTTCCCTTTCTCGGCAGCGTGCTGGCGGTGGTCGATGCGGAGCGCCAGCTCATCGTCTCCGACCAGGGCCTCTTCATCCGCACCGTCGCGGACGGCCGGCTGACGCCCTTCGCGAGGCTGGAAGACAAGGCCGCCAACCGCTCCAACGACGGGCGCGTGCATCCGTCCGGCGCGCTCTGGGCAAGCACGATGGGCCGCAGCGCCGAAAAGCAGTCCGGCGCGATCTATCATGTCGCGGGCGAGCGCGTGACGAAGCTCTTTTCCAACCTCACCATCCCGAACAGCATCTGCTTTTCCCCGGACGGCGGCACCGGCTATTTCACCGACACGGACGTCAACCGCCTGATGAAGGTCGCGCTCGATCCCAGGACGGGCCTGCCGGCGGGCGAGCCGGCGCTGCTCAGCGACGAGAGCGGCACGCCGGGCGGCGTGGACGGCTCGGTCTGCGATGCGGACGGGCTGATCTGGAACGCCCGCTGGGGCGAAAACGCCGTGGACGTCTACAAGCCCGACGGCACGAAGGTGGCGCGCCATCTCGTTCCCGCCTCGCAGACGAGCTGCCCGGCCTTCATCGGCGCGAAGGCCGACCGGGTGCTCGTGACGTCGGCATGGCAGGACATGGACGCGGCGGCGCGCCTGGCAGATCCCCATGCCGGCCAGACCTTCGAGCTCGGCGTCGTGGCGAGGGGGCGCCTGGAGCCGAACTTCAGGCTGTGACACCCGTCATTCCATGCAGGAACGTGCACGACCCCGCCGGTTTATTCGGCCGGGGCCGTCGCTTTTGCATGGCTGCAATCAAAAAGAGGGCAATTTTCATCGGAACCAAAACGGGGGGGCGCCGTTCCTTGTCCATCAGCCGGTGCGGACGGACACTCGAAACCGCCGCCGCGCCTTGATGCCAACGAGACGAAAGGCAGGTTCACAATGACCAACAAACTTCTTACCTCCGTTGCCGCTGGTGCACTCTTCCTGGGCGCGGCTCTTGCTCCGGCAGCTTATGCACAGGATACCAATCAGCCGGCAGCCGGCCAGACCCAGCCCATGGAGCAGCCCGCCATGACCGGCGATGCCGCGACGGGCACGACCCCTGACGACACCGCCGCCACCCCGGGCGCGGCGCCGACCGAAGACACGGCGCAGACGCCGGCAACCGGCACCACGACCGAAGATACCGCCCAGACCCCGGCAACGCCGAGCGAGGACACCGCCCAGGCTCCGGCAACCGCCGGTGGCGATTACCTGACGGCACAGTCGGACGAGCAGATCAGCGCCAATACCTATATCGGCCAGGCTGTCTACAACAGCGCCGATGAGAGCATCGGCAAGATCTCCGACCTGATCATGGAAAAGAGCGGCGGCATCGATGCCGCGGTGATCGGTGTCGGCGGCTTCCTTGGCATCGGCGAGAAGTGGGTCGCCGTCCCGTTCGAGAAGATCTCGATCACGCAGGTCCCGGATTCCGACGATGTCAAGCTGACGACCACGGAAACGGCCGAAAGCCTGCAGGCCGCGCCGGAATTCAAGACCAAGGCGCAGCAGGTCGCCGAACGCCAGGCCAATACCCCGGTCGATTCCTCGACGACCTCGTCGACGACGGGTACGGCCCCGGCCCCGGCTCCGGCTCCGGCCACGACGCCGCCGGCCGAATAAGCCGGAACGTTCCCCTGACCTCCAGCCCGGTGGCACTCCCTGCGCCACCGGGTTTTTTTTGTGCTCTTTGCTAGAACAGGACACCGTAGCGCATGGCATCGTAGATGCCGGCATGGATGTTGCGGCTGTGGACGGCATCGCCGATGCGGAAGAGATCGAAGGTGCCCTCGGGATTGCGGGACCGGATCGGGTTCTCCTGGCGCATGAGCGCCTTGTAGTCGACGGCACCGAGATTGCGCGACAGCGGCTTCAGCTCGAAATAGAGATCGGCCATCGGCATGGTGCCGTGCTCGACGACGACCTGCGCGACGCGCCGCTCGGCGGCGGCCGTCGGCGAGAAATCCGAGCCGAGGGTGGCCACCAGCGCGTTGCCGTCGCGGCGCACGGCCTTGAGGCGGGTGTTGATCGTCACGCGGACGTTCCTTTCCGCAAAGGCCTTCGCATAGGGAACGTGGTTCATGCCGCCGATCTCGGGGGCGAAGAACCGCTCCGGCGAGACGAGTTCGATCTCCACGCCGGCTTTCGCGATCAGCTCCGCCGCCGTCATGCCGGTATGCGCGCCGTTGTCGTCGTAAAGCAGGACCGGGCCTTCCGGCTTCACCGCGCCGGCAATGATGTCCCAGCTCGATATGACGAGATCGTCGCCGGCTTCCAGTTCCGGGTTCTGCGCGATGCCGCCGGTCGCGACCACGACGAGGTCGGGCTCAAGGGCGAGCACGTCGTCGCCGCCGGCAAAGACGTTGTAGCGGATCGGCACGCCGAGGCGTTCGAGCTCGGCAAGGCGCCAGTCGACGATGCCGACGAGTTCCCTGCGGCGCGGGTTGCGGGCGGCAAGCAGGATCTGCCCCCCCGCCTCGCCCGTGGCCTCCAGCACCTCCACCGCGTGGCCGCGCTCGGCGAGCACGCGCGCCGCCTCCAAGCCTGCCGGGCCGGCACCGACAACCACCGCCTTGCGGCGAGGTCCCGAGGATTTCGAGATGACATGCGGGATGGTCGCCTCGCGGCCGGTCGCCGCATTGTGGATACAGAGCGCGCCGCCGCCTTCATAGATGCGGTCGAGACAGTAGGTGGCGCCGACGCAGGGGCGGATCTGCGCCTCCCTGCCCTCCTCGATCTTCCGGACGATATGCGGATCGGCGATATGGGCGCGGGTCATGCCCACCATGTCGAGCTTGCCTTCGGCGATCGCGTGGCGGGCCGTCGCCACGTCGGCGATGCGGGCGGCGTGGAAGACCGGGAATTTCGTCGCCGCGCGCACCTCGCCGGCAAAGTCGAGATGGGGCGAGGCCGCCATGCCCTGGATCGGGATGACATTGGTCAGATGCGCGTCGTGGTCGATATGGCCGCGGATGATGTTGAGGAAATCCACCTTGCCGGACCCGGCGAGACGCCGGGCGATCTCGACGCCCTCCTGCCTGGAAAGCCCGGCCTCCCAGTCCTCGTCGGCCACCATGCGGATGCCGACGATGAAATCCGGGCCGACGGCCTTGCGGACGGCGTCGAGCACCATGTCGGAAAAGCGCAGGCGGTTGTCGAGCGAGCCGCCATACTCGTCCTCGCGCCGGTTGGTGGCGGGGGACCAGAAGCTGTCCATCAGGTGGCCGTAGGCCTCGAATTCGATGCCGTCGAGGCCGGCGGCCTGCATGCGCTGGGCCGCGGCGGCGTAATCGCCGACGATGCGCTCGATGTCCCAGTCCTCGATCTCCTTGGGGAAGGCGCGGTGCGCGGGCTCGCGCACCGGCGAGGCGGAAAGGACCGGCAGCCAGTCGCCCTTGTTCCAGCCCGTCCGCCGGCCGAGATGGGTGAGCTGGATCATGACGGCGCAATCATGCTCGTGACAGTCGTCGGCGATCTTCTTCAGCCAGGGCACGATCTCGTCGCAATAGGCGTGGAGATTGCCGAAGGCGGGCGGGGAATCCTCCGAGACGATCGCCGAGCCCGCCGTCATGGTCAGGGCCATACCGCCCTTCGCCTTTTCCAGATGATAGAGCCGGTAGCGGTCCTTCGGCATGCCGTCTTCCGAATAGGCCGGCTCGTGCGAGGTCGACATGATCCGGTTCTTCAGCGTCAGGTGCTTCAGCCGGTAGGGCTGGAGCAGCGGGTCCTTCGATTGCGTCATTCCAACAGTCCTGGGGTTTCAATACCATGCATCGGCCATGGCGGCCTTCTTGCGGTCCATATAGTCGCAGAGCGCCTCGTCGATCGCGACGTCCAGCGGCGGCGCCTCGTATTCGGCGAGCGTCTTCTTCCACTGGCGGTTGGCGCGGGTGGCCATGTCCGTCGCGCCGCCCTCGCCGCTCCATTTCTCGAAGGGCTCGTTGTCCGACAGCGTCGAATCCCAGAAGGCAGCCTGATAGTTGCGCATCGTGTGGGCCGAGCCGAGGAAGTGGCTGCCCGGGCCGACCTCCAGGAAGGCGTCCATGGCGAGCGTGTTGTCGTCCACGGTGACGCCGGCGAGGTAGGAATGCAGCGCGCCGCAGAGATCCGCATCCATCACGAACTTCTCGTAGGACATGGACAGCAGGCCATCGAGGAAGCCGGCCGAATGCAGGATGAAGTTCGCGCCGCAATGGACGGCCGACAGCATGGACATCAGCCCTTCCTGCATGGCCTGCCCGTCCGGCAGCTTGGAATTGGAGAAGTTGCCGGCACAGCGCAGCGGCAGCCCGAGCCGCCGCGCGAGCTGGCCGACCACCATGGAGCCGATGGCGGGCTCCGGCGTGCCGAAGGTGGGCGAGCCGGAGCGCAGCGACATGGAGGAAAGGAAATTGCCGAAGATGACCGGCGCGCCCCTGCGCTCAAACTGGGTCAACGCGCAGCCGGCCAGCGTCTCGGCATAGGACTGGGCGATGGCCCCGGCATTCGTCACCGGCCCCATCGCGCCGCCGAGAATGAAGGGCACGATGACGGCGGCCTGGTTGGCGCGGGCATAGGCGCGCAGCGAGCGCGTCATGGTGCCGTCCCAGACGAGCGGCGAGTTGACGTTGACATTGCCGAGGATGACGCAGTTGCGGTCGACGAAGTCGGCGCCGAACAGGATGCGCGCCATGTCGATGGAATCCTCGGCGCGCTCCTCGGCGGTGATCGAGCCCATGAAGGGACGATCTGAATAGCGGATATGGCTGTAGACCATGTCGAGGTGGCGCTTGTTGACGGGAACATCGACCGGCTCGCAGATCGTGCCGCCGGAATGGTGCAGCCAGGGGCTCGCCTGGGCGAGCCTGACGAAGTTCCTGAAATCCTCCAGCGTGCCGTAGCGGCGGCCCCGGTCGAGGTCCATGACGAAGGGCGAGCCGTAGGCCGGCGAGAAGACGACGGCGCTGCCGCCGATCTCGACATTGTTCGCCGGGTTGCGGGCATGTTGTGTGAAGGTGGAAGGCGCGGAGGAGACGATCTCGCGCAGCATGCCGGGCTCGAAGCGCACCAGCACGCCCTCCACCGTCGCGCCGGCGCGCTTCCAGTGGTCGAGGGCGGCGGGGTCGTCGCGGAACTCGATGCCGACCTCGGCGAGGATGCGGTCGGCGGCCCGCTCGATCTTCCCGAGGTTCTCCTCCGACAGGACGTCGTAGGTCGGGATGCCGCGCAGGATATAGGGCACGCCGAGGGGCTTTGCCGCAGCGTCGCGCCGCGTGCCCCTGCCCCGCCGTGCCGGCGCTTCGATCGCCGCTGCCTCAACCATTGGCGCCTCCATAATCCGGTACGAGGCTAGGCGGGAAAAACCGCTTTGTAACGCTGGAAAAAATTTACCGAAGCTATAAGCTGGATTTATGGAAACCCTGCGCCGCCTGCTCCCTTCCGCCTCCAGCCTCATCGTCTTCGAGGCCGCCGGCCGGCACCAGAATTTCACCCGTGCCGCAGGCGAGCTCGGCATGACGCAGGCGGCCGTCTCCTATGCGGTGCGCAATCTGGAGGAACAGCTCGGCGTCGCGCTCTTCCACCGCGCCCACCGCGCGGTGGAGCTGACGGATGCCGGCGAGCGCTTCCATGCGGACGTGACGCTCGGGCTCTCGCGCATCCAGAAATCGGCGGAGGACATCCGCGCCAAGGGACGCGAGACGAATGTGACGCTCGCCGCCTCCACCGCCTTCGCCTCGATGTGGATGCTGCCGCGCCTCGCCAAGCTGAGGGCCGACCTGCCCGACATCGACCTTCGCATCCAGACCAGCGTGCGCGACCTCGACCTCGACGAGGAGCCGATCCCGCTCGCCATCCGCGGCGGCGACCCGGCGAAATGGCCGCGCTACCATTCCGCGCTGCTCGCGCCCGAGGTCATCACGGCGGTGGCGAGCCCCGCCTTCGTGGAAAGCCGCGGCCATCCGCGGACGCCGGAAGAATTGCTGAAGCTGCCGCTCATCCACCTGGAGGAGCCGGTGCGGGCGACCTGCGACTGGCCGGAATGGTTCGCAAGCGCGGGCGTGCGCTATCCCGCGCAGGCGCGGCGGCTCGCCATCAACGACTATGTCCTGGTGATCCAGGCGGTGCTTTCGGGCGAAGGCGTCGCGCTCGGCTGGCGGCATCTCATCGAGGGGCAGGTGCGCTCGGGCGCGCTCGTGCCCGTCGGCGGCCATGTGCTGAAGACGGACGACGCCTTCTACATCGTCTGGCCGCGCTCGCGCGAGCTCAACGGGCCGGCGCGGCGCGTGCGCGACTGGCTGCAGGAGGAAGGCCGGCAAAGCCGGGCGATGGAGGCCTGAGCGTCAGCGGCGCAGGACCGGCTGCACCTCCTCGTGGAAGAAGCGGAAATAGGAGGTGATCTGCGCCAGCGCGTTGGTCGACAGCTTGTACTGGATGCCGAGCCGGCCGTTGCTGAGCCAGCGGACCGTGCCGCTGAGGCGGCCGAGTTCCTCGCTCTCGATGGTCACGAGCTGACCCGGCAGGACCTGGAGCGGCTTTTCCAGGTCAAGCGCCATGCCCGTCGGCGACAGGTCCACGACCCGGCCCCGGCACCGCTGGTGCATGACCCGGACATCGGCGAAAATGCGGACCCTGGAACGATTGGTCGCCCTGACAGGCATATCCTTGATGTTTGTCATCCGTGGCTCCCTTCACGAATTCGTGTCTGGAAGGGAGCATAGAACGGATCATTTTCGGCGCCGCTAAACAAAAGCGTACAATTTTAGCGAACTGGCCTATTTGGGCACACCACGCTTGTCAGGAAGCGGCGCGGCCTTCGACGCTGACATAGCGGTCGGCGAGAAAGCGCATGGTGGCGACGGCGTCCGCGGGCTTGCCGTAGAAATAGCCCTGCCCCATGCCGCAGCCGAGCGCCTTCAGTTTCAGCGCCTCGGAGAAATCCTCGATGCCCTCGGCGACGACGGCGAGGTCGAGGCCCTCGCACATGGCGACGATGGCCTTGATGATGTGCTCGGACGCCTTGTCGTTGGAGATGCGGGAGACGAAGGCGCGGTCGATCTTCACCTTGTCGAAGGTGAAGTCGCGCAGCCGTCCGAGGCTCGACTGGCCGGTGCCGAAATCGTCGAGCGAGACGCGCACGCCCGCCGCGCGCAGTTCCCCGACGATCTTCTGCGCCGTGTCGGCATCCGTCATGACGGCCGTTTCGGTGATCTCCAGCTCCAGCCGGCGCGGATCGAGGCCGACGCGGTTGAGGATCGCCAGCGTGTTGAACGCGGTCTTCGGGTCCATGAGCTGGGCGGAGGAAAGGTTGAAGGAGAGGAAGAGCTCCTTCGGCCAGGACAGCGCCGCCTCCGCCGCCTTGCGCAGCAGCGTGTCGGAGAGGGCATCGATGAAACCGCGTTCCTCGGCGAGCGGCACGAAGACGGCCGGCGAGACATAGCCGAGGTCTGCGTCGCACCAGCGCGCCAGCGCCTCGAAGCCGACGACGGTGTCGTCGCGCAGGCTGACGATCGGCTGGAAATGCACATCCACCTCGTTGGCGATGATCGCGTTGCGCAGCGCCTGCTCGAGCTGCGTCGCGCGCTTCATCTCCTGGGCGATCTCCTGCGAATAGACGGTGATCTGGCCGCGCCCGCGCCGTTTCGAACGGTAGAGCGCGGTGTCGGCGCTTTTCAGGAGCTCGGTGAAGTCCTCGCCGGCGAAGGGATAGATGGCAAAGCCGAAGGAGGCGGAGAGCCGCACGTTGCGGTCGCCGAGGTCGAAGGGGGCCGACAGCACCTCGCGCAGCATCTGGCCGATCTTCTCGGCGCCCTTGCGCTCGAAGACCAACGGCAGGACGAAGGCGAACTCGTCGCCGCCGTGGCGGGTGACGGTCGCGCCGTCGGGGATGCAGGCCTTGAGGCGGTGCGCCACCTGGCAGAGGATCTCGTCGCCGGCGCGCGGGCCGAAGAGATCGTTGATGGGCTTGAAGCCGTCGAGATTGGCGATGCCGATGGCGAAGGGCGCCGGGTCCTCCTCGCGCTCCTTGGCGATCTGGCGCACCTTGTCGCGCAGGCGGTAGAGATTGCCGAGCCCCGTCAGGGGGTCGGTATAGGCCATGGCATGAAGATCAGTCTGGGAAACATCCAGCGCCGCATGATCAGCAGACTTCATCAATGATTTCCCGCACTTGCACCTGACCTCCGAAGACCGCCATACGATGCGGCATGACCGTTAACAAATGCATAGCAAGCGATCGTCAGACCTTCCCCCCGGCCTCCCGATTTCTGGGGGGTTGACCGCCTGTTTTCAACCCAGGGATCTGCCCGCGTCAGGCGACGGATTTTTCCGGCCTCGGCGCGGCGTAGCGCCGGTAGATGGCCTCGATCATATCAGGGCTCACCGGCTTGGTGATGTAGTCGTCCATGCCGGCATCCATGCAGTTCTGCATGTCGACATTGAGCGCCTGGGCGGTGACGGCGACGATGGGCGTGTGGGTGCCGGTCAGCTTCTCCGCCTCGCGGATCTCCATGGCCGCGTCGATGCCGTTCATCACGGGCATGGAAATGTCCATCAGCACGAGGCGCGGCTGGTGCTTGCGCCAGAGCATGACCGCCTCCTCGCCGTTCTCGGCGATGCGGTGCGAGATGCCCATGCCCTCGAGGATCTGCGAGAAGACGAACTGGTTGATCTGGTTGTCCTCGGCGACCAGCACCTCCACGTCGCCGATGGCGGCGGGCAGCATGGTCGCGATGTCGGTGGCGATGTACCAGTCGTCCGACAGCGAGACGGGCGTGACGATGTCGCCGAGGGGCGATTCGTTTTCCGACAGCAGCTCGTGCTCCTCCACGAGGACGCGCATGAAATCCGAGCCGATGCCGTCGGGCACGATCAGCCGGGTGGCGATGCCATGGCGGTTGGCGACGATCTCGCCGTGGTCCGGCACGTTGTCGTCGACGACCACCAGATCGACCGAAAGCGCGTGCCGGATCGCAAGGTCAAGGAAGGCCTCGTATTCGCGCAAGCCGGTCACCGCGCAGCAATCGGCGCCGCGCGCCTTGAACTCGCCGACGAGGATGTCCTCGATGCGCGGATTGGGCGTGACGACGAGGACGCGCCTGCCGGCCATCGCGCCGAGGTCCTCGGGGTTGAGCTGGGTGAGCAGCAGCCGGCGCTCCGCGTCGCGCACGGGATCGAAGCAGTTCTGCGCCTCCACGAAGCCGCCCGGCACGCGCAGGAGGGCGTCGTCCCCGTCCGCCACGGCCCTTTCGCCGGTGACGAAGGCCGACAGGTCCTCCATGACCGTGACGACGGCATGGTGGCCCGGTGCGCCGATGCGGTACTTGCGGGTGACGACATAGAGATCGGAGCCGTCGGCGCGGATGATGTGCTCGGCGAGCGTGAAGGGCTCGCCCGTTTCCAGAACCGCGCGGTCGCTCGCCTCGATGCGCCCGGCGCTCTCCGCATCGGCCAGCGCCCAGATCGTGCGGCCGAGAACGCTTTCGGCACTGGTGTCGTAGATCGCGCAGAATGCCTTGTTGACGGCGATATAGGTGAGGTTGCGGTCCTTGATGACCATCGGCGAGGGCAGGGTCTCGAGGATCTCCTCGGTGAGCGCGATGCGCTCCAGGTCGAGGCGCCACTGCTCTTCCTGCTTCTTCTGCTCGGAAACGTCGACGAGGGTCGTGACATTGTAGCCGTTCGGCAGGCGGCGCTTGCGGAAATGGATCCAGCGGTCGCGGCCGAGCCGCTCGACGGTCTCGTGCTGCTCGCGCCAGTGCGCGGAGATGCGGGTGGAGATCCACTCCTCGCGGTTGATGGCCTTGTGGCGCTGGTCGGGCGCGATGCCGTAGCGCACGCCGCTGTCGAAGATCGCGCCGAGCACGTCGCGCAGGCGCGTGCCCGGTGTCAGCGTATCGGGAGGGATCGGGAAGTAGCGCAGGACCTGGCGGCTGGCGAAGACGAGGCAATCGTTCTTGTCATAGACGATCACGGCGGCGGCGAGGATATCGCACGCGGCCTCGAACATTCCGAGCCGGATGTGCGCGTCTGACGGCGCTACATCATTCATTATGGCAGTCCTCGCCTGTCTGGCATTCCCGGAAACATGCTGATCGGCGCTCGCGCGCCTTGGGACATCGGGAAAGTCAGCGGCCAGCGTCGCTGAAATCGTCCGCCGGGAGGCCCCGGCCGGCTTGTTCTCATACAAGCGCCAGGGCACGTTGGCAGCATTGTATTAAAGCCTGATTAAACTCTTAACGGCACCACCCGCGCATGGGCCGGGAAAAGCCAAGATGCCACTGGCGGGCGGCGGGCGAATCCGCGAAAATGGCGCCATGACCATCAGGCAGCTTTCCGAGACCCTCATCAACCAGATCGCGGCCGGCGAAGTGATCGAGCGTCCGGCCAGCGCCGCCAAGGAGCTGATCGAGAACGCGCTGGACGCCGGCGCCACTCGCATCGAGATCGCCACGGCCGGCGGCGGCAAGACGCTGCTGCGCGTCACCGACAACGGCTGCGGCATGGCGCCCGCCGACCTGGAGATGGCGATCCGCCGGCATTGCACCTCCAAGCTCGATACCGACCTTCTCGACATCCGCACGCTCGGCTTCCGCGGCGAGGCGCTGCCCTCCATCGGCTCGGTGGCGAAGCTCTCGCTGCTCAGCCGCACGGCCGAGGCGGGCGAAGGGGCGGAGATCAGCGTGACGGGCGGCAAGGTCGTGCCGGTGCGCCCGGCCGCCGCCAACCGCGGCACCGTGGTGGAGGTGCGCGACCTCTTCTTCGCCACGCCCGCGCGCCTGAAATTCCTCAAAAGCGAGAAGGCCGAGGCTTCCGCCATCTCCGACGTCGTGCGGCGCATGGCGATCGCCTTCCCGCATGTGCGCTTCGTGCTGTCGGGTTCCGACCGCACGACGCTGGAATTTCCCGCGACCGGCACCGACCGGCTCGCCCGCATCGCGCAGGTGCTCGGCCGCGATTTCCGCGACAACGCGATAGAGATCGATGCGGCGCGCGAGGACGTGCGGCTCACCGGCTTTGCCGGCGTGCCGACCTTCAACCGCGGCAACAGCCTCAACCAGTTCGCCTTCGTCAACGGCAGGCCGGTGCAGGACAAGCTGATCTGGTCGGCGCTGCGCGCGGCCTATGCCGAGACGATCCCGCACGGGCGCTACCCGGTCGCCGTGCTTGCCATCGACATCGACCCGGCGCTGGTCGACGTCAACGTGCATCCGGCGAAATCGGACGTGCGCTTCCGTGATCCCGGCCTCGTGCGCGGCCTCATCATCGGCGCGATCCGCGAGGCGCTCGCCCGCGAGGGCGACCGGGCGTCGACGACAGGCGCGAGCGGCCTGATGCGCGCCTTCAGGCCCGAAGCGCCGCGCCCCGCCACCCCTTGGACCCCGTCCGCCTCGCCCTACCGGCCCTTTGAAGCCGCGATGGCTGCGCCCTTGCGCGCACAGCAGGCGGGCTTTGCGGAATTCGCCGCGCCCTCGGCGCGCAGCGAGCCGGCCTTCGCGCCGTCAGACGCCATCCGCGAGGACGTGTCGCCGCAGCGCCATCCGCTTGGCGCGGCGCGGGCGCAGCTCCACGAGAACTATATCGTCGCGCAGACCGAGGACGGCCTCGTCATCGTCGACCAGCACGCCGCGCATGAACGGCTCGTCTTCGAGGCGATGCGCGAGGCGCTGCATGCGCGCGCCGTGCCGGCGCAGGCGCTCCTCATTCCCGAGATCGTCGACCTGCCGGAGGACGATTGCGACCGGCTGGTCTGCCACGCCGAGGAGTTCGCCAAGCTCGGCCTCGGCATCGAGCGCTTCGGCCCCGGCGCCATCGCCGTGCGGGAGACGCCGGCGATGCTGGGCGAGATGGACGCGGCCGGCCTCATTCACCAGCTTGCCGACGAGCTTGCGGAATGGGACACGGCGAGCGGCCTCAAGGCCAAGCTCGAATACCTCGCCGCGACCATGGCCTGCCACGGCTCGGTGCGCTCCGGCCGGCGCATGCGGCCGGAGGAGATGAACGCGCTGCTCCGCCAGATGGAGGCGACGCCTGGTTCCGGCCAGTGCAACCACGGGCGGCCGACCTATATCGAAATCAAGCTGTCCGACATCGAGCGGCTGTTCGGCCGAAGCTGAGAATGGCGAAAAGGCTGGAAATTTCAGCCTTGCCGCGATATGGCATGAGGCGCGTTCCTCACGCGCAGCCGCCGTGGAATTGCTCCAACATAGACGGATACCGAAATCGATGATGAACCGTTTTGAAGGCCGCGGCGGCAGCCGTGAAGCGAAGATCCGCTATCTCGACGGCGATTTCCAGATCCTGATGCCGGGCTCGCACGTCATCTGCGCGATGACCGGCGAGACGGTGCCGGTGGACGAGCTGCGCTACTGGAGCGTCGCGCGGCAGGAAGCCTATGTGAGCTGCGCCGCCTCGCTCGATGCGGAAAAGCGCGCGGGCACCCTGCCGAACCAGAAACGCTGAGCGCGCGCTTTTCCGGGCTGCTTCAGGCTTTCCCCACGGCGAGCCGCTGCAGCTTGCGCCGCCGCGCATTGATGATCGCCGCATCGATGATCGCATCCGGTCCCTTGGGGTCGTCGAAGCGGATTTCCACCTCGATCACGCGGCTCTTTTCCTTCAGTTCCTCCGAACGGCCATGGCCGCCGCCGAGCCTTACGCTGTCCTTGGCGGTCGTCACGAGCTGGTAGCCGAGGCCCTCGGCATGGTCGAGGATCTCCGCCACCTCGTCGTCGCTGAGATGATGGTGGTCGGGGAAGCTGCGCGTGACATAGAGATGCGCGCCCGTCTCGTTCACCGTGCGGAAGAACTTCTCGTTGTCGGCGATGCCCGACCAGGCCATGACGACCTTCTCCCTGAGATCCTCGGCGCCCACGGTGACGAGGGTGGCCGGATGGATCGCCTTGCCGGCGCGCGCGGCCTGGCGGATCAGCCGGTCGGCCGCATCGCCGTCGCCGATCGCCAGAAGCGCGCTCGCCTGCCGCATCTGCTCGGCGATGGGCGCGCGCACCGGCCCGCCGGGCACGAGATGGCCGTTGCCGATGCCGCGGCGCGTGTCGATGACGAGCAGCGCATAGTCGAAGGTGAGGCGCGCGCTCTGGAAACCGTCGTCCATGATGATGAGGTCCGCGCCCTCCTCCACCAGCTTGCGCGCGCCCTTCACGCGCTTGCGAGAGATGACGGTCAGCGCCTCGCGGGCGAGCAGCAAAGGTTCGTCGCCGACGGCGCGGGCGCGGTGATGGCCGGGATCGACGACGGTCGTCACATCGAGCGAGCCGCCATAGCCGCGCGAGAGGAAGCCGGGCTTCAGGCCCCGCGCCTTGGCGGCGCGGGCGAGCGCGATGGCGGTCGGCGTCTTGCCGGCGCCGCCGACCGTGAAGTTGCCGACGCAGATGACGGGCACCGGCACCTCGACGCGCCGGCCCTTGCGCATGCGCCGTCCGGCGATCAGGCCGTAAAGGCGCGAGACGGGCCAGAGCGCATAGGCGCGCCAGTCCGGCTTCGTCCACCAGAAAGGCGGCGCTTCAGTTACCATGTCGTCCCCCGCGGGCGTCCCTGCCCGGTCGTTGCGCAAGGAAACGTGAAAACTTGAGGAAAATCAACTGCAAGAAATAGTGCCGGATGACGCGGGACGGAGGGCTGCCCCCGCATCCCGCGGCCGCAACCTTCGCCCCGCAGGCGGGGAGAAGGGGAAAGAGGCGCCAGCTTGCCCAGCGAAAGAAGCATGACGGAAGCCCCTGCCGCGTGTCTCGTCTCCCCGCGTGTGGGAAGAAGGTGCCGCCAGGCGGGCGAGAGGCGAGGCGACCTGCTCACGCCGCCGGACGGGCGGTGGCCGCCGCGGGAAGCAGCGGCAGGAGTTCGGTGATGTCGTTGAGGCAATAGTCGGACGCCTCGGACAGCGACAGCCGCGAGCCGGTTCCGGTCAGCACCGCGACGGTGAGGCCGGCGCCGGCACTGCGGCCCATGTGCAGGTCGTGGTTGTTGTCGCCGACGACGGCGATCTCGTGCGGCTGAAGGCCGGTCGCCGCGCAGAAGCCGAGCACCATGCCGGGCTCGGGCTTCGTGCCGAAGCCGCTGTCGTAACCGGCGACATAGTGCAGGTAGCCATCGAAGCCGAAGCGTCGCGCGGTCGCGCGGATGGAGGCCTCGTTGTCGCTGGAGGCGACGCCCAGCCAGTAGCCGCGCGCATGCATGGCGGCGAAGAAGGCGGCAAGGTCGGTGACGGCGACGGCGCGATCGGCGGAACTGGCGAAGAGGCCGTCGAAATGGGTCGTCAGCGCGTCCACCGTGAAGGGCGCGCCGGCGGCGACGAAACCTTCGGCGATCTCCACCGTGTTGCCGGCGGCAAGCAGGCTGTCCGGCAGCACATGGCCGGTATCCGGGTCCATGCCCCCGGCGAGAAGCAGCCTGCGGGCAAGCGCCGCGTCATCCCCGGCGGCGATGCGGGCCAGCTCGTAGTTCACCGGCACCCAGCTCCTGGCATAGTCGAGCAGCGTGCCGTCCTTGTCGAAGAGGATGCCGGAGATCGTCGCCGCCTTGCTCATGCCTCGTCCTTTTCTAGGAGGTCTGGCGCGGATGGAGCCGCGCCTTCACGGTGAGCGGATTGATATAGGGCTCCAGGCCCTTGACCGTAGCCTTCAGCGCGCCGCGCATCTCCTGCACGGTCTCCTGCCCCGCCTCGATCATCCGCCGGCGCGTCTCGTCGTTGCCGAGCAGGTAATGCACGCCCTTGGCCAGCATCTCGACGTCGCGCACCATCTTGGCGCTGCCGTTGCGCGCGAGCTGCTGGTAGGCCTCGCGGAAATTCTGCACGTTGCCGCCGGACAGAACCGCACAGCCGAGCATGGCCGGCTCCAGCGGGTTCTGCCCGCCCTCGGCGAAGAGCGAGCGGCCGACGAAGGCGATCTCGGTCATGCGCAGGTAAAGCCCCATCTCGCCGATCGTGTCGCCGAGGAAGATGTCCGTATCGGGGGTGAGCGGCTCGCCCGAGGTGCGGCGGACGACCTTGAGGCCGCGCGCGGACAGCATGTCGGCGACGGCCTCGCCCCGCTCGGGATGGCGCGGCACGATGATGGTCAGAAGGCCCGGCGTGCGATCCTTCAGCACGCGGTGCACGTTGCCGGCGGCTGCCTCCTCGCCCTCGAAGGTCGAGATCGCCGCCCAGGTGCGGCGGCCCGCGATCTGGTCGCTGTAGGATTTCAGGACGGCCGGATCGGCCGGCGGCGCATCCGTATCGACCTTGAGGTTGCCGGAGACCAGGACCGGCAGGGCGCCGAGCGTGCGGAAACGCTCGCCGTCCGTCTCCGACTGGGCGATGACGAGCGCGAAATTCTCGAACAGCGCATCGGCGATGGCATGCCGGCGCTGCCAGCGCGGAAAGGAGCGGTCCGAGATGCGGCCGTTCACCAGCACCTGCGGAATGTGGCGCGCGCCGAGCTCCAGGATGGTCATCGGCCAGATCTCCGACTCCGCCATGATCGCAAGGTCGGGATGCCAGTATTCGAGGAAGCGGCTGACGGCCGGCTTGAGGTCGAGCGGAACGTATTGGTGGATGACATCGTCGCCGAGCCGGTCGTGCACGACCCTGGCGGAGGTGACGGTGCCCGTCGTGAGCAGCACGGCGATGCCGCGGCGGCGCACTTCCTTGATCAGCGGCACGATGGCATTGGTCTCGCCGACGCTGGCGGCATGGAACCAGACGAGGGGGCCGGCGGGCCGCGCGACGCTGGCGATGCCGTAGCGCTCGCGGCGGCGCGAGCGCTCCTCCTTGCCCTTGGCCGCGCGCAGCGCAAGATAGGGCCCGACGACCGGATAGAGCGCGACGCCGCCCCAGCGGTAGAGCGACAGCGCGGCGCGGGCGACCCGTCTGCTCATGGGCAGCGCACCTTCATCTGTCCTGCCGCGTTCGCGGATGCAGGACCGCTGCCCGTCCTGGCTGGAGCTCTTCCGGCGGCTTTCCGGCTGTCGAGGATCATGGGGTCCAGTCTTTCTGCCCGGCGCGCGAGGCCGCGCGGGAACGGGAAACGCGGCTCAGCCCTGCTGCGGGTCCAGGAGACGGTGCATGTGCACGATGAAATAGCGCATGTGCGCGTTGTCCACGGTCTGCTGGGCCTTCGACTTCCAGGCGGTGAGCGCGCTCGCATAGTCGGGGAAGATCCCGACGATGTCGAGGTTGTTCAGGTCCCGGAACTGGAGGTCGGCGAGGGTCTTCAGCTCGCCGCCGAAGACGAGATGGAGAAGCTGTTTCGGTTCGGTGGAGTCGGTCATGTCTGTCTCTTTTCCTAGGCCGATTTCGGCTGACGGTTTGCGGTATTCCGCTGGAAAGGTCAATGGCCGGAAAGGTGCCGCGCGGCCTCGACAAGCCCGGAAAGCCGGGCCGAACCCGCCGCGCAGAGCGTCTCGTGGCTGACGGTCGGCCGGTTGTAGGACAGCGGCCCGCCGTCAAGCCCGACAAGCGCGCCGCCGGCGCGGGTGAGAATGAGATCGGCCGCCGCCAGGTCCCAGTCGTGCGAATTGCGTTTCACCAGGGTCGCATCGATGCGCCCGTCCGCCACCATCGCGAGACGATAGGCGAGCGAGGGCACATGGGCGATGCGGTGGACCCCGCCGATCATGCGCCGGTCGATGCCGTGCGCCATGTCCTCGGGGGCGGCCAGGCGGGTCGGGCGCGCGGCATCCGCGTCGGTCGCCGCGATGGGCGTGCCGTTCTTCAGCGCCGGTCCCTGCGCGGAGGCGGTGTAGAGTTCTTCGAGCGATGGGGCGAAGAGAACGCCCGCGACGGGCCGGCCGTGATGCACGACGGCGGCGCTGACGCACCAGATGTCCTTGCCGGCGATGAAGGCGCGCGTGCCGTCGATGGGGTCGATGACGAAGACGGTCTCGCAATCGAGCCGGCCGGCGTCGTCGTCCGTCTCCTCCGAAAGCCAGCCGTAGTTCGGCCGGGCGGAGAGAAGTTCCTTCTTGAGGATGTCGTTGGCCGCGAAGTCCGCCGCGCTCACCGGCGAGCGGCCCTCGTTCTTCCACCACACGTCCGGCGCCTTGCGGAAGAAGTCGAGCGCCTTTGCGCCTGCCAGCCGCGCGGCACCGACGAGAAGATCGAGATCGGCGGTCCAGGCGTCGGCGGGGCTTTGCATGGTCCTACTTTCCGGCAAGCGTCATGCCTTCGATGGCAAGCGTCGGGGCGGCGACGCCGAAGCTGCGGTCGATGTCGTTCGCCGGCGTGATGCGCAGGAACATGTCGGTGAGGTTGGAGGCGATCGTCACTTCCGAGACCGGGAAGGTCAGCTCGCCGTTCTCGATCCAGTAGCCGGAGGCGCCGCGGCTGTATTCGCCGGTCACCATGTTGACGCCCTGGCCGATCAGCTCGGTGACATAGAGGCCGTTGCCGACGGAGCGGATCAGGTCCTCGGGCGAGACGTCACCGGGCTCCAGCGCGAGGTTGGTCGAGGCCGGGTTGACCGAAGTGCCGCCCCGCACGCCGCGGCCGTTGGTCCTGAGGCCGAGCTCGTTGGCCGTCGAGGTGGAGAGGAACCAATGATGCAGCACGCCGTCCTCGATCATGGCGAGGCGTCGGCCGGTGACGCCCTCGCCGTCGAACGGGCGCGACGACGGGCCGCGCACGATGAGCGGATCGTCGGTGACGGAAAGCCCCGCCTTCAGCACCTGCTTGCCCATACGCTCGCGCAGGAAGCTGGTCTTGCGGGCGACGGAGGCACCGTTGATGGCGCCGGCGATATGGCCGGCAATGCCGCGCGCCACGCGCGGATCGTAGACGACGGTGACGTTCTTCGCCGTCGGCACCTGGCGCGGATTGAGACGGCGGACGGCGCGGGCGGCAGCCTCGCGGCCGATCTCCCCGGCATCCCTCAGCTCGGCGAAATAAAGGCTCGAATCGAAATCGTAGTCGCGCTCCATCTTCGTGCCCTCGCCCGCGATCACGCTGACGGAGCGGCCGAAGCGGCTGGCGCTGTAGGCGCCGGAAAAGCCGTGCGAGGTGGCAAGCACGAGCCCGCCCATGCCGGCCGATGCGCCGGCGCCGCCGGAATTGGTGATGCCGGGAACGGCGAGCGCGGCGGCTTCCGCCGCAAGCGCGGCCTGCGTGAGCTGGTCGGCGGAGACTTCTGTCGGGTCGTAGAGTTCGAGGTCCGGCCAGTCCTTCGCAAGGTCCGCCTCGGCGGCGAGCGTGGCATAGGGGTCTTCCGGCGAGGCCTTGGCCATGGCGACGGCGCGCTCGGCGAGCACCGTCAGGTCGAAGCCGGGATTGGCCGAGACGGAGGCGACGCGCCTGCCGACGAAGACGCGCAGCGAGAAATCGTCGCTCTCGGAGGCATCCGTGCCCTCGACCTTGCCGAGGCGCACGCTGACGGAAGAGGAACGGCCGCGGACGACGACGGCATCGGCCGCATCCGCTCCCGCCTTTATGGCGCGGTCGATGAGTTCGCCGGCGCGCGCGAGAAGGCTTGCGGAATCGATGGTCTGTGACATGACTTGGCCTTTCTTTGCTGCCCCATTTATTGTGCGCCGGTACGGGCATCAAGGGCCACACCCCTTTTTTGCCCGATCACCGGCTCTCGACAAGAAAGCATCCGCATGGCCTATACCCACAGCTCGTACAACGAGGTCCTCATGATGCTCGGCGGCGCGCTGCTTGCCGCGCCCATCTTCAAGCGGCTCGGGCTCGGCACCATTCTCGGCTATCTCGCCGCCGGCGTGGTCATCGGGCCGATCCTGCACCAGATCCGCGACGGGGAGGAACTGCTGGGCGTCGCCGAGCTCGGCGTGGTCTTCCTGCTCTTCCTGATCGGGCTGGAGCTGAAGCCGTCGCGCCTTTGGGCCATGCGGCGCGACATCTTCGGCCTCGGCCTGGCGCAGGTCGGCGTGACGGGCCTCGTGCTTGCGGGACTGGTCTTCGCGTTCCGGCTGGAGGAATGGGACGGCGCGCTGATCATCGGCTTCGGCCTTGCGCTCTCCTCCACCGCCTTCGCCATGCAGATCCTCGAGGACGAGGGCGACGTCAACACCCGCTACGGCCAGCGCGCCTTTTCCATGCTCCTCCTGCAGGACCTTGCCATCGTGCCGCTTTTGGCGCTCATCCCGCTGCTGGCCGAGCAGAAGCCGGAGGACACGACCAGCGCCTTCGAGGACTTCACCATCGCGGTCGCCGCCATCGCCGCGCTGCTGGCCGCCGGCCGCTACCTGCTGAACCCTCTGTTCCAGGTCATCGCCCGCACGGGCGCGCGCGAAGCGATGATCGCGGCGGCGCTCTTCGTCGTGCTGGCCGCCGCCATGCTGCTGCAGATGGCCGGCCTCTCCATGGCCATGGGCGCGTTCCTCGCCGGCGTGCTGCTTGCCGACTCCTCCTACCGGCATGAATTGCAGGCGGATGTCGAGCCGTTCCGCGGTATCCTGCTCGGCCTGTTTTTCATGGCCGTGGGCCTGTCGCTGCATCTCGACGTCGTCTTCTCGAGCTGGCTGACGATCCTGATCGCGACGCCCGCCGTCATGCTGGTCAAGAGCCTCGTCATCTACGGGCTCTGCCGCTTCACCGGCTCGCCGCACAACGATGCGGTGCGCATCGCGCTCGTGCTGCCGCAGGGCGGCGAATTCGGCTTCGTGCTGTTCACCGCAGCCTCGGCCGCCGGCATCTTCTCGGGCGGGCTCGCCTCGCTGCTGATCGCCATCGTCACGATCTCCATGGCGCTGACGCCGATTGCCGCCGCACTCTCGCGCTTCCTGCTAGTGGAGGATCTGGAAGAGGAGATCGAGGAGGATTTCGGCGATGCGGGCGCGGACGTGCTGATGATCGGCTTTTCGCGCTTCGGCCAGATCACCGCGCAGATCCTGCTTGCCGGCGGGCGCGAAGTGACGGTCATCGACCATTCGACGGATCGCGTGCGGCAGGCGGCGAGCTTCGGCTTCCGCATCTATTTCGGCGACGGAACGCGCAAGGACGTGCTGCGCGCCGCCGGCATCGAGCGCGCCAAGATCGTCGCCATCTGCACGCAGGGCAAGGGCACGACGGACCGCATCGTCGATCTCGTGCAGTCGGAATATCCGAACGCCACGCTCTTCGTGCGCTCCTACGACCGCATCCACACCCTGGAGCTCCGGTCCAAGGGCGTGCAGCACGACGTGCGCGAGACCTTCGAATCGGCCCTCGTCTTCGGCCGCGAGACGCTGGAGGAACTCGGCGTCGAGCCGGACGACGCACTGGCGATCAGCGACGACATCCGCCGCCGTGACCTGGCGCGGCTGGAGCTGCAGGCCGTCGAGGGCATCACGGCGGGGCGGCACATGCTGCATTCCAAGCCGGTGAAGCCGGAACCGCTGGTCAGGCCGAAGAAGAAGACCCAGGCCGAGATCGACGAGGAGGAGAGCGCCGCGTAGGACACTTCGGTCCAAAAAGCGGAAGTGCCCTAGAGTCTGATGCGCTTACATTGAAGCGTACCCAGCGTTGATGAGATAGTTTTGGCATTCGTTTGGGGGGAAGCATCGGAGCAGCCTACCAGCGGCTTTCCAAGTTGCCTCGACGGTTCGTTCGGCGGCCGCGCGCATGAGGTGCTTGAGCTTGGCGAAGACCTGTTCGATGGGGTTCAGGTCCGGACTGTATGGGGGCAGGAAGAAGAGCTTTGCTCCTGCCTTGCGGATAGCCGTCCGCACTGGCTGACCCTTGTGTGAGCCGAGGTTGTCCATGATGACGATGTCGCCGGGTCGCAGCGTCGGCACGAGAACCTGCTCGACATAGGCTGTGAAGCTGCGTGCGTTGATAGCGCTGTCGAACACGCATGGCGCGTCGATGCGGTCGCAGCGCAACGCCGCAATCAGGGTCAACGTCTTCCAGTGGCCATGCGGCACCCGGCTTTGCAATCTGTGACCGCGTGGTGCCCAACCCCGGATCGGCGCCATGTTGGTCTTGGCCCAGGTTTCATCGATGAAGACCAGCCGTCGCGGATCGAGGCGGCCTTGGTATTTCTTCCACTGGGCCCGTCGACGCGCGATGTCAGGACGATATTGCTCGCTTGGCAGAACGGTTTTTTTTGAAGCTCAGCCCCTCGGCATGGACGAAGTTCCAGACCGTCCGGTAGTCGACCTTCGCCCCGCGCTCGGCAAGCTCGGCTTGCAGCCCGCGCAAGGTGATGTGACCCCCGCTGTTGATCCGCTCCAAGAGAAAGGCGCGGTGCGGCCCGAGAAGCAACGGGCGTGGACGGCCCACGGCCCGACCCGCAGCCGGGCTCCCCGTCGCCCGATAGCGCTGCGACCACTTCACCACGCTGGACACGCTGATGTTCAAAACAGCCGCAACCGAACGAGCACTTTCGCCGGCCAAAACCCGGGACACGGCACGTTCACGAAGATCAAGGGAATAGGCCTTCGGCATAAGATGCTGGCCTCCATTCCAGCCAGCATCTTGAATCACGAATACGCCAGCTTGGAAATCCCAGGCCGATTCAACCCAAGAGCATTCCGCTCTAGATGGCGGAGAGCTTCGCGTCGAGCGCCCGCTTCAGCTCGTCGCGCATGCCGGCGGAGGCGGCGAGCACCTCGCCGGCCTTGGCAAAATCGAGCACGCGGAAGCGGCCGACATCCGGCCGCAGGAAGATATCCGGCGCGCCCCTTTCGAGCTTCAGCGTGACGATGGAGCGCATGGTGAGCTGCGTGGCGCCGTAGAGGCTGTCGACGCTGTTCGGCACCTGCGCCGTGCCGGCCGGCGGATGGCCGATGACGTCGACGCCGATGGTGACATCCGCCCTGCCGGCGAGGTGGTCGAAGGGCACGGGGTTCCACAGGCCGCCGTCGATCATCACCCGGCCATTCAGCACCACGGGGCGGAAGACGGCCGGCAGCGCGGCGGAGGCGGCGATGGCCGGTAGCAGCGGACCGCTTTCGCAGACGCATTCGCACTGGGCATAATAGTCCGACGCGATGACCTTCAGCGGGATCGACAGCTCCTCGAAGGCCTCCGGCAGGCGATCGGGCAGGAAGGCCTTCAGGACGCGTTCGAGGTTGAACTGCCCGACGCGGAAGCCGCCCGCGACCATCTGGGACAACCCCGCCGGACGCAGGCTCCAGAGACGGTTCATGATCTGGCCCGGACGACCGATGGTGGCGAGCGTATGCTCGCGGATCTCGCGGCCCGTCATGCCCGCCGCCATCGCCGCGCCCATGATGGCGCCGATGGAGGCGCCCGCTATCAGCACCGGGCGGATGCCGAGCTCGTCGAGGACTTCGATGACGTGGATATGGGCGAGGCCGCGCGCGCCACCGCCGCCGAGCGCGATGGCGACGGTCGGGCCGCCCGCCGGCGGGGTATCCAGGGAAACGAGGGCGTCTGTCATCGCTCGGGTCTCCTGCGGCGGCTCAAATCAGCCGGCGCGGTAGCGATAGAAATGCATGCGCGTGTCGCCGAAGGTGCGAACCTCCAGGAGTTCGAAACCATCGACGGCGACAGGCTGAATATCGGCGCGCTCCTCCAGGATCGCAAGGGCGCCGTCGACGAGCCAGCCGCCGCGGTGCGCCGCCTCCAGCGCGCGCTCGCCGAGGCCCTTCGCATAGGGCGGGTCGGCGAAGAGGAAATGGAACGGTTCCATCGTGCCGATGCCGCCGAGGGCGGTGGCGTCGCGCCGGAAGATCTTTGCGCGCCCGATCACGCCGAGCGCCTCGATATTCGAATGCAGGAGCCCCCTGCCCTCGACGCCCTGCTCGACGAAGAGCGCCGCGCGCGCGCCGCGCGACAGGGCTTCGAGGCCGACGGCGCCGGTGCCCGCGAAGAGATCGAGCACGCGGGTGCCGTCCAGCGCCTCGGGATAGGCATGGGACAGGATGTTGAACAGGCTTTCGCGCGTGCGGTCCGTCGTCGGGCGGATATCGTCCGACTTCGGCGTCGCGAGCGAACGGCCGCGAAACTCTCCGCCGACGATCCGCACGATGCGTTACTTCCCCTTGCCGCGCGGACGGCTGCCGCCCGCGGGACGGCCGCCACCGGGCTTGCCACCAGACGGGCGTCCGCCCGGCTTGCCGCCGAAGGACTTGCCGCCGGGTTTTCCGCCGAAGGGCTTGCCGCCGTCGCGGCGCGGCGGACGATCCGAGAAGGAACGCTCGCCTTCTGCGCGGGGCTTGCGGTCGCCACGGGCCGGACGGTCGCCGAAGGAGCGCTCGCCTTCCGCGCGCGGCTTGCGCTCGCCGAAGGGCCGGTCGCCGCGCGGCGGGCGGTCGCCGAAACCGCGCGGGGCCCGCTCGTCGCCGGCGCCGCTGCGCTTGCGGCCGAAGCCGCCTTCATCGCGGTCGCGCGTTTCCGGTTCGGAGGCGCGGATCCACTCGCCGTCCGCGTCGCGCGTCTTCAGGATGCGCGGCTTTTCGACCCTGTCGTCGCCCGGACGCCCGCGGGCGGGGCCCTTGCGGTCGGGATCGAACTTCTTCGTCGAGCGGGTCGGGGCGCCCTCGGCCGTGCGGCCGTAGCGCTTGGTCTTCGGCGCGCCTTCGGGGCGTTCGCGCGGCTCGCGCTTCACGCCCTCGGCATCATCCGCCTTCTTCTCGGCAACCGGACGGGCGCCCGGCGCCATCCAGACGTTGGACCTGCGGGCGCGGGTGGCCGGCTCGCGCTTCGGCTTGCTGTCGAAGCGGCTATCGTCGCGGTCGCGAGAGCCGCCGCGCGGCTTGTCGCCGAAGCGGTCGTCACGCCTGGTGTCGAGGCGGGCGCGTGCCTTCTCGCGCCGGTCGCCGGGCTTCTCGCGGCGCTCGGCGGGTCTTTCGGCCCAGGCGGGCGCTTCGCCGGCGCTCTTCTTTACGGGCTTTTCCTCAGAATCGTCGGGTGCATGGTCGAAGAGCGGCGCGTCGAAATTGGCCTTGGCTTCCTCGATGAGGCGCGGACCGAGCTGGTCGCGCAGCGTGCGGCCGCGGATTTCCTGCGCGTGGCCTTCCGGCAGCTCGCCGAGCTGGAAGGGTCCGTAGGAAATGCGGATCAGGCGGTTCACGTCGAGGCCGAGCGCGCCGAGCACGTTCTTGACCTCGCGGTTCTTGCCCTCGCGCAGGCCGAGCGTCAGCCAGACGTTGGAGCCCTGCACCTTGTCGAGCGTCGCATCGATGGCGCCGTAGAGCACGCCTTCGACGGCGATGCCTTCCTTCAGCTTGTCGAGATCGGCCTGCTCGATCTTGCCGTGGGCGCGCACGCGGTAGCGGCGCAGCCAGCCGGTGGTCGGCAGCTCCAGCATGCGCGCGAGGCCGCCGTCGTTGGTGAGCAGCAGGAGGCCTTCGGTGTTGATGTCGAGGCGGCCGATGGACATGACGCGCGGCAGGTCCTCGGGAAGGTTCTCGAAGACCGTCGGGCGCCCCTCGGGGTCGGCATTGGTCGTCACGAGGCCGGCCGGCTTGTGGTAGAGCCAGAGGCGCGTGCGCTCGATGCCGCGGATCGGCATGCCGTCGACCTCGATGCGGTCGGCGAAGGTGGCGTTGACGACGGGCGTGTCCAGCACCGTGCCGTTCACGCTGACGCGGCCTTCCATGATCATGCGCTCGATGTCGCGGCGCGAGGCGACGCCCGCGCGGGCGAGCAGCTTGGAGATGCGCTCGGGGGCGAGCTCCGCACCCGCCGCAACGCCCGGAGCGGGCCTTTCGGCACGGGCGGGCCCGGCATCGCGCGGCGCGGATTTTCCGGCGGGCGGCTTGCCGGCCGGCTTCTTGCCTGCGGGCTTGCCGGCGGCAAAGGATTTCTTGCCCGTGGCCGCCGATGCGGCGCCACGCGGCTTGGTATCGCGGCCCGGGGGCTTGCCGCCCGGCCGTTTTGGCTTGTCTTTGGATGTCATTTGTGCTGCCTGCGTTTTGCCGTGTCCTATCAGGTCAGGCGTCCGGGGTTAAGAGGAATTCGTGCCGCGCATGACAAATCGCTTCATGGAGATCGCGCTCGAGGAAGCACGGGCGGCCGGCGCGCGGGGCGAAGTGCCGGTCGGCGCGGTGCTGGTGCTGGACGGCGCGGTCGTCGCGCGGTCGGGAAACCGCACGCGCGCGGAGAACGACGTGACCGCCCATGCCGAGGTCGCCGTGATCCGCGAAGCGTCCCGCACGCTCGGGCGGGAGCGGCTGGCGGGTGCCGACCTCTACGTGACGCTGGAGCCCTGCACGCTCTGCGCCGCCGCCATTTCCTTCGCCCGCATCCGCCGGCTCTACTACGGCGCCGAGGATCCGAAGGGCGGGGCGGTGGAGAACGGCGTGCGCTTCTTCGCCCAGCCGACCTGCCACCATGCGCCCGACGTCTATTCCGGCATCGGCGGCGTGGAGGCCGCGGACATCCTGAAGGATTTCTTCAAGGAAAGGCGCGAGGGCTGATGGCGCTGCTTCTCGTTTTTGCTGCCCTCGCCGTCATGGCCATCATGTCGGCCATCGGCGCGCGGCGCATCGCGCCGGGCAAGGCGCGTCTGACGATGCAGTGGGGACTGGACGGAAAGCCGAACTGGAGCCTGCCGCGGCCCCTGGCACTCGCCTTCATTCCCGCCGTCGCGGCCATCCTGCTCTTGGCCCTCGCGTTCGGCGGCGAAACCTTCGGGACGATGCTGCCGGCCTCGGCCGCCTTCATCGGCATGCATGCGCTGCACCTCGCCCTGCTGGCGCGGCGGGGCGGATAGGGCTTTCAGCCCTCGGCGAAACGCTTCAGCCGGTCGCCCGCCAGGCGGTAGCGGACCCATTCCTTGTGCGGCTCGGCGCCGATCGCCTCGTAGACCCGGATCGCCGGCTCGTTCCAGTCGAGGACGCTCCATTCGAAACGGGCGCAATCCTCCTCGACGGCGATGCGCGCGAGGTGGCGCAGCAGCATCTTGCCGACCCCAGCGCCGCGATGGGCGGGCGTCACGTAGAGGTCTTCGAGATAGAGGCCGTTCTTCGCCTGCCAGGTGGAATAGGTCTTGAACCAGACGGCGGAGCCTGCCGGCTCGCCCGCCTCGGTCTCGCAGATCGCCGCGAAGCTTACCGAGCCTTCGCCGAACAGCGAGGCCGCGACCGTCTCTTCCGTCGCGGCGACTTCGTCGAGGGCGTTTTCGTAATCAGCCAGTTCGCGGATGAAGCGCAGGATGATCGCGGCATCCGCCACGGTCGCCGGGCGAATTCGATAGGCGGTCATCCGTCAGAAGGGCCACCAGGAGGAGCCGGACTGCTTGGCGGCCTTGGCCTCCTTCTTGCGGCGGCGTTCCTTCTGCTTCTCGGGTTCGCCGAGATCGGCCTGCGCCTGCTCGGGAAGGCGGCGGTAGTCGACCGGCGGATCGCTCAGGTAGCGGCGCTTGTCGGAATAGGTGCCGTCCTGGAGGCGGCGGGCCTCGCGATAGGCCTGCGTCTGCGACGCGACGCCAACCTGCTGGGCATTCGAATGCTGGCTGGCCAGCGGCGAGCGGTAGCCCGGATTGTTGGTGTTCGCATCCGCCTCGTCACGCAGGCGCTCGCGCATGTCCTCGGGATTTTCCAGCCACTGCGGATTGTCCTTGGCGGCCACCGACTGCTGCGGGCTGGACAGAGCCGTCTTGTCCTTCGGCACGACGAGGCTGCCGCGCGGCTGGTAGCGGATCTTCTTGGCGTCCTTGTTGTCCGGCTGGATCATGACGGCGTTGCCGAGGTCGTCCATCAACTGTTCGCCGGCGGTCTTGTCCGTGCCGTAGGTCGGGCCCATGCAGCCGGTCAGGAGAAGGCTGCCGCCGAGAAGGCCGAGAAGGCCGGTACGCACCCGAATATTTCGCGTCATTCTCATGAATACCCTTCCAGCAGAGCCGGTACGCCGAAAACCTGTCACACGGCAAAAGTCCGCCGTGCCATGGCGGAACAATCCGACCATTTTCAGGCAGCATTACCGGATGATGCCCCGAAGCGCAATTCATCCGGGCAAATCGACGGCCGGAAAGCACCGGCCGTCAACAGTCACGGCGGTCAGGCGGCGCGGCGGAAGCCGATCTCGCGCAGCGCCGCGGCATCGCGCGCCGAGACATCCGGGTAATCCGGGTCGGAGCCGACATCGGTCGTGATGCGCCAGGAGCGCGCGCATTTGACGCCTTCGGCAAGCTTCGGCTCGACCGAGACCTTGGCGACTTCGGCCAGGCGGAAGGCACCGGCCGGGCCTTCGCCGGCAACGACCGTGATGGCCGAGGTGATGCAGATCTCCGCAAAGTCCTGGCCTTCCAGCGCCTTCAGCAGCTCCGCGTCGCCGACATGGACGACGGGGGCGGCTTCCAGCGAGGCGCCGATGCGCTTTTCACGGCGCTCGATCTCCAGCGCGCCCGTCACGACCGAGCGCACGTCGCGGATCTTCTCCCACTTGGCTTCCAGCGCATCGTCACGCCATTCGGCCGGGACAGCCGGGAACTGTTCGAGATGCACCGAGACGGCATCCGGCTTGCGGGAAAGCCATGCCTCTTCCATCGTGAAGGGCAGCATGGGCGCCAGCCAGGTGACGAGGCACTCGAAGAGCTTGCGGATGACCGAGAGCGCGGCGCGGCGCTTCAGCGAGGACGGGGCGTCGCAGTAGAGCGCATCCTTGCGGATATCGAAGTAGAAGGCCGAGAGCTCGACGTTGGAGAAGTCTATGAGCGCGCGGGTGATCTTCTTGAAGTCGAAGGCGTCGTAGCCTTCGCGCACCAGAACGTCGAGCTGCGACAGGCGATGCAGCATCAGCCGTTCCAGCTCCGGCATGTCGGCAAGGGCGATCTCCTCGCCCGTGTCGTGGGCGAGCGTGCCCAGCATCCAGCGCACCGTGTTGCGCAGCTTGCGGTAGGCGTCGATATTGGTCTGGATGATCGTCTTGCCGAGGCGCTGGTCTTCCCAGTAGTCCGTCGTCATGACCCAGAGGCGCAGGATGTCGGCGCCCGATTCCTTCATCACGTCCTGCGGCGAGACGACGTTGCCCTTGGACTTCGACATCTTCTCGCCCTTCTCGTCCATGGTGAAGCCATGTGTGACGACGGCGTTGTAGGGCGCGCGGCCGCGCGTCGCGCAGCTTTCCAGCAGCGAGGAATGGAACCAGCCGCGATGCTGGTCCGAGCCTTCGAGATAGACGTCGGCCGGCCATTTCAGGTCCGGGCGGTCTTCCAGGGTGAAGGTGTGCGTCGAGCCCGAATCGAACCAGACGTCGAGGATGTCCATGACCTGCGTCCAGCGGGCCGCGTCATGTTCCCTGCCGAGGAAACGTTCCTTGGCGCCTTCGGCGAACCAGGCGTCCGCGCCCTCCTTCTCGAAGGCTTCGAGGATGCGGGCGTTGACGGCGTCGTCCACCAGCACCTCGCCGTTCTCGTCGGCGAAGACGGCGATCGGCACGCCCCAGGCGCGCTGGCGCGAGAGCACCCAGTCCGGGCGGCCCTCGATCATGGCGCGCAGGCGGTTCTGGCCGGCGGCGGGCACGAAGCGGGTGTCGTCGATGGCGGAAAGCGAGCGCGAGCGCAGCGTGGTGCCGTCGCCGAGTTCCTTGTCCATGTAGACGAACCATTGCGGCGTGTTGCGGAAGATGACCGGTTTCTTGGAGCGCCAGGAATGCGGATAGGAGTGTTTGAGGCGGCCGCGGGCGAAGAGCATGTTGGACGCAATCAGCGCCTTGATGACGCGCTCGTTGGCATCGCCCTTCTTGCCGTTGTCGTCCATGACGCGCGCGCCCTCGAAGCCGGGGGCGTCGGCGGTATAGAAGCCGGCGTCGTCGACCGGGAACGGGATCTTCGAGGAGATGCCGCGCGCTTCCAGCTCGCGGGCCTTCGCCGTCCAGGCGTCGAAGTCCTCGCGGCCGTGGCTGGGGGCCGTGTGCACGAAGCCCGTGCCGGCATCGTCGGTGACGTGGTCGCCGTCGAGCAGGGGAACGGGGAAAGTATAGCCGAGGTCCTTGAGCGGATGGGTGCAGGTGATGGCGGCCAGTTCCTCGGGCGCCACGTCGCGCACGAACCGGAAGGTAAGCTTCGCCTTGGCGGCGGCCTCGTCGGCAAGGCGCGTCGCGAAGATCAGCTTTTCGCCCGGCTGCGGGCCGAAGTCGTTCTGGGCGCTTTCGACCTCATAGAGACCGTAAGGGAAACGCGAGGAGAAGGCGATGGCGCGGTTGCCGGGGATCGTCCAGGGGGTGGTGGTCCAGATGACGACGAAGTTGCCCTGAAGGTCGGCCGGGCCTTCGACGATCGGGAACTTCACCCAGATCGTGTCGCTCTCGACATCGGCATATTCGACCTCGGCCTCGGCCAGCGCCGTGCGCTCGACGACCGACCACATCACCGGCTTGGAGCCGCGATAGAGCTGGCCGCTTTTCGCGATCTTCAGCAGTTCGCCGGCGATGCGGGCTTCGGCGTGGAAGTTCATCGTCGTGTAGGGGTTCTCGAAATCGCCCTCGATGCCGAGGCGCTTGAACTCCTCGGTCTGGACCTTGATCCAGCCGCTGGCGAAGTCACGGCATTCCTGGCGGAATTCGTTGACCGGGACTTCGTCCTTGTTCCTGCCCTTCTCGCGGTACTTCTCCTCGATCTTCCATTCGATCGGAAGGCCGTGGCAGTCCCAGCCGGGCACATAGTTGGCGTCGTAGCCGCGCATCTGGAAGGAGCGGTTGATGACGTCCTTCAGGATCTTGTTCAGCGCGTGGCCGATATGGATGTTGCCGTTGGCATAGGGCGGGCCGTCGTGCAGCACGAACTTCTCGCGGCCGGCGGCGGAGGCGCGCAGCTTCTTGTAAAGCTCCATCTTCTGCCAGCGGGCGACCGTTTCCGGCTCCTTCTGCGGCAGGCCGGCGCGCATCGGGAAATCCGTCTGCGGCAGGTAGAGGGTGGACGAATAATCGACTTTTTCGGCTGTATCGGTCATGGGTGTGGCTATCGTCTCGTCGCGCGTCTTTCGCGCATGCGGGGAAATATCGGTCAATGCACCGGCAATGACGGCGGGGGCGTCGTCAGCAACGCCCGAAATCCCGGACCTTCCGGCCTCGCTCAGAGCGCGCGGAAGGCCGGGCCACTAATTCGCAGATCGATGGTCGGCCGGTGGAGCATCATGCGCGCGGTCTTACGGCCTTTTCGGCGTTTTGAAAAGCCTGCAAGCGCCGCAATCGACCGCGTGCCGGCACGAACGCCCGCTAACCCCCGGCAAGCGGCGGCCGTACGGGGCGCCTGCCTTCCGCGCTGCGCACGACCAGCCGCACCTCCGGCATTTCGCGGCTGACGACGACGGGCATGCGCTCACGCATCTCGCGACGAAAGCGGGAAGCATTGCGCGTGCCCCAGACACCGGCGAAAAGCTCGCCCGTCGCCTCGTGCCTGAAAACGGCCGCTCCGCCGAAGGCGGCCGAAAGCCCGTCCGCATCGAAGGCTCCGCCGCCGCCATAGACGGCGACGACCTTGTCCAGCGGCGCGATGCCGACCACGGTATCGCCGGAAGGCGCAAAGCCCACCGAACGGAAGAGATGGACGGGGCAATGCGCGCCGCTCATCGCGGCCTCAGAAACAGAGACGCCGGTCGATGGCCCCGAGCGGCCTGACGCCGGAAAGCAGGGCCCTTGCCTCCTCCTCGTCGCGCTTCATCTGCACCACGAGGGCATCGAGGCCGTCGAATTTCAATTCGTCGCGCAGGTGGCCGAAGAAGGAGACGGCGCAGACCTCGCCGTAGAGGTCGCCGGAGAAATCGAACAGGAAGGTTTCGAGCAGCGGGGCGCCGTTCGCATCGACGGTCGGGCGGCGGCCGTAGCTGGCGACGCCGTCGTGGAGGCTGCCGTCCGGGCGGCGGAAACGCACGGCGTAGATGCCGTTGCGCAGTTCCACCTCGGGCGGAAGCTGCATGTTGGCGGTGGGATAGCCGAGCGTGCGGCCGAGCCGCTTGCCGCCGATCACCTCGGCCTCGACCGTATAGCGGTAGCCGAGCTGGCCGGCGGCTTCCGCGACCTCTCCCTCGCCGAGCAGCGCGCGGATGAAGCTGGAGGAGATGACCGAGGCGTTCTCGTCGCGGAAGGCGTCGACGAGCGTGACGCCGAAGCCGTTGTCCTGGCCAGCCGCCATCAGGAAGGCGGGGCCGCCTTCCCGGCCCCTGCCGAAATGGAAGTCGAAGCCGGTGACGACCTCGGAAGCGTGCAGCCAGTCCATGAGGACGGAGCCGATGAAGTCGTGGGCGGAGATTTCGGAGAAGCTGCGGTCGAAGGGATATTCGATGACGGCGGAAAAGCCCATGCCTTCGAGGATGCGGGCCTTGAGCGGGGCCGGGGTGATGCGGAAGACGGGGCGCTCCGGGCGGAAGACGGTGCGCGGATGCGGCTCGAAGGTCAGCACCAGCGCCGGGATGGCGCGATCCGCCGCGATGTCGAGCGCCCGCTGCAGCACGGCCTGGTGGCCGCGGTGCACGCCGTCGAAGTTGCCGATGGCGATGACGCCGCCGCGCAGAGGCTCCGGCAGCGGCTCCCTGGTCTCGTTCCTGTGAAATACCGTCATGCCGACCGTCTCCATCCCGTCACTGCAGCCGGGGCATCCACCATTTCGGATGGGCATCCTCCGCCGCGAGGAAGGCGGCGAGCCTTGCCTCGTCGGTACGTCCGCCTTCCACATAGTGCCCCGCGTGGATGCCGCCCGAAATGTAGAGCACGTCGAGGCCATAGGCCTGCGCGCCGCGGACATCGGTCGGCATGCCGTCGCCGATGGCGATCACGCGGGCCATGTCGAAGGCGCCGCGCACCGCGCGCAGCTCGGCCAGCGACTTCTCGTAGATCGGCCGGTGCGGCTTGCCGGCGATGCGGGTCGTGCCGCCGAGCTCTTCATAAAGCCCGGCAAGCGCGCCGGCGCAGGCGATGAGCTTGTGGCCGCGCTCGACGACGAGGTCCGGATTGGCGCAGATGAAGGGCAGGCCGCGCGCGGCGAGCGCCGCCAGTTCCTCGCGATAGTCCTCGACGGCTTCCACTTCGTCGTCGCGCAGGCCCGCGCAGACGACGATGCCGGCCTCCTTAAGCCCGACCGTCTCGACATCGAGACCGTCCAGCAGCGGCAGGTCCTTCTCGGCCCCGATGAAATAGACCTTGCCCGGGCCTTCGGCGATCAGGGAACGGGTGACGTCGCCCGAGGTGACGATGCGGTCATAGGCGTCGTCGCGAACGCCGAGCCCGCGGATCTGCACCTTCACGCCGGGATGGGGACGCGGGGAATTGGTGACGAGCACGACCGAAAGACCGGCCGCGCGGGCTTCGGCGAGCGCCTCGGACGCGTGGGAAAAGGCCTCGACGCCGTTGTGCAGGACGCCCCAGACGTCGCAGAGCACCGCGTCGTACTGCGCGGCGATGTCGCGGAAGGATTGGATGCGTTGAGCCATCAGGGATTCCCGTGTCGAGATCGAGCCCGGCTGACATTGCAAAGCGACGCCAAGAAAACAAGCCTCTTCCCGCAATTTTGCCCCATCCACAGGGAAACGGGCGAAAATTCACGAAGCTGCCTTGATGGCGTGCGACATGGCTCCCATCTGCCGGCTGCGGTAACCATGCCGGCCGAAATAATTTCGATGGTCCATTCTTGACTCGAAACGCGCGGGCGCCTATCTCGGCTCCGCTAGCACTCCTTAACGGCGAGTGCTAACATCAATCCACCGGGTCCGCATCGCGATCCGTCATGTCATTTGATCGAGGGATAAGACAATGGCAAGCACCACCTTCCGCCCGCTTCACGACCGCGTCGTCGTTCGTCGCGTCGAATCCGAAGCCAAGACCAAGGGCGGCATCATCATTCCGGACACCGCCAAGGAAAAGCCGCAGGAAGGCGAAGTCGTCGCCGTCGGCTCCGGCGCGCGTGACGAATCCGGCAAGGTCGTCGCACTCGACGTCAAGGCCGGCGACCGCGTCCTGTTCGGCAAGTGGTCCGGCACCGAAGTCAAGCTCGACGGCGAAGACCTTCTGATCATGAAGGAAGCCGACATCATGGGCATCATCGGCTGATCTCGCCGATAATTCCTTCCCCAATTCGCTGATACCTCTTCAGGAGTTCTCACAATGGCAGCCAAAGAAGTCAAATTCGGCCGCACCGCACGCGAAAAGATGCTGCGCGGCGTCGACGTCCTCGCAGACGCCGTCAAGGTAACGCTCGGCCCGAAGGGCCGCAACGTCGTCATCGACAAGTCCTTCGGCGCTCCGCGCATCACCAAGGACGGCGTTTCCGTCGCCAAGGAAATCGAACTGGAAGACAAGTTCGAGAACATGGGCGCCCAGCTCGTCCGTGAAGTCGCCTCCAAGACCAACGACATCGCCGGCGACGGCACGACGACCGCGACGGTTCTGGCCCAGGCCATCGTCCGCGAAGGCCACAAGGCCGTTGCCGCCGGCATGAACCCGATGGACCTGAAGCGCGGCATCGACCTCGCCGTCGCCGAAGTCGTCAAGGATCTCCAGGCCAAGGCCAAGAAGATCAACACCTCGGAAGAAGTCGCCCAGGTCGGCACGATCTCCGCAAACGGCGACAAGCAGGTCGGTCTCGACATTGCCGAAGCCATGCAGAAGGTCGGCAACGAAGGCGTCATCACGGTTGAAGAAGCCAAGACCGCCGAAACCGAACTCGAAGTCGTCGAAGGCATGCAGTTCGACCGCGGCTATCTCTCGCCCTACTTCGTGACCAACCCGGAAAAGATGGTCGCCGATCTCGAAGACGCCTACATTCTCCTGCACGAGAAGAAGCTCTCGAACCTCCAGGCCATGCTCCCGGTCCTCGAAGCCGTCGTCCAGACCGGCAAGCCGCTGGTCATCGTCGCTGAAGACGTCGAAGGCGAAGCGCTTGCGACCCTCGTCGTCAACAAGCTGCGTGGCGGCCTCAAGATCGCTGCCGTCAAGGCTCCGGGCTTCGGCGACCGCCGCAAGGCCATGCTCGAAGACATCGCCATCCTGACGGGCGGCACGGTCATCTCCGAAGACCTCGGCATCAAGCTCGAAAACGTCACGCTCGACATGCTCGGCCGTGCCAAGAAGGTCTCGATCTCCAAGGAAAACACGACGATCGTCGACGGTGCCGGCCAGAAGGCCGAAATCGAAGGCCGCGTCGCGCAGATCAAGGCCCAGATCGAGGAAACCACCTCCGACTACGACCGCGAGAAGCTGCAGGAACGCCTTGCCAAGCTGGCCGGCGGCGTTGCCGTCATCCGCGTCGGCGGCTCGACGGAAGTCGAAGTGAAGGAAAAGAAGGACCGCATCGACGACGCCCTCAACGCGACGCGCGCTGCCGTTCAGGAAGGCATCGTACCGGGCGGCGGCGTCGCCCTGCTCCGCTCTTCCACGAAGATCGCCGCCAAGGGCGAGAACGACGACCAGGAAGCCGGCATCAACATCGTGCGCAAGGCTCTCCAGTCCCTCGTTCGCCAGATTGCGGAAAACGCAGGTGACGAAGCCTCCATCGTCGTCGGCAAGATCCTCGACAAGAACGAAGACAACTACGGCTACAACGCCCAGACCGGCGAATACGGCGACCTGATCGCACTCGGCATCGTCGACCCGGTCAAGGTCGTCCGCACGGCGCTCCAGAACGCCGCTTCGGTTGCCTCGCTGCTGATCACGACGGAAGCCATGATCGCCGAACTGCCCAAGAAGGACGCTCCGGCTATGCCGGGCGGCATGGGCGGAATGGGCGGAATGGACATGATGTAAGACCTTCGGGTCCTGCATCCGAGCCAAACCGGTTCAGTTCGGAAAGGGCGGTCTTCGGGCCGCCCTTTTTGCATTTTCGCGGCGGCCAAATCTGTATCGTTGCCGTGAAAAGAATTTTTCCATTTGTACAATAATTATCAAAAAGACGTTGAAGGCATCAAAAAACCAACTATAAAGGCGCCCCAAGTGAACTTTAAAGATTCACCCGGGGTTCAGGTGCTGGTTTTGACGCAACGGTCGGCCGTGCCGCCGAACTCCCAATTCCAGAAAGCCGCCGGAAGACCCGAACGAAAGTCGACCGCGGTTTTTCGCGCGTACGTCCGATCCGCATGCCGTGGAAGCCGGACGCAGTTCAGTACATAAGAAAATGGTTCGGCGGTTTCGGGAGAAATGTCAGCCGGAGCGTCTTTTGCGCATGTCGTGCCCCCTTGCGGGAGGACGTGCCGTCCGAATTCGAGCAACTGCCCTGGGGTCGTAGGTGTTCAAGATAATCAAGACAGATCTCTCGGCGCCCTTTCTGCCGGGCTCGATGGGCTTCGACGAGACGGACAACGAACTGCTCACGCAATATTGCGTGACGGAGCGCTGGACCGGCGATCTCTCCAACGGCCTCTTCACGCTCGGCGAGAAGGCGGCGCAGGCGCATGGCCTGCCGCAGCGCGCCTGCGGGCTTCTCAACCTCATCCGATGCTACGAGCCGCTCGACCGCACGCGGGTGCTCGAACTCTTCGAGCAGGCGGCCGCCTCCTCCTCGTCCTTCTGCTTCTCCACGACGATCCATCTCGACGGCGCGCCGCGCCAGCCGGTGTTCTGCGTCGGCGAATCGACAGGCCTGGAGGAGAAATACGCCGGCACGATCATCGGCGTCTTCATCTTTCCGCGCTTCCAGATCGACCTTGCCGGGCGCCGCTTCAAGCGGCAGTAGGCGCCCGCGCCATCCGGCCACCCCGATCCCGCCTCAGGCGGCTTCGCTGGCCTGCCCGGCCGGCCGGATGCGCTCGATCGGCGCCGGCCTTCCGAGGAAGTAGCCCTGTGCCTCGTCGCAGCCTTCGTCGAGAAGGATGTCGAGCTGGCTGCGCGTTTCCACGCCCTCGGCGAGCACCGGCACGCGCAGCGTCCGGCCGAGCGCCAGGATGGCGCGGATGATCGCCTTCGCCTCGGCGCTTGCCTCCACCTCGCTCATGAAGCTTCGGTCCAGCTTGATCTTGTCGAAGGGGAAGGCGCGCAGGGTCTCCAGCGACGAATAGCCCGTGCCGAAATCGTCGATGGCGATGGTGACGCCCAGCGCCTTGATGCGGCGCAGCGTCTGCAGCGCGCGTTCCTTGTCGCCGATGATGGTCGATTCGGTAATCTCCAGCTCCAGGCGGTGCGGGCCGAGGCCGGTTTCCAGCAGAACCTGCTGGACGAGGTCGGCGACGTCGGCGTTGCCGAGCTGGACGGGCGACAGGTTGACGGCGATCTTGTGGTCGTTGTCCCAGGTCGCGGCCTCGCGGCAGGCCTCGCGCAGCACCCATTCGCCGACCGGCAGGATGGCGCCGCATTCCTCGGCGATCGGAATGAACGCGGACGGCGGGATGGTGCCGCGCACCGGATGGTGCCAGCGCAGCAGGACCTCGTAGCCGATCGTCTCGCCGGAATTGACCGCCTTCTGGACCTGGTAGTGAAGCTGCAGTTCCCTGCGCTCCACCGCCTGCCAGAGATCGTTGGCGATGAGGCGGCGATCACGGGCGGCCTCGTCCATCGAGACCTCGTAGAAGCAGACCGTCTCCGTCAGCGCCTCCTTGGCACGGTACATGGCAAGGTCGGCATTGTTGAGCAGGGCCTCGATATTGTCGGCATCCTGCGGATAGATCGCCACGCCGAGGCTGGCGCCCGGCTTGATGTCGTAGCCGTCGATGCGGATTTCCGCGTTGAGGCAGGATTCGAGGCGCTGGAGGAAATCGGTCAGCTCCGACATGTCCTCGAAGCGCTTCGCCGCGGCAAACTCGTCGCCGCCGAAGCGGGCCACCGTCTCGTCCGCGCCGAGGCAGGCCTGCATGCGCCGCGACAGCGTGACGAGCACCTCGTCGCCGGCCGCGTGGCCGCGCGTATCGTTGATTTCCTTGAACTTGTCGAGGTCGATGCCGATGGCCGCGACCTTGCAGCCGGAACGGCGGGCGGCATCGAGGTCGGCGTCCAGCCGGTTGTTGAAGCTCGCGCGGTTCGGCAGGCCCGTCAGGTTGTCGTGGCGGGCGAGGAAGGAGATCTGCTCCTCCGAGCGCAGGCGCTCCGAGACGTCCTCATAGGTCGCGACCCATGCGCCATCCGGCAGGGTGCGGTAGCGCAACTGGACCGAGACGCCGCTCGGCAGCTTCTCGACGATCGCGCCACCGTCATTCGCCTGGATGGCGGCGCGGCGACGGGCGTGGACATCGCGGGCCTTCGCCTGCCAGACCTCGGGATCCGAGCAGAGATGGGCGACACCCTGCTCGACGATCTCGCGCAACGTCATGCCCGGCCGGATGCGGCCGTCCGGGAAGCCGAAGATCTCGCTGTAGCGCCTGTTGGCGAGCAGCAGGCGCTCGTCCTTGTCGAACAGGCAAAGGCCCTGCGACATGTTCTCCAGGGCAAGGTCGAGGTTCTTCGTCACCTCGGCGAGCCGGTCGGCCGCCGCCTTTTCCTCCGTCACGTCCTTGACGATCTTGGCATAGCCGACGAGCGCGCCGTCGGCATCGTGAATGGGATCGAGCACGACATTCGCCCAGAAGCGCGAGCCGTCCTTGCGGTAGCGCCAGCCCTCGCTCTCGCACTTGCCTTCCTTGCGGGCGATGCGGAGCGTGCGCTCAGGCAGGCCGGCCGCGCGGTCCTCGGCGCTGTAGAAGCGCGAGAAATGCTGGCCGACGATCTCGTGCGCCTTGTAGCCCTTGTGGCGCTCGGCGCCCTCGTTCCAGTTGGCGACGCGGCCTTCGGGGTCGAGCATGCAGATCGCATAGTCCTTGACGCCCTGCACGATCATGGCGAACTGGCGCGTGCTCTCCGTCGCCGCAAGCTCGGCCTGGCGGGCGAAGACCGCCGCCGTCAGGCCGGCGAAGAGCAGCGAGAAGGCGACCGCCGCGATCAGCGGCACCATGAGGCCCGTCGAGATCAGCGTGTCGTCGCTGACGGGCATCAGGCCCGGCTCGACGGTGACGGCCGCCATGCCCGTGAAGTGCAGCGACACGACGGCGAATGCCATCAGGATCGTGGCGAGCGCCCGCTCGCGCGCCCGCGGCCGGGGATGCATGCAGACGAGCAGCGCCAGCGCGCCGAAAAGGCCTGCGCAAACGACGGAGGCGGCCACATAGGCATGGTTCCAGTGAAGCGTGCCGGGCAACTCCACCGCCGACATGCCGATATAGTGCATGGAGGCGATGCCTGCGCCGAGCAGGAGACCGCCCGCGACGACGGCGCTGCGGCCCGCAAGATAGGTGGCGAGCGCAAGGCCGATCGCCGTGACCACGATGGCGACGGCCAGCGAGACCAGCGTCAGCCTCATGTCGTAGCCGACGACCACGCCGGGATCATAGGCGAGCATCGCGATGAAATGCGTCGCCCATATGCCGAAGCCGCTCGACGTGCCCGCCGCCCCCAGCCACAGGGTGCGGGCCATCTTCTCAGCCGCCCGCGCGCGCTGCGCCAGCGCTACCGCCACGTAAGAGGACAGGAAGCAGATCAGGGCTGCGAGCAGGACGAGGCGAAGGTCGTGCTCGACGGTAATGCAGGCAAGGATGCGGAACATGGATCACCGGTGGGAGGGCAAGATGGCTCCAGACATCCCGGCACCCCTGAAAAATCCGTAAACCGCCCCAGTTCGAGACGGCGATGCCCGACCTTACGTCTGCCCATGCTTAACAAATATCAAAATGACACAACCGTCTCCATCAGCAGCGGCAAAGCCGCTCAACCCTGGCACGGCGGAGCCTCAGAGCGTCAGCGCCTTGAGGTCCGTCGCCGGGTCTTCGAGGGCTGTGCGGTCGGGCGTGCGGCCCATCTCGATCAGCTTCTTGCCGACGACATAGGCCTTGGCGTCGTTGACGGCATCGACGGCGATCAGCTTGCCCCGCCGGAAATACCAGACCGAGACGGCTCCCTCGCGCTGGCCGGGGCGCACGAATGTGTCGTCGAAGCCCAGGCAGAAGCCGGCGATCTGCAGCTTGACGTCATACTGGTCGGACCAGAACCAGGGTTTCGGCACGTAGGGCGCATCGCTGCCGGCGATGACCGCGGCGGCCGCTTCCGCCTGGTCGACGGCGTTCTGCACGGATTCCAGCCGCACGCGGTTGCCCTCGAAGGGAAGCACGGCGCAGTCGCCCATCGCGAAGATGGAGTGATCGGAGGTTCGGGCATGGGCATCGACGACGATGCCGTTCGCAACCTCCAGCCCGGCCTCGCGGGCGAGCCGGTCGTTCGCGGCGACGCCGATGCCGGCGATCACCACGTCCACCGGCAGCACGAAGCCGTCGGAGAGCTCCGCCCCGGTCACGCGGCCGTTCTCGCCGAGGAGGCGGACGAGGCCGGTCTTCTCGCGCACGTCGACGCCGCGCGCGGTGTGGATGGCCTTGAGGATCGTCGCCGTGGCGGGCGATGCGACGCGGGCGAGGATGCGGTCGGCCATCTCGATGACGGTGACATGCAGCCCCCTGCCCCGCGCGACGGCCGCGGCCTCGAGGCCGATATAGCCGCCGCCGACGACGAGCGCCCGGCGGCCCTCCTGCATTTCGAGGCCGAGGCGGTCGGCATCGCGGTAGTCGCGCACCGTGAAGACGCCCTCCAGGTCGCCGCCGATCTCGCCCGGCAGGCGACGGGGCGTCGCGCCCGTGGCGAGCGCCAGGACGCCGTAATGCAGGGTGGAGCCGTCGCCGAGGCTCACCGTCTTTGCCGCGCGGTCGATCGCGATGACCTCGGTCGACAGGCGGATGTCGACGTTGTTTTCAGCGTACCAGTTCTCCGGCCGGAACATCAGGCGGGAAAGGTCGGCCTCGCCGAGCAGGTATTTCTTGGAAAGCGGCGGGCGCTGGTAGGGATGGCTCGCCTCGGCGGCGAGGATGGTGATCGGCCGCTCGTCCTTCAGCGCGCGCAGCTTGGCAACGAGCGCAAACGCGGCCTGACCGCCGCCCACAACAACCAGTCTTCCCGTCACGATGCTTCCGTCCCGTCTCTCGCCCTGCCCTCGGGCATTTTGTTTTCCGCACGCAAAGCGGCCGCGCGCTGCCCAAGAGGTAGCGCGCTCCGGCGCGCGGCGTCAACGCGTCGCCACGCCGCCGGATCCTTCGTCTGCGTCAGGACGCGGCGGGGATCTCCAGGCCCTTCCGTGCGGCCGGCCGGGCAAGGCACCGCTCCAGCCAGGCCATGACGGCGGGGAAGCCCGCATAGTCCAGGGCCTCGCGGCCGCCATAGAAGACGTCCGCGCCGCGCACCCACGGGAACGTCGTGATGTCCGCGATGGTGTATTCGTCGCCCATGATCCACGGGCGATCCTTGAGGCGCGCCTCCAGCACGGACAGGAGGCGCTTCGATTCGTCCCGGTAGCGCTCCACGGGATAGGAATTGTTGGCGACCTTGTCGGCGGCGAACTTGTGGAAATGGCCGAACTGGCCGAACATCGGCCCTATGCCGCTCATCTGGAACATCACCCAGCACAGGGTCTCGTAGCGGGCGGCGGGATCGGCGGGGATGAGCCTGCCCGTCTTTTCCGCGAGATAGACGAGGATCGCGCCGGATTCGAAGAGGCCGATCGGCTTGCCGCCCGGCCCGTCCGGATCGATGATCGCGGGAATGCGGCCGTTCGGGTTGAGCGACACGAATTCCGGCGACTTCACGCCCTCCGGCCCGAACTCGATGCGGTGCGGCTCATAGGCAAGGCCGAGTTCCTCCAGCGCGATCGACACCTTCACGCCGTTCGGCGTCGGCAGCGAATAGAGCTGGATGATGTCGGGGTTCCTTGCGGGCCACTTCTTGGTGATGGGGAAGGACGACAGGTCTGCCATGGACGGACTCCTTGCGGGTGAGGGTTCATAGATAGGACAGCGCGCCGGCCGATGTCAGTGTGCGGGCGGGAAATTTCCGGTTGAAGCTTGGGCAAGCGGCCGCCCCTCATCGGCCTGCAGGTCGCGTTCTCCCCGCAAGCGGGGCGGGTATGCAGCACCGTTTTCCTTCCCATCCCAGGCAGGCTGGAGAGGAAGCGCGTTAGGCCGGGAAACCGGTCCGGCGCGTCTCCTTCTCCCCGCTTGCGGCGAGAACGTCGCGGCAGCGGGATGAGGGGCAAATCTGCCTCTACAGCACCCCGCGCACCCGCTCGACGATCTCGGCCACCACGGCATTGTCGTTGTGCTCGGCTTTCCGGGCGCGCACGAGGCAGGCTTCGGATCGGAGGATCACGCCGTCCGACAGGATCTTCAGGTGGTTGGCGGCAAGGGTCGAGCCGGTCGAGGTGATGTCGACGATGATGTCCGCCGAGCCGGAGGCCGGCGCGCCTTCCGTGGCGCCGAGGCTTTCGACGATGCGGTAGAGCTGGATGCCGTGGTTGCCGGAGAAGAACTGCTGCGTCAGCCGCCAGTATTTCGTGGCGATGGTCAGGCGCCGGCCGTGGCGGGCGCGGAAGTCCGCGGCGACATCGCCGAGATCGGCCATGGTGTCGACGTCGAGCCAGATCTCCGGCACGGCGACCACCACGTCCGCATGGCCGAAGCCGAGGCGGGCGCAGAATTCGACGCGGGCGTCGGCCTCCGCCAGTCCCTCGCGCACGAGGTCCTCGCCGGTCACGCCGAAATCGACGGTGCCGCTCGCGATCTCGCGGGAAATCTCGGAGGCGGAGAGGAAGGCGATCTCGATATCGTCGCGCCCCTCGACGCGGCCGCGATAGGACCGGTCGTTGCCGACCGCGGTGACGGTGAAGCCGGCGCGGGCGAGGACGGCGGAGCTGTCCTCCTTCATGCGGCCCTTGGAGGGAAGACCGATGGTGATGGTCATGCGGCGGCTCCCCCGGCGCTTGCGATACGGTCGAGCCAGAGCGAGAAGCCGACGGCCGGGATGCGCTCCCTTGCGCCGAGCAGCGTCAGCAGCCGGTCGAACCGGCCGCCGCCGGCGAGCACCGCGGCATCGCCGGCCGGCGTGATCTCGAAGACGAGGCCGGTATAGTAATCGAGCGGGCGTCCGAAGGCGGCGCGGTAGGTGATTGACGCCGGATCGACGCCCGCCTCGCGCAGCGCCGAAACGCGGCTCTCGAAACGCTCCAGCGCCGCGCCGAGGACAAGCCCCGCCTTCCGCGCGAAGGCGGCGAGCGCCTCGGGTGCTTCGGCAAGGCTGATCTCCAGCGCCAGGAATTCCTTCAGCAGCGCCAGCGTGCGGCTGTCGAGCCGCGTGTTGGCCAGTTCCATCTTCTCGCGCAGGCGGCGGGCGATGGCGGCGGGGCTGCGGCTGGCATTGGTGGAATAGCCGGTCGCCTCCATCGTCGCGTCGATATGGGCGATCAGTTTTGCCTCGTCGTCGAGCATGCCGAGGATGGCAAGGCGCTCGACCTCCAGGCCGAACACGCCTGACGGCGCGGGATCGGAAAGGTCGGCGATCAGCTTCTGCAGGTGCGCATGGTTGCCGAAGGCGTGGATGAGGCGCTTCTGCCAGCCGGCCGGAAGGCCGCAGGCGGCGACGACCGCCTCGAAGACGCCCTGGTCGCCGAGCGTCACGGAAAGCGGCGTGCCCGGAAGGCGGTTGGCGATGACGTGCAGCGCGTCGCGCACGATGCGCGCGTCGGCGCGGGCAATGTCCGGCTCGCCGAGATCCTCGATGCCGGCCTGGTAGAACTCGTTCGCCCCCTCGCGGCGCTGGCGGAAGACCTCGCCGAGGTAGGAATAGCGCCGCGGCGTGCCGGTCGCCGTCTCGATATGGCGCAGGCATACGGGGATGGTGAATTCGGGACGCAGGCACAGGCTCTTGCCGGTCTCGCTCTCCGTCATGAAGATACGCCGGCGCAGGTCCTCGCCCGCCATGTCGAGGAAGGGTTCGGCCGGCTGGATGACCGGCGTGTCGACGCGCTCCGTGCCGAGCCCTTCAAGGTCGGCGACAAGATCGGATGCGAAGGCGGGCAGGTTCGTCAGGGGCATGGGAAACGCTCCGGGCGCGAGGCGGCAGAGCCCCCCGTCATCCGGTCCTTCGGGCCACCTTCTCCCCAGGGGGAGAAGGGAAAACGAAACGCAGCGGCATGTCCCTTCTCCCCTCGGGGAGAAGGTGCCGGCAGGCGGATGAGGGGGCCTTGCCGCACGATGTCCATCACCCCTGCCGCGCCCGGTCTTCGGCCTGCGCGTCGAGGATTTCGCGGACCTTGGCGACCAGCTCGGCCTCGGGCACGGAAACCTGCGCGACGCGCGCCTCGCGCCAGGCGATGTTGTCCTCGATCTCGCCGGAAAGGCGCTTGCCCTCGATCAGGTCCTTGATCTGCACGAGGCCTTCCGCGCGCTCGTCGCCGCCCTGGATGATGGCGACCGGCGCACCGCGGCGGTCGGCATATTTGAGCTGGTTGCCGAACTTCTTCCAGTTGCCCTGGTACATCTCGGCGCGGATGCCGGCGGCGCGCAGGTCCTGCGTGAAGCGCTGGTAGCGGCCCATGCTCTCGACGTCGCCATCCATGACGGTGACAAGGACGGGCGCGAGCACCTCGTCCTCACCGAGCTTGCCGAGGTTCTTCAGCGCCGTCATCAGGCGCGAGACGCCGATGGAAAAGCCCGTCGCCGGCACCGGCTGGCCCATGAAGCGGGACACGAGGCCATCGTAGCGACCGCCGCCGCCGACCGAACCGAAGACGACCTTCTCGCCCTTCTCGTTGGTGACGGCGAACTGCAACTCGGCCTCGAAGACGGGGCCGGTGTAATATTCGAGGCCGCGCACGACCGACGGGTCGATCTTGATGCGGTCCGGGCCGTAGCCGGCCGAGGTGACGAGGTGGCCGATCTGGTTCAGTTCCTCGACGCCCTCGGCGCCCTTCGCGGTGCCCTCGACGAGTTTGGCAAGGTCCGCAGCGCTTTGCGCATAGTCCTTGATGCCGACGAAGAAGAGCACCTTGTCGATCTGGCCGGCATCGAGGCCGGCGCCCTTGGTAAAGTCGCCGGATTCGTCCTTGCGGCCGGCGCCGAGCAGGAGCCGGACGCCCTCGGGGCCGAACTTGTCGAGCTTGTCGATGGCGCGCAGCACGGTGAGGCGCTGGCCGACCTTGTCCTCGCCGCCGAGGCCGATCGCCTCCAGCACGCCGTCGAGGACCTTGCGGTTGTTGACGCGGATGACGTAGTCGCCGCGGGCGATGCCGAGCGCTTCCATCGTGTCCGACATCATCATGCACATCTCGGCATCGGCCTGCACGCCGGCCGCGCCGACCGTATCGGCATCGAACTGCATGAACTGGCGGAAGCGGCCGGGGCCCGGCTTCTCGTTGCGGAAGACGTAGCCGGCGCGATAGGTGCGGTAGGGAAGCTGGATCTCGTTGAAATTCTCCGCGACATGGCGGGCGAGCGGCGCCGTCAGGTCATAGCGAAGGCTCATCCACTGGTCGTCGTCGTCCTGCAGCGAGAAGACGCCCTCGTTCGGCCGGTCGGCATCGGGCAGGAACTTGCCGAGCGCGTCGGTATATTCGAAGAGCGGGGTTTCAACGGGGTCGAAGCCGTAATGCTCGTAGACCTTGCGGATCTTTGCCGTCATCTCGTTCACCGCACGGATGTCCGCGGCGTCGCGATCGACGAAGCCGCGCGGCAGGCGGGCTTTCAGCTTCTGCGGTTTTTTCTGCTTTTCGCTCATCGGGATACCCGAAATTCCTGTATTTCCGTTGGGGTTTCCCTAGCGGATTGGGCGGGCAGCGGCAAGGGCGCAGGCGCCATGCATCATGCGGCGCGAGGGAGAATGCCCCCCTGCCTTTCGTCCGCTGGCAGATGATGGAGAGAACCGGCGCGCCCTCGCGGGTCGCCTGCCCGCGACGATGCGTCCCCAGCCGAGCCTTTTCTTTTGCGCGCCGGGCGCCTATCTCTCGTTCCATGAGACAGGTCGTCTTCGTCCTCGCCATTCTCGGCGCCGTGCTTTCCGGCTGGATACCGGCGGTTGCCGCAACGCTGGCGGCCGCCCAGCCGGCCGGCATGCACGCGATGCACCGGATGCAGGAGGAGAATGGCGGCGAGCACGGCAAGGCGAAGCCCGCCGCCCATCCCCTCGCCTGCTCGGCCTGTTTTGCGATCGACGCCACGCGGCTGGAGCCGCCGGACGGTCGCGCGACCCTTTCGAGCCTGCTTCCCGCCACCGTGGCGCAGCTTGCCGGCCTGACGCCGCCGCCGCTCGATCCCCCTCCCCGGTTCCGCATCCCTTGATCCATCCGGGGCGTCCCGCCCCTGACAATCACCCGTATTGAGAACTGGATTCAAGACAATGAACGCAAGGAACATGATTCTCGGCGCAGCCATGGCGCTCGCCTTCACGCTGCCCGCAATGGCCCAGGAGGCCGACCATTCCGGCCACATGAGCGCAAGCGACATGGCGGGCGACCAGAGCGCCTCCACCAAGGCCTTCACCGCCGCGAACGACCGGATGCACAAGGGCATGGCGATCGAGTTCACCGGCAATGCCGACGTGGACTTCGTGCGCGGCATGATCGCCCATCATCAGGGCGCCATCGACATGGCCAAGGTGGAGCTCGAGCACGGCAAGGACCCCGCCATCCGCAAGCTCGCCGAAGAGATCGTCCGCGCCCAGGAGGGCGAGATCAGGATGATGGAGGAGTGGCTGGCAAAGAACGCCAGGTGAGCCGCACCGGATACGAGCAGGTCCGCCGAAAGGCGGGCCTGACCGGTCGAAGGACGTGAACCCCGGGCCGGGCGCGGGAATGGCGGCGGGCGAGTAAGGCGAGGACCGTTCGGCGGTGCGGTATGCGGAACCGTCGCCGGCGCTCCCGGCCCTCTCGTGCGCCGTCGCCCCCGCGCCCGGCCCGGGCGGCCGCGACCATGGGGCGCGACCGTCGTCGAAAAGCAGAACCCGCCGAAACGGCGGGTTCCCGGAATGCCTATTCGCCCGCGGAAAGGCCGCGGGCCGCCGAAGCCTCGACAAGGGAGGCGGCGATGGCGCGGGCCATCATGAGGCTGGTTTCGCGGATTTCGGTATTGCTGCCGCTGCGCGCGGAGCGGATCAGACGAAAGCCTTCACGAAGCATGATCTCCTGCGCCTTGTCGCAGGCCCAGAGTTCAAGTCGAGAATCATCGATTGCAGTTGCTTTTGGCGACATGTTCCCCTCATGCCAAATCATTCAGCACAAAGCGGCACGCGACTACGCACGCGCACGTCAACCCCAGAACTTCCGATGTATGAATTCGCCGCTCAACCTTAAGCTACATGATTCGTTGTAAAATCAAATAGCTATTCGTCAGGCAATACCCGATTTATGGCCGTTCGAACAGATTTCTTCTGTCCTCCACTTCCGCTCGGCAGAAGCACCCCTCCACATGGTCGTTGACGAGACCCATGGCCTGCATGAAGGCATAGACCGTCGTCGGGCCGACGAAGGTCCAGCCGCGCTTCTTCAGGTCCTTGGACAGGCGCACGGAGGTGGGGGTCGTCGGGTTGGCGGCGATTGTCTCCCAGTCCACGCGCGCCGGCCGCTCCTGCAGCCCCGGCTCGAAGCCCCAGAAATAGCGGGCGAGCGTGCCGAACTCGTCGCGCAAAGCCTGCGCGCGGCGGGCATTGTTGATCGTCGAGACGATCTTGCCGCGATGGCGCACGATGCCGGGATCGGCAAGGCAGCGGGTGACATCCGTCTCGTCGAAGGTCGCCACCCTGTCGAAATCGAAGCCGGCGAAGGCGGCGCGGAAACCCTCGCGCTTGCGCAGGATGGTCAGCCAGGAAAGACCGGACTGGAAGCCTTCGAGGCAGATCTTCTCGAACAGGCGGTGATCGCTGGTGACCGGGCGGCCCCACTCCTCGTCGTGGTAGCGGCGATAGTCGTCCAGCCCGCCATGCCATGCGCAGCGCGTGCGCCCGTCCTCGCCCACCACCAGTCCGCGTTCCGTCATCGCCGTCTCCGTTTCCTTTTTGTTCCGGTTTACCACTCATCAACCACTTTTGGAAAGCGGGTAATAACCCTACTCAAAGCTTTATCCGCATCGCGCATGTCGAATGAACGGGCGTTTACCATTCGCTTCATCGAAGGGTGCAAGCATCCTTGCGAACCGGCGCCGTTCCTCCCCTTCCGGCGCATCCCGGCGACGAACAGTAGCGAGTACGTCCGATGTTGATACGAATCCTTCTTGCAGCCACCATCCTGGCCACCACGACCAACGCCCATGCGAGCGACCGCTACATGAGCCGGCCGCCCGTCATCGTGAGCCCCGACCTCACCGCCCCCTGGCTGATGCAACTCACCGGCGCGGGCGTGCAGCCCGCCGTCAACACCCGCCGGATCATCCAGCGCCAGCGGGTGGAGCAACGCCGCGTCATCCGGCGCGACGGCGCCCGCGTCGAGCAGGTCGCGGTGACGAGCCGCGCGCAGAACCCGATCCGCTCGAAGCTCGACCCGGCTTACCTGCCGCAGCTCGTTTCCTACGACAGCAAGCACAAGGCGGGCACGATCGTCATCGATACCAACAACCGCTTCCTCTACCTCGTGCTCGGCGACGGCAAGGCGCGGCGCTACGGCGTCGGCGTCGGCAAGCCGGGCTTCGAATGGGCCGGGGCGCATACCATCACCCGCAAGGCCGAATGGCCGAGCTGGACGCCGCCGAAGGAGATGATCCAGCGCGAGGCGGCCAAGGGCCATTACCTGCCGGCCTTCATGGAGGGCGGCCCGGAAAACCCGCTCGGCTCGCGCGCCATGTATCTCGGCTCCACGCTTTACCGCATCCACGGCACGAACGCGCCCTGGACGATCGGCTACGGCGTTTCCTCCGGCTGCATCCGCATGCGCAACGAGGATGTCGTCGATCTCTACGAGCGCGTGAAGGTCGGCACCAAGGTCATCGTGATCTGACGGCGCCGCTTCCGGCAAGGGCCATGCAAATCCAGCATCTCCGGCTGCCGGCGCGGCCGGAGATGTTTGCTTTGCGGCAACAGATGCTGGGAAAAGCCGAAGAAATCCGCGCCGACAACCGTTCCGTGGACGGCAAGCCGTCTTGCAATTGGTCAAGACTCTCGGCTAGCCTCTCGAAATTCAAGGAGTGAGAGGGACTATACCATGCGGAAATACGCATCGATCCTGCTGGCGGCGGCGCTTGCCGCCACCGCGGTCATGCCGGCCACGTCGGCGAACGCCTTCCCCGGCGCCCTTCCGGGCGACCGGATCGAGACGACCTCCAGCGTGACGCTCGTAGCACAGCCGCAAAGCAGGAAGCAGGTCGCGCAGAAATACAAGCGCACCAAGGTGCGGTTCGTCACCGACCAGGCGCCGGGCACCGTCATCGTCGATACGAACAACAAGTATCTCTACTATGTCGAGGGCAAGAATCGCGCGACGCGCTACGGCATCGGCGTCGGCCGCGACGGCTTCGGCTGGTCGGGCGTGGTGAAGGTCGGCCGCAAGGCCGAGTGGCCCACCTGGACGCCGCCGGCCGAGATGCGCCGCCGCGAGGCCAGGAAGGGCCGCATCCTGCCCGCCGTGCAGCAGGGCGGCGAGGACAACCCGCTCGGCGCGCGCGCGCTCTACCTCTACCAGGGCGGCCGCGACACGATCTTCCGCATCCACGGCACGAACCAGCCCTGGACGATCGGCCAGAACATGTCCTCGGGCTGCATCCGCATGATGAACAAGGACGTGGAGCATCTCTATGCCCGCGCCGGCATCGGCACCAAGGTCATCGTGGTCGGCCCCGGCAACAAGCAGGGCGCGATCAGCTACAACGACCGGGGCATCGACTTCCTCGGCACGCTGTTCGGCTTCGGCGGCTGATCCCGCCGGTTCTTCAAGGCAGATGACGATGCCGGCCTGCGGGCCGGCATTCTGTGTGTTGACAAACCTCGCCTCGCCCACGCCGTCATCCTCGGCCTTGTGCCGAGGATCCGCTACCACATTGAAAAATCGAGACGTTGCAGATGCTCGGGACAGGCCCGGGCATGACGGAAGAGAGGGTTTCACACTTTTTCGGCAGCCTAGATGCCGGCCTTCAGGCCGGCATTTTCGTATCCTGCGCCGGGAGCGCTGCCGGCCTTTCCCCGCCATAGGCCCAGTCGAGCAGTTCGACCGTGTGCAGGATCGGGATCGCCGTTCCCGTGGCGATCTGGGTGATGCAGCCGATATTGCCGGTCGCGATGAGATCGGGCTTCGTCGCCTCGATGTTCTTCACCTTGCGTGCCTTCAGCTTGCCGGAAATCTCGGGCTGCAGGATGTTGTAGGTGCCGGCCGAACCGCAGCACAGGTGCCCCTCCGCCGGATCGCGCACGGCAAAGCCCGCCTTCTTGAGGAGTGTCTTCGGCAGCATGGTGATCTTCTGGCCATGCTGCATCGAGCAGGCCGAATGATAGGCGACCGTCAGCCCCCTCGCCTCCTGCTGCGGCAGGTCGAGGGTGGCGAGATATTCCGTGATGTCCCTGGCGAGCGCCGAGACGCGGGCGGCCTTTTCCGCGTAGGCGGGATCGAGGCGCAGCATGAAACCGTAGTCCTTGATCGTCGTGCCGCAGCCGGAAGCCGTAACGATGATGGCGTCGAGGCCGCTTTTCTCGGCCTCGCCGAGCCAGACGTCGACATTGCGCCGCGCCGCCTCCAGCGCCTCTGCCTCCCGGCCCATGTGATGGACGAGCGAGCCGCAGCAGACCTCGCCCGCTGGCGCCACGACCTCGACGCCGAGGCGTGTCAGCAGGCGGATCGTCGCCGCATTGATCTCCGGCTTCAGCACCGGCTGGGCGCAGCCCGAGAGGATCGCCACCCGGCCGCGGCGCGGGCCGGCGGCGGGATGGGTGCCGGGCCCTGCGCTGTCGGCGGCTTTCGGCAGGCTGCGGGGCGCAAGGTCCAGCATGGCGCCGAAGGGTTCGAGCGGCTTGAAGCGCTTGAGGAGGCCGGCGAAGGGGCGGCCGAGATTTGCCGCCTTCAGCGCCAGACGGAAGCGGCCGGGATGGGGCAGCACCGCCGCCAGCACGCTGCGCGCCAGACGGTTCCAGAAGGGCCGCCTATAGGTCTCCTCGATATGCATGCGCGCATGGTCGACGAGATGCATGTAGTCGACGCCGGAGGGACAGGTGGTCACGCAGGAAAGGCAGGAGAGGCAGCGGTCGATATGGGTGACCACTTCCGCATCGGCCGGCCGGCCGTTCTCCAGCATGTCCTTGATGAGGTAGATGCGCCCGCGCGGGCTGTCGAGCTCGTTGCCGAGCGTCACATAGGTGGGACAGGTGGCGGTACAGAAGCCGCAATGCACGCATTTGCGCAGGATCTTTTCCGATGTCGCGACATGGGGATCGGCGAGCTGCCCGGCGGTGAAGTTGGTCTGCATCAGTCGGCGCCCTTCCTATGCCGGCATGAACGGCGCGGCCCCTCACCTGCCTGCCGGCATCCTCTTCCCGTAAACGGGGCGAGGAACGAGGGGCTCGCCGTTTTCCTCCTTCTTTCCGCCCGCGGGGAGAAGGTCCCGGCAGGGGGATGAAGGGCCGCGTCAACATCAATCATGCTCTTCATCCCACCATCCGCGACCGGAACAGTCCGTCCGGATCGAAGCTCGCCTTCACCCGCGCCTGAAGCATTGCCACCGCCTCGGCCTGCGGCTGGAATATCTCGCTTGCCGCCAGTGCCTCCGCCCGCGCGCGCAGCAGCGTGGCATGCCCGCCGCCAACGGCCTTGATGTAGCGGCGCAGCAGCGCTTCCTCGGGATCGGCCTCCATGCGCAGCCAGACGAGGCCGCCCTGCCAGTCGTAGAAGGCGTCGACGCCGGTTTCGAGGCGGAGCGCGGCGACGAGCTGCTGGCCGGCGACGGGGGCGACGGAGACGCGCCAGAGCGGGCGCGGGGTGCCGTCGGCATAGGGCGCGCCGTCGCGGATCTCGCGCCAGAGGCGGCGGGTGGCTTCCGCCTCCAGCCGCGAGACGGCGCCGAAACCGGCCATGGCGGCGGCAAGCCTTTCCGCGCGGACAGCGACCGAGGCGGCCAGCCCTTCGAGACGGAGCACGGTGGCGGCGCCATCCGGCAGCGCGCCGCCGGCAAAGCGGCCGCGCACGCTTTCGGGAAGGTGGGCGGCGCCCGAGACCTCGACCGACATCGACATGGCCGTCGCCATGGCGGCGGCCGCTTCCGCATCGTTGAGACCGGAGACGACGAGGGTGACGGCGGTTTCGGGCACCGGCAGCAGCCGGAAGGTGACCTCCGTCAGGAGCGCCAGCGAACCGTGCGAGCCGGCAAGCAGCTTGACGAGGTCGAGGCCGGTAACGTTCTTCATCACCCGGCCGCCGGCCTTCACCACCTCGCCCCTGCCATTGACGAAACGCACGCCGAGCAGGCTGTCGCGCGCCGCGCCGGCCGTAAGACGGCGCGGGCCGGAGGCATTGGTGGCGAAGACGCCGCCGATGGTCGGCAGGCCCGAGGTGCCGAGCACGCCGCGCAGGTCGTTCGGCTCGAAGGCGAGCATCTGGCGCTTTTCGGCAAGCGTTGCCTCCACCAGCTCCAGCGGCGTGCCGGCGCGGGCCGTCATGGTCATTTCGGCGGGATTGTAGGCGACGATGCCATTGAGGCCGCGCGTCGAAAGGACTTCGACGCCCTCCGGCGCCGGATGGAGGCTGCGCGTGCCGCCGCCCCGGATGACGAAAGGCGTCTTGGAGAGCGCGGCGACCTGGACGAGGCGCGCGGCGGCCTCTTCGGAAAGCGGTTCGTGGATCGGCGTCATGCGGCGGGGCGCCCTTCGAGCGGGAAGACCTTGGAGGGGTTGAGCAGCCATTGCGGATCGAAGGCGGCGCGCACGGCCATCTGCTGCGCGAGGTCGACATCGCTGTACTGGTGGCGCATCAGGTCGCGCTTTTCGATGCCGACGCCGTGCTCGCCGGTCAGGCAGCCGCCGGCATCGACGCAGAGCCTCAGGATGTCGTTGCCCGCCGCCTCGGCCCTGGCTGCGTCCTCGGGATCGTTGGCGTTGAAGAGGATGAGCGGGTGCATGTTGCCGTCGCCGGCATGGAAGACATTGGCGACGCGCAGGCCGTATTTCGCGACGATCTCGGCGGTGCCGCGCAGGACATGCGAAAGCTGGCCGAGCGGCACCGTGCCGTCCATGCAGATATAGTCGGCGATGCGGCCGGTCGCGCCGAAGGCGGATTTGCGGCCCTTCCAGATCAGCGCCGCCTCGGTGGCGGACTGGCTTTCCTTGACGACCTTGACGCCGTGCCGGCCGGCGATCTCGATGATGCTGGCGAGCATCGCGTCCATCTCCGCCTCCGAGCCCTCGACCTCGACGATCAGCAGCGCCTCGACATCCATCGGATAGCCGGCATGGGCGAAGGCCTCGCAGATCTCGATGGCCGGCTTGTCCATGAATTCGATGGCGACGGGGATGATGCCGGCGGCGATGACGTCGGCGACGCAGGCGCCCGCCTCTTCCGATGTGTCGAAGCCGAACAGCACCGGGCGCGCGCCCTCGGGCCTGGCGATCAGGCGCACCGTCGCCTCCGTGACGATGCCGAGCTGGCCCTCGCCGCCGCAGACGACGCCGAGCAGGTCGAGCCCGCCGGCATCGAGCGCCTTGCCGCCGAGATCGACGATCGTGCCGTCGATGAGCACCAGCTTGACGCCGAGCAGGTTGTTGGTCGTCACGCCGTATTTCAGGCAATGCGCGCCGCCGGAATTCATGCCGATATTGCCGCCGATGGTGCAAGCGAGCTGCGAGCTCGGGTCGGGCGCATAGAAATAGCCGTCGGCGGAGACGGCATCGGAAATCGAGAGGTTCGTGACGCCGGCCTGCACCGTCGCCGTGCGGTTGGCGTAATCGACATCGAGGATGCGCGCCATCTTGGAAAGGCCGATGACGACCGCATCCTCCTGCGGGATCGCCCCGCCCGAAAGCGAGGTGCCGGCGCCGCGCGGCACGACGGGCACGCCGTAGCGATGGCAGTATTTGAGGACGGCGGCGACCTGCTGCGTCGTTTCCGGCAGGGCGACGGCGAGCGGCAGGCGGCGATAGGAGACGAAGGCGTCCGTCTCGAAGGGCACCAGTTCGCGCGGCTCGTGCACGAGACAGCCTTCCGGCAGGAGGTCGAGGAGGTCGGCGACGATCTCGCGGCGGCGCGACAGGACCGCCGGCCGCGGTTCGAGGAAACCGATCTGATCCATGCCTTCCCTCCCATGCCCTTGTCTCGCCTCGCGCAGACAGGAGCATTACCCCGTTCGCCGGAACATGCAAAGTGGTCTGTTTTCTTTACCACTTTCTATTGCAGGGTGCAAATGCTAAGCATTTTGTCCGTTTCGGCACCAATGTGGACCCCGCCTGCATGACCAATCTCGGCGATCTCGAAATCTTCTCCCGCGTCATCGCCATGGGCAGCATGTCGGCGGCGGGCCGGGCGCTCGGGCTCTCCCCGGCCGTTGTCTCCAAGCGCGTGAAACGGCTGGAGGAACGGCTCGGCACGCGGCTCTTCCAGCGCACCACGCGGCAGATCTCGCTGACGGAGGCCGGACAGGGTTTCTACGAGCGCATCGTCGGGATCCTTGCCGGCATCGAGGAGGCGGAGGCCTTCGTTTCCGGTCGCTCCGGCGCGGTGCGCGGGTCGCTGCGCATTTCCGCGCCGACCTCCTTCGGCCGCATGCACATCGCCTCCCATCTCCGGGGCTTCATGGACAGCTACCCGGATCTCGTCGTCAACCTCGTCCTCACCGACGACTTCTCCGACATCGTCGGCGGCGGCTTCGACCTTGCGATCCGCATCGGGGAACTGTCGGATTCCTCGCTCGTCGCGCGACGGCTGGCGCCGGTGCGCCGCGTGCTCTGCGCCGCGCCCGACTATCTCGCCCGCCACGGCATGCCGGCCTCGCTGGAGGATCTTGCCCATCACGTCTGCCTGCCGCCGCACACGCAGGACACCTGGCGGCTCGAAGGGCCGGAAGGCAACGTGACCTATCGCCCGCACGGGCCGCTCTACACAAATTCCAGCGAGGTCGTGACCGAGGCCGTGCTTTCCGGCATGGGGATCGCCCTGCGCTCGACCTGGGATGTCGGCGCGGCGCTGAAGAGCGGCGGGCTCATGCAGGTGCTGCCGGCCTATGAGGGCTCGCGCAACGTGGTGCTTTCGGCGGTCTATCCGAGCCGGCAGTTCCTGCCGGTCAAGGTGCGGCTGTTCATCGACTACCTCGCCGAGCTCTACGGCCCGGTGCCCTACTGGGAACGGTAGGACGCCCCGTCAATGGCGGTCCTCCTCCGCATGGCGGCGGCGGATCGCGCGGACGAGCAGCCACATGCCGAGGATGACGAAGGGCACCGCGATGCCCGTCAGCGTCTCCGGCTTGACCGGCAGCCCGACCCCGTGCGCCGCCTTGGCCATGTAGCCGAAGAGCCCCACGACATAATAGGAGATCGCCGCGACCGACAGGCCCTCGACGGTCTGCTGCAGGCGGAGCTGCAATTTCGCGCGGCGGTCCATGGAGTTGAGCAGCGTCGAGTTGAGCTGCTCCAGTTCGACGTCGATCCAGCTTCGAAGCAGCGCCGTGGCCCGGGCGAGCTTGCGCGAGAGGTTCGCCTGCCGCTCCTCGACGGACTGGCAGGTGCGCATGGCCGGCGCCAGCCGGCGCTCCAGGAAGAAGCCGAGCGTTTCGTAGCCCGGCACCGCCGTCTCGGCCAGGGTGCGGATGCGCTCCTGCACGATGCCGTAATAGGCGCGGCTCGCGCCGAAGCGGTAGAGGCTGAGCGCGGCGTTGGCCTCCAGTTCGGCGGCAAGGCGGGTGATCTCGGTGAGCAGCTCGTCGGCCTTGTCGCGGGCGTGCTGCTTCATGGCATTGGTGATGCCGGTCAGCCCGTCCTCGATGCGGCGGATGTCGGGCGAGAGCGACTGGGCGAGGGGAAGGCCCATCATGGCCAGCGTGCGGTAGGTCTCGATGTCGAGCAGGCGCTGGACGAGCGCGCCGCGCCCGGCCTCCGTCATGCCACGGTCGATGACGAGGATCTGCGTCAGCCCGTCGCCGTCCTGGCGGAAGTCGGTGAGGACGACGCCCTGGCCGTTCTTGATCTCGCTGTAACAGAGGCTCGTCGGATCGAAGGCCGAGATCGCCTCGCGGGTTTCGGACGAATCCGGCCGGATTTCGAGGCGGATGCCGGAGATCAGCGTGCCGGGCGGCGAAAAGCTGTCGCCGAAGGGGTGGACGGCGACCTCGCCGCCGAACTTCTCCGGCACGGGCGCATCCCAGAAATAGGTCGAGAATTCGGTGTGCCGCTCCCAGCGCAGCGTGCCCTGCCCCCAGCTCAGCGCATGATGGCTGGAATCGCGGCCGGGCGGCGAGATGCCGCGCGAGCGCGACAGCTCCGCCATGACCGCATGGTCGACCGCCGAGCCGCCCTCGGTCAGGAAGGCGAGCTGGAAGATGACGCGCGGCGACGGCACCAGCGCATATGGTCGTGCGTGAATTTCCCCGAGCGCCTGCGCACGCGCAACCGACTGCGGAAAGGCGAAACTACCCTTTGCCATGCCCCGCACCCGTCCCCCTCATGATGCAACAGCACATTCTTAACAAATGTCATGGGTGCGCAGATAGGGCGCATTGACGCAGGCAGGCGAATTCGCAGTGGACAAGATTGTTGACCAGTTTCCGCCCGCATTGGTAGTGTTCCGGCGTGACCGACACCAGCTTCGACCTCTTTTCCCGAATCAGCCATAGCCGGACCTCGGACGAGGTCGTGCGGCAGATCGAGCTTTTGCTGCTCGACGGGGTGTTGCGCGACGGCGACCGGCTGCCGGGCGAGCGCGAGCTTTCCCGGCGCCTCGACGTTTCCCGCCCGATCCTGCGCGAGGCGCTGAAGGAACTGGAGAACCGTGGCCTACTGGTCAGCCAGCACGGCGGCGGCACCTATGTCGCCGACATCATCGGACAGGTATTCTCGCGCCCCGTCGTCGACCTCATCGCCCGCCACCAGCGCGCGACGGAGGACTACATCGAGTACCGGCGCGAGCTGGAAGGCATCACCGCGGAGCTCGCCGCGCGCCGGGCGACGGACTACGACCGGCAGATGCTGACGCGCATCATGGAGGCGATGCGCGCCGCCCATGCGAGCGGCTCCTTCGACGCGGAACTGGAGGCGGATGTCGAGTTGCACAACGCCATCGGCGAGGCGGCGCACAACATCGTGCTGCTGCATACGCTGCGCGCCTGCTACCGGCTGCTGGCGCAGGGGATCTTCTTCCACCGCCACCTCGTCTTCTCCTCGCAGGAGGCGCGCGGGCACCTGCTCGCCCAGCACGAGGCGATCCATGCCGCCATCATGGCGGGCGACGGAAACGCGGCGCGCAGTGCCGCCCAGGCGCATATGGACTATATCGCCGCCGCGATCCGCGATGCCGAGCGCAGCGGCGAATGGCAGCGCATTTCCCAGCTTCGCATGCAAAAGCGCGGCCTGCCGTCGCAAGCCTGACTTGCGCCGCAAATCTCGCGCAAGCAAGATGGCCGATAACGACTCAACGCGCGCTTCCCCGCAAAAGGAATGAAAAAGACCTTGAACATTCTCAACCGTATCGTCAGCGACGTCCATCTCATGTTCCGCAGGCCCGCCCGCGAACAGTATGGGGCGCTGTGCTATCGGCTGAAGAAGAAGCGTCCGGCGGTCGAAATCCTGCTCATCACCAGCCGCGACACCGGGCGCTGGGTCATTCCCAAGGGCTGGCCGATGGACGGCAGGAGCGCTTCGGCCGCCGCCGCGCGCGAGGCGTGGGAAGAGGCCGGCGTGAAGGGGACGATCCGCGAGGAGGCGATCGGCAGCTACCGCTACATGAAGGGCCTGCCGGGCGGATTGAAGGTCGACTGCCGGGTGCGCGTCTTTCCGCTCGTCGTCGGCGACATCTGCAAGGACTTTCCGGAAAAGGGCGAGCGCCGCGCCGCATGGGTCGATTGCGCGGAGGCGGCCGCCCGCGTGCAGGAGCCCGGCCTGAAGACGCTCATCCTCGCCTTCGAGCGGGAAATCCTGGGCGCGAGCGCAATGGCGGTCAAAAACGGCACGTCCGACGCCTGACGGCGCGGCTATCGTCTTGCCGCCGGTGCCCTGAGGCGCTAAAGCGCGTCGCGATCTTCGAGCTTTGCTCCCTGCGCTCGGCTCCTGGATGTCTCGCATGACGTCATCGCAAAACCGCTGCACACGTTTGCGCGACATGCTTTAGTGCCCGCCGGCCAAACGGAGCAGCATGAATGGCGAATTCTCAGGTCCAGCTACGCAAGCCGACGCTGGACAAGGACCTTGAAAAACTCACCTTCACCGAACAGGCCACGCATTTCGTGCTGCGGTCCTGGACGGGCGTCGGGATTTCGCTCGTCTTCCTGCTGATCGCCATGGCCGTCGCCGGCTCCTTCGCCATCGGCACGCCGGGCGTCCTCGTCATCGCGGTGACGGCGGCGCTTGCGGCCTACATGGCCATGAACATCGGCGCCAACGACGTGACGAACAATGTCGGCGCGGCCGTCGGCGCGCGCGCCATGAGCATGGGCGTCGCCCTCGTCATCGCCGCGATCTTCGAGATCGCCGGGGCGCTCCTGGCGGGCCAGGGCGTGGCGGAGACGGTCGCCTCCGGCATCATCGACCGGTCGATCTTCCCGAACCCGGAAACCTTCGCCTGGGCCATGATGGCGGCGCTTGTCTCGGCGGCGCTGTGGATCAACATCGCCACGCTCGCCAATGCGCCGATCTCGACGACCCACGCCATCATCGGCGGCGTCATCGGCGCCGGCGCGGCCGCGAGCGGCTTCGAGAGCGTGCAATGGGACTCCATCGCCCTCATCGTCGTGAGTTGGACGGTCTCGCCGATCCTCGGCGGCGTCATCGCCGCGGCCTTCCTCTACTTCATCAAGGAAACCATCATCTACCGCGACGACAAGATCGCGGCGGCGAAGACCTGGGTGCCGGTGCTCGTCGCGCTGATGGCGGGCACCTTCGCGGCGTTCCTGGCCAATGGCGGCACGAACGGCTTCTACACCCTGCCCCTCGCCGAGGCGATGCCCATCGGCCTTGGCGTCGGGCTCCTCGTCTATTTCCTGACCCGGCCGGTCATCCGCCGCCATGCGGAAGGTCTCGACAACCGCAACCAGTCGCTGCGCACGCTGTTCCGCATTCCGCTGATCTGCTCGGCCGCCCTGCTTTCCTTCGCACATGGCGCCAACGACGTGTCGAACGCCGTCGGGCCGCTCTACGGCGTCGTCTCGGCGCTGCGCTCGGGCCTGCACGCCGGCGCGACGGCGATCCCGCTCTGGGTGATGGTCATCGGCGCCTTCGGAATCTCGCTCGGCCTGCTGCTCTTCGGCCCGCGCCTCATCCGCATCGTCGGCAGCGAGATCACCAAGCTCAACCCGATGCGCGCCTTCTGCGTGGCGCTCTCCTCGGCGGTCGCCGTGCTGACGGCCTCCGTCTTCGCCATCCCCGTCTCCTCGACGCATATCGCCGTCGGCGCGGTGTTCGGCGTCGGGCTGTTCCGCGAATGGTACACGCGCAACTCGCGCCGGCGCATCGACTATATCCGCGCCCGCGGCAACCGCATCGCTCCGGAGGAGCCGCCGGCGAACCCGGAGGAGACCAGCCGGCGCTATCTCGTGCGCCGCTCGCATTTCATGACGATCGTCTCGGCCTGGATCGTGACGCTGCCCGTTTCCGCGGCCCTCTCGGCGCTCGTCTTCCTCGCCCTCAACGCGCTTTTCAACTGAGAGACCGCCGACCATGCGTGCCAATTACCGGATGCAGCGCCTTTTCGTCGGCGACACCCTTGCGGCAGGCGAGGCCATCGAGGCTTCGAAGGAGCATTTCCACTACCTGGCAAACGTGCTGCGCATGGCCGGGGGCGAAAGCGTTCTGCTCTTCAACGGACGCGACGGCGAGTGGCATGCGGACCTCTCCTTCCCGACGCGCAAGCGGCTGCTGCTGACGCCGGTCGAGCAGACGCGCCCGCAGCCGGCGCCGTCGGACCTTCACTATCTCTTCGCGCCCCTGAAGGTGGGCCGGCTCGACTATCTCGTGCAGAAGGCGGTGGAGATGGGGGCCGGCGTGCTCCAGCCCGTCATGACCCGGCATGTGCAGGGCAAGATCGCCAGCCTCGAGCGGCTGGAGGCCAACGCCGTCGAGGCGGCCGAACAATGCGGCATCCTTTCGATCCCGCACGTCGCCGCGCCGCGCAAGCTGGAGGACCTGCTTTCCGACTGGCCGCGCGAACGGCGGATCATCTTCTGCGACGAAGGCCATGGCAGCCAGAACCCGCTGCCCGTGCTGCAGGCGATACGCGAACGCAAGCTGGCGCTGCTCGTCGGCCCGGAGGGCGGCTTCTCCGACGAGGAGCGCACGCTCCTGCGCAATCTCGACTTCGTGACGCCCATTCCGCTCGGCCCGCGCATCCTGCGCGCCGATACCGCGGCGGTCGCGGCAATGGCGGTCATCCAGGCCACGGTCGGGGATTGGACATAGTTCGCCGCAGAAAGTCGCTTCGGATTTTTTGAATCTGCCTTGAAAGGAATTCGCTTGCACCGCATTTAATTCCGGTCCAAGCACCCTCCAAGGCCCAGCGCTTCCGCCGGGCGCCATCCGTTCAGAAGAAGACGCCCATGGCCCGTGATACCACCGACCAGACGCCTATCCGCTCCGTTGCGGACATGGCGGAATACCTCGCCGACGGCTGCAAGCCGAAGGAGAAGTTCCGTATCGGCACGGAGCATGAGAAATTCGTCTTCTTTACGGCCGACAACAGCCCCGTGCCCTATTCCGGCGCGGCCAGCATCTCGGCGCTTCTCAACGGCATGCAGGCCAAGACCGGCTGGGAGCCGATCATGGATGCCGGCAACATCATCGGCCTTGCCGAGCCATCCGGCATGGGCGCCATTTCTCTGGAACCGGGCGGCCAGTTCGAACTCTCGGGCGCGCCGCTGGAAAACCTGCACCAGACCTGCAAGGAATCGAACCAGCATCTTGCGACGCTGCGCGAGATCGCCGAACCGCTCGGCATCCGCTTCCTCGGCATGGGCGGCAGCCCGAAATGGACGTTTGCCGAGACGCCGCGCATGCCCAAGAGCCGCTACGACATCATGACCCGCTACATGCCGAAGGTCGGCACCAAGGGTCTCGACATGATGTACCGCACCTGCACCATCCAGGTGAATCTCGACTTCTCCTCGGAAGCCGACATGCGCCGCAAGATGCAGGTGTCGCTGAAGCTCCAGTCGATGGCGACCGCGCTGTTCGCCTCCTCGCCCTTCACCGACGGCAAGCCGAACGGCCTGCTTTCCTGGCGCGGCGACATCTGGCGCGACACGGATAACAACCGCGCCGGCCTCATCCCCTTCGCCTTCGCGCCCGATTTCGGCTTTACCGACTATGTCGAATGGGCGCTCGACGTGCCGATGTATTTCGTCGTTCGCGACAGCAAGTACCACGACTGCACGCACATCACCTTCCGCCAGTTCATGGCCGGCGCCCTCAAGGGCGAGATCGCCGACTTCGAACCGAACCTCGGCGACTGGACCAACCATCTCTCCACCCTCTTCCCGGACGTGCGCCTCAAGCGCTTCCTCGAAATGCGCGGGGCCGACGGCGGGCCCTGGCGGCGCATCTGTGCGCTGCCCGCCTTCTGGGTGGGCCTTCTCTACGATGACCGTGCGCTCGACGCCGCCGAGGCGCTGACCGGCGACTGGACGGTCGAGGAGGTCACGGCTTTGCGCGATGCGGTGCCGGCGGAAGGCCTCAGGGCCGATTTCCGCGGCAAGCCGCTTCTCGACATCGCCCGCGAGGTCGTGTCGATCTCGCGCCAGGGCCTCGCCGCGCGCGCGCGCATCAACGGCGAGGGCGTGGACGAGACGATCTTCCTCGCCCCACTCGACGAGGTGCTGGCCAAGAAGGCGACGCTCGCGGAGGACATGCTGGCGCGCTATCATGGCCGCTGGAACGGCTCCATCGAGCCGGTCTTTGCCGAATATCAATACTGAGGGCACCCAAGAAAGCAGTTTGCGCGGTCGAAATTGCCGTTATAGTGCAGGCACATGCTTGCCAATGGGCCTGCCAACGGGAAGGAGCCGCCATGCTTTCGCTCTACGACATGATGATGCAGGCGCAGAACGGCAGCGCCGTCGAGACCATGGCGCGGCAGTTCGGGCTGGCGCAGGAGCAGGCGGCGAAGGCCGTCGCCGCGCTGATGCCGGCCTTTTCAGAGGGCTTCAAGCGCAATGCCGCGAGCCCCTATGACCTCGCCGCCTTCATGAAGGCGCTGACGACCGGCGACCATGCGAAATATTTCGAGGACATGAGCAAGGCCTTCACGCCGCAGGGGCTGGCGGAAGGCAACGGCATTCTCGGCCACCTCTTCGGTAACAAGGAGGTCTCCCGCGCCATCGCCGCGCAGGCGGCGCAGATGACCGGCATCGGCCAGGAGATCTACAAGCAGATGCTGCCCGTGATGGCGAGCACGCTGATGGGCGGCATCTTCAAGCAGTCGCTCGCGCCCTTCTTTCCCGGTGCAGAGGCCGGGGCGGCATCCGCCAACCCCTTTGCCGACATGATGCAGCAATGGGCCGGGGCGGCGGGCCTTGCCGTGAAGCCGGACCCGGCCAACCCCTTCGACAATCCCTTCATGCAGGCCGCGCAGGAATTCTTCGGCACGAAGAAGGAGGCGCCGGCCAATCCCTTTGCCGACAATCCCTTCGCAAAGGCCTTCCAGGAGATGATGGCCGGCATGGCCGGCCAGCCGGCGGCGGCGGAAAAGCCCAGCGAGTCCGAAGGCTCGCCGGCAGAGTCGCTGAAGAGCCTCGTCAACACGATGTTCGACACCGGGCTCGAAATGCAGAAGGACTACCAGCGCACGATCGAGTCGATCTTCGAGACCATGCGGGACGGCGCGGAAGCCGACGGCGGCAAGAAGGCCTGAGCGCCAGGCAATCCCGGCAGGCTTCTCATTCCTCGGCGCCGAGCGCCTTTTCCATGAGGACGGTGGTGAGGCCGCTCTGCCATTGCTCGTCGGGATATTGCGCTGTCTCGATATAGCCCAGCGCCGCATAGAACCCACGGGCCTGCTGGTTGAACGTATCCGTTTCAAGCCGCGCCTTTCGGAAACCTCTTCCGGCCATGACACGCTCGGCGCGCGAAAGCAGGCAGCGGCCAACGCCCCTGCGCTGGAAACCGGAACGGACATGCAGGGCATCGATGAAATCGTCCATGCCATGGACAAGGCCGGCGATCCGGCCATCGACCTCAGCCACGAGCATGGCCACGCCGCAGCGCTCGATGAAACTTCCGCCGATATCGGTCTCGATGTAACGGCGGGCAGCGTTTTCCGTGATCTGCGGTCGCCAGGTGCTTTCGAACGTATCGCGCAGCACGGCCTTCATGGCCGCAAAGTCCTGCGGGCGTGCGGGACGAACAAGGATTTCGTCGATCATCTCGTTTCGGGCATTCGATTTGAAAAAGCCCGACGCGGACCTTGGGAGTCGCGCGCCGGGCAAGCGGCAGGGTTATTGGCTCTCACCCTGCGGGGAAGTCAGGGGTCGCCCCAGGAGGTAGGGCGACACCCGGGAGAAATCAATCCGCGCGGCCGCTGCGCACATGGCGCCGGGCGCGCTCGCGCGCCGCGATCGTCAGGTGCAGGCCGGCATCGGAGAAGAAGGACGCGGCGCGGACCTCGTGGACGTCGCTCCGGCACAGCCCCATGTCGAGTAGCTGGTGGTCGTCGAGTTCGCTCAGCCGGTTGATCACGCGGCGGTTCTGCCACGCGCGGACGAATCGGGAGGCGGCGCTGCGGGCCAGCACGAGAAGGCCCGGGGCCGGACGGCGCGTGGCACGGGCCTCGATTTCCATTCTGCGGTCGATCATGCGCATGGCATTTCTCCTTTCCGGCTCCGCGCACCATCGCTTTTCGACGGGGATCGCGCGGCACCTGTGATCGTTCGCCGCCCGCAGGGAACGGGTGGCGGTTCAGGGGCTGGACTGCAAGAAGAGCCGCTTGCCGGGAGGTCGGGGCAGAGCGGCAGATCCTGTCGAACGGCGGCCGGCGGACAAGCCATCGTTCAACAATTGCTTTTTCGCAGAAAGACATTGATCAGTCCAACGAATGTTTCTAATACTATCAATCAAACAATCTTATGAGTACCGTTATGTCCGCTCCGCTAGACATCGACCAGCTCCAGACCTTCGTCGCGATCGCAGATACGGGCAGCTTCACGCGGGCGGCGGACCGGGTCTTCAAGACCCAGTCGGCCGTTTCGATGCAGATGCGGCGGCTCGAGGAGCGCATCGGCAAGCAGCTCTTCATGAAGGACGGGCGCGGCAACCGGCTGACCGCGGAGGGCGAGCGCCTGCTCAACTTCGCCCGCCGGATGCTGCGCCTCAACAACGAGGCCATCGCCGCCTTCGACGACAACCGCCTCGAAGGCATGCTGCGCATCGGCACGCCGGACGACTATGCCGACCGCTACATGCCCGAGATCATCATGCGGTTCGCCAAGACGCATCCCAATGTCGAGCTCTATATCGTCTGCGAGCCCTCCGTCGACCTGGCCGAGAAGATGGCAAGGGGCGAGCTCGACATCGCGCTCGTCACGCACAATCCGCGCCAGCGCCAGTCCGACGTGGTGCGGACGGAGCCGCTCTGCTGGGTCATGTCGGCCAACCATCCGCTGCCGGAGAACGCGCCGGTGCCGCTCGCCGTCGGGCGGCGGGACTGCCAGTGGCGGCAGATCGCCTGCGCGGCGCTCGATTCGGTCGGGCGCGACTACCAGGTGCTGTTCACGAGCTGGTCCTCCACCGTGGTCGCCGCGGCCGTCATGGCGGGCATGGCGGTCTCGGTGCTGCCGGAATCGGCGCTGCGCCCCGGCATGAAGGTGCTGACGCAGGCGGACGGCTTCCCGCCGCTCGCCCCGGTGCAGATCGGCATCATGCGGCGGCCGGGCCTTTCGCCCTCGCTCTCCAACGCCATTACCAGCCACATAACCGCCTGCCTCGACAACATCACGCCGCTCTCGGCGGCCGATGACCTGCCCGAGGCGGAAGTGAAGGTCTTCCCGCGCATGCCGCGGCTGAGGCCGGGACATATTCTTCCGGGATGGTGACACTCATTCCCATGGACGGCGCACCCGCGGGCAAGGCCGGGCCGTCCAGGGTGACGATCCGCCCTGCCCGCGAAGACGAGATCGAGACGCTGTGCCGGATCGAGCGCTCGGCCGCGCAGTCCTTCCGGCTGGTCGAGGCCTTCTCCTGGATCGCGACAGGCGAGGTGCAGAGCGCCGAGCGCCACCGCGACCTCATCGCCAAGGGCACGAACTGGGTGGCGGCCGTCGACGGCGACTGGCCCGTCGGCTTCCTCAGCGCTGACATCGCGGGGCCGGAGCTGCACATCTGGGAGATTTCCGTCGACCACCTGCACCAGGGATTCGGCATCGGCCGCCGGCTGATCCGGCACGCCGTCGAGCAGGCGCGCGCATACGGGCTCGATGCAGTGACGCTGACGACCTTCCGCACCATTCCCTGGAACTGCCCGTTCTACGAGCGGCTCGGCTTTTGCACGCTGGATGAGGCGGAGCTTCCCGCGCGCCTTGCGGCCGTACTCGACGAGGAGGCGGAGCACGGGCTTCCGCGCGACACGCGCTGCGCCATGCGGCTGGCGATCAAGGACTAGAGCTTTTCCGCTTTTCTTCGAATCGCGAAAACGCTCCATCCTTTTGTTTCTACGCAATTCCGGACGCAAAACCGCTGCGCACTTTTGCTGGAATTGCTCTAGGCAAGGTTCTTCTTCAGGAAATCCACCGTTCGCCGCCAGGCAAGGTCGGCCGCCGCCTTGTCGTAGCGGGCGGCCGAGGTGTCGTTGTTGAAGGCGTGGTTGACGCCGTCGTACATGTGGATCTCGAAGGTCTTGCCGTTCGCCTCCAGCGCCGTGCGATAGGCGTCGATGCCCGCGTTGATGCGCGCGTCGAGGCCGGCATAATGCAGCAGCATCGCCGCCTTGATGCCGGGCACGTCCTCCGCCGGCGGCTGGGCGCCGTAATAGGCGACGCCCGCCTTCAGCTCCGGCGATTTCGTCGCGAAGCGATTGACGAGGCCGCCGCCCCAGCAGAAGCCGACCGCGCCGACCTTGCCGTTCGCCCCGTCGAGCCCTGCCAGGGACTGCAGGCTCGCCTGCGCATCGGCGACCGTGGCGGCCGCGTCGAGCTTGCCGATCATCTCGCGCGCCTTGTCCTCGTCGTCGGGCGTGCCGCCGGCGGGCGAAAGGAAATCGGGCGCGAGCGCGATGAAGCCCTCCAGCGCCATGCGCCGCGCGACGTCGCGGATATGCGCGTTGAGGCCACGGTTCTCGTGGACGACGATGACGCCGCCGAGCGGCGCCGCCATCTCCTTCGGGCGTACGAGATAGCCCTTCATCTCGCCGGAGCCGCCGCCATAGATGACCTCCTTGGCCAGGAGGCGGGCGTCGTCCGACGCGACCGTCTCGGCGCTCGCGGAACCGGCGGCGAGCAGCGGCGCGATGGCGGCCGCGGCGGCGCCCGAACCGGCGAGCGCCGTCAGCCGCTCCATGAAGCGGCGCCGGTCGAGCGTCAGGTGGGTGTATTCGTCATAGGCGTCGATCATCGCCTGCGTGATGTGCGGCTTGTCCATGGCGGATCCTCCGGTTTTCCAGCCGGTGACCAAGATAGGCCTGGAAAGGACGGCCGCCCAACACAAGTGCGTTACCGCACCTCAGGTCAGGGCAAGCCAAGCGCCAAGCCACACCCACAGCATCATGAGGACGACGAAGCCCGCGATGAAGAGCGGGCGGCGATAGCGCAGCCGGTTGGACGTCACATGCACATAGGCATGGGCATAGCGCAGCGCCACGAAGAGCCAGCCGCCGGCAACCGTCACCGGATTGTCGGCATCGACGAGATAGAGAAGGATGCTGACCGCATAGAACAGCACCGGCAGCTCGAACTGGTTGGCGATGGCGTTCCTGACGACGAGGCTCTCGCCCGGCTCGTCGCGGTTCTCGCGGAACTGCTCGGGCCGGGCGCGGCCGTCCTTGACCGCGCCGACGCGGCGCGTCGAGAGCAGGATATAGAGGAAGAAGACGAGCGCGACATGCGCGATCATCGGCCAGATCGTGGCTTCCGTGGGAGACATGGCAATCCTTCGGCGTGCGTTTCAGGCACCCTGCATAAGTGTTTCCGGCAAAAGCCTCAACCGGAAACGGCCTTCGCCGCAGGCCGAAGGAGAAGGCAACGTGTTACTGCGGCGTCAGCGTCTCGCTGCCGGAGCCGTCCTTGCCGCTGATCGTCCAGGCCCCTTCGAGCGATCCGTCGCTCTTGACCTCGTAGACGACGAGGCCGACGGCATCGCCCAGCACGTAGGCCGCGGCAAACGCATTGTCATAGAGCATGCAGATGCCGTTGGACGCGGTCGAGCCGGTGTTCCATTCGATCGAGCAGGTGGTCTCGCTCGTCAGCTCGATCGTCGCCGTGCCGCCATAGGCCGAACCGTCGAGATTGGTGCCCTCGACATTATAGGTGCCGGCGTTGACCGTCTGCGCCTGCGCAGGCACGACGAGCCCCAGGCCCAGAAGGGCGCCAGCCAGTATCGTCTTCATGATGTTCCCCCGAATAGCCGGCGAGATTGCCGGCGGGGCATCCTATGCACGGGCGCGAGGAAACGGAATCGGAATCATGGGGCCGGAAGATGAAAATGCCCGGCAAGGCCGGGCACTTCGAAGGTATCGCTCCAGGACGGAGCCGATCAGACGGCGCCCGGATAGTTCGGGCTTTCGCGGGTGATGGTCACGTCATGGGCATGGCTTTCGCGCAGGCCCGCGCCGGAGATGCGCACGAAGGTGGCGCGCTCCTGGTACTCCTTGAGGTCCTTGCCGCCGACATAGCCCATCGAGGCCTTGAGGCCGCCAGCGAGCTGGTGCAGCACGCCCGAGACCGGGCCCTTGTAGGGCACCTGGCCCTCGATGCCCTCGGGCACGAGCTTCAGCGTGTCGCGCACCTCGGCCTGGAAGTAGCGGTCGGCCGAGCCGCGTGCCATGGCCCCGACGGAGCCCATGCCGCGATAGGCCTTGAAGGAGCGGCCCTGGTAGAGGAAGACCTCGCCCGGGCTCTCGTCCGTGCCGGCGAGCAGCGAGCCGACCATGACGGCCGAGGCGCCGGCGGCGATGGCCTTGGCAAGGTCGCCCGAGAACTTGATGCCGCCGTCGGCGATGACCGGAATGTCCGCGGCCTGCGCCGCCTCGACGGAGGACATGATGGCGGCGAGCTGCGGCACGCCGACGCCGGCGACGATGCGCGTCGTGCAGATCGAGCCCGGGCCGATGCCGACCTTGACGGCATCCGCGCCTGCGTCGATCAGCGCCCTGGTGCCATCGGAGGTGGCGACGTTGCCGGCCATGATGCGCACGGAATTCGACAGTTTCTTCACGCGGGCGACCGCATCCAGCACGCGCTGCGAATGGCCGTGCGCGGTATCGACGACGATGAGGTCGACGCCGGCATCAATGAGGCGTTCGGCACGCTCGAAGCCGTCGTCGCCGACCGAGATGGCGGCGGCGGCGCGAAGGCGGCCCTGCGCGTCCTTCGAGGCGTTGGGGTTGAGCTGCGACTTCTCCATGTCCTTGACGGTGATGAGGCCGACGCAGCGGCCGTCGCCGTCCACCACCAGCAGCTTCTCGATGCGGTGGCGGTGCAGGAGGCGCTTGGCTTCCTGCTGGTCCACGGTCTCCTTGACCGTGATGAGGTTTTCCCGGGTCATCAGCTCGTAGATCTTCTGGGCCGGGTCGGAGGCGAAGCGCACATCGCGGTTCGTCAGGATGCCGACGAGCCGGCCGGCCTTGGCGTTGCCGCCGTTCTCGACGACCGGGATGCCGGAAATGCCGTGCGCCTTCATCAGCGCCAGCGCTTCGGCGAGCGTGGCGTCGGGGCCGATCGTCACCGGATTGACGACCATGCCGCTTTCGAACTTCTTGACCTGACGGACCTCCTCGGCCTGTTCGGCGGGCGTCAGGTTGCGGTGGATGACGCCGAGGCCGCCGGCCTGGGCCATGGCGATGGCAAGGCGGCTTTCCGTCACCGTATCCATCGCGGAGGAGAGGATCGGCAGGTTCAGCTCGAAATCGTGGGCGATGCGGGTGGCGATGTTCGTCTGTCCCGGCATGACCTCGGAGTGGCCGGGCTGCAGGAGAACGTCGTCGAAGGTCAGGGCTTCGAGACCGGTTGCGGTTTCAATGATGCGCGCCATGGGCCAAGTTCCTTTAAGGTAAAGCTCACGCACCAAGGGGAACATTGGGAGTTGTCCGCCTCGGTCGCTTGCAAGAAATTCTTGGAAGTTGGCGAGGGCTGGTAACACGTTCATGACGGATTGGAAATAGCAAAAAGCCCGGAATCGGTTCGGCGGCCGGCTTGTCGACAAGCGACGGCGAGGCATGGCCCCCCATACCGCTACCGCGACCTTCTCTCCGCAGGCGGATGAGCGGTCCTTGCCTTAACCGCTTAGCCAAAGACAGTCGTGGCCGGCCGCCGCTGGCGGCGTCTCACACGTCGAACTGGTAGCTCACCGGCACGAAGCGATAGCCCTCCCCCGCCTTCTCGATAAAGCCGGCGGCCGGGAAGGGCATGTGGTAGCCGATGAAGGCGAGCCTGTCGGTGGCGATCATGTCGAACACCTTCTTGCGGGTCGCGGCGGCCTGCGCCTTGTCCATGTCGAAGCGCACCTCCCAGTCCGGCCGCTGCAGCGACAGCACGAAGTGGTTCGCCGTGTCGGCCGTCAGCATCAGCGCCCTGCCCTCCGATTCGACGCGGAAGATCATGTGGCCGGGCGTATGGCCGAAGGCATCGAGACCGGTGATGCCGGGCACGACCTCGCCGCCATCCTCGATGAAGGTGAGCTTCTCGGCGAGCGGCTGCACCTTGGCGAGCACGCCCTGGTGGCCCTGCTCGGCGGGCGTACCCATGCGCTCCGGGTTGACCCAGAAATCGTATTCGGTGCGGCCGGTGACGTAGCGCGCATTCGGGAAGGCGGGTTTTTCGCCCTCCATCAGCCCGCCGATATGGTCGCCGTGCAAGTGGGTGAGGACGACGACGGACACCTGGTCCGGCGTATAGCCGGCATATTTCAGCCCTTCCAGCAGGCGCCCCATGCCGGCGTCGCGACCGCCCTCGCCCATGCCCGTATCGAACAGCACGACTTCCGAGCCCGTATCGACGAGCGCCGGCGTGAAGCTGTTGACGAAGCGGTCGGCGGGCAGGAAATTCTCCTCCAGCAGGGCGGCGACGGCGTCGGCGGACTGGCCGATGCCGAAGGTCTCGTTGGGCGCGCCGGAGGGGCGAATGCCGTCGCGCACGGCCAGGATGCGGAAGCTGCCCAGCTTGAGGCTGCGCGTCTCGATCGGGCTCACTCTCATGTCGGTGGCGTCCACTTCGGACCGGGCAAGCGCCGCGGCGCGGTGCAGCACCAGCGGCGCGGCCAGCGTGCCCACGCCCGCGGCGAGAAACAAGGACCGGCGCGAGATTGTCGAATGGTCTGGCATGGGTCTACCCTCTTTCGTGAATGGCTGTATCGGCGGCAGGATGACACGGCGCAAACTAGGGCGCCGTCACGATGCGGTCCCGCCGAATCACGGGCTTGTGATGCGAAAGACGGTTTCTGGCGATTTGACAGATGCCGGCAAGGGGCGCAGAAGTCGGCCGGCCTTCGCAAGGACACGTATCGTGAACTGCCGATGAACCGTATCGTTCCCCTCATCCTCGCCGTCGCGCTCTTCATGGAGCAGATGGATTCCACCGTCATCTCCACCTCGCTGCCGGCGATTGCCGCCGATCTCGGCGTCGGGCCGATCACGCTGAAGCTCGCGCTGACCTCCTACATGGTCTCGCTCGCGACCTTCATCCCGCTCAGCGGCTGGATGGCGGACCGGTTCGGGGCCAAGCGCATCTTCCGCCTTGCCATTCTCGTCTTCGTCGCCGGCTCCATCTTCTGCGCCGTGGCGAACAGCCTCTTCGCCTTCGTCGTCGCCCGCTTCCTGCAGGGCATGGGCGGGGCGATGATGACGCCTGTCGCGCGCCTCGTGCTGGTGCGCAGCACCTCGCGCTCCGAGCTGGTCTCGGCCATGGCGCTGCTGACCATTCCCGCGCTGGTCGGTCCGCTTGCCGGCCCGCCGCTCGGCGGCTTCATCACCACCTATTTCTCCTGGCACTGGATCTTCCTGATCAACGTGCCGGTCGGCATCGTCGGCTATATCCTGTCCGGCATCTACCTGCCGGAAATCCGCGCCGCCGCGCCGCCGCCGCTCGACTGGACCGGCTTCCTCCTCAGCGCGGTCGCCGCGTCCGGCACGATGTTCGGCCTCTCGGTGGTGAGCCTGCCGGCGCTGCCGCCGGTGATCGGCATCGTCGCCACCGTCATCGGCCTTCTCTGCGGCGTCCTCTACGTGCGCCACGCCAGGCGCCACCCGACGCCGCTGCTCGACCTCAAGCTCTTCCGCGACAGCGCCTTCCGGGCGGCCTCCATCGGCGGCACGCTGTTTCGCATCTCGGTCGGCGCGGTGCCCTTCCTGATGCCGCTGATGCTGCAGGTCGGCTTCGGGCTGACGCCCTTCCAGTCGGGCCTCGTCACCTTCACCGGCGCCATCGGGGCGATCACCACGAAGTTCATCGCCAAGCGCGTGCTCACGTTTGCCGGCTTCCGCACGACGCTGATCGTGGCCAGCATCTGCGGCGCGGCGCTGACCTTCGTCAACGGGCTCTTCACGCCGGCGACGCCCTTCTGGTTCATGGCCGGGGTGCTGCTCGTCGCGGGCTTTGCCCGCTCGTTCTTCTTCACCAGCGTGAACGCGCTGTCCTTCGCCGACATTCCCGATACGGACGCCAGCAAGGCGACCTCGATGAGCGCCGTGCTCCAGCAGATCAGCCTTGCCATGGGCGTCGCGGTGGCGGGCGCCATCCTGGAGGTCGAGACGTCGCTCACCGGCTCGCCGCTGGAACTGCGTGATTTCCAGATCGCCTTCATGGTGATTTCGGTGCTGACGCTCGCCGCCGTCATTCCCTTCATCGCCATGGCGAAGAATGCGGGCTCTACCGTTTCCGGCCACAGGATGACGGGCCGGGACGAGGAAACGGTGACGGTGAAATGACGAGGCGTGGAGGATAGGCCCTCACCCGCCTGCCGGCATCCTCTCCCTGCAAGCGGGGCGAGGAGCGCTGGGCGCACCGCTTCCCTGCATTCCTGAACCTAAGGGGGAAAACGGTACGACACCTCTTCTCCCGCTTGCGGCGAGAAGGTCCCGGCAGGGGGATGAGGGGCTCCCCCGCTTCAAGAAATCAATTCATTCCGGCTGTTCGCAGACGGCCGCCAGCTTGTTGCCGTCATGGTCGCGCACGAAAGCCGCGTAGAAGCTGGCATGGAACGGCCGCAGGCCCGGCGCGCCCTCGTCCGTCCCGCCCGCCGCAAGCGCCGCGGCATGGAAGGCATCGACGGCGGCCCGGCTCGGGGCGACGAGCGCGATCGTCACGCCATTGCCGAAGGTCGCCGGTTCGCGGTCGAAGGGCTCGACCACCCAGAAGCGGCAGCGCACGTCGCCGTCCGCAGCGTAGCCGATCTCTCCGGCCGCTTTCTTCTGCCTCGAATAGCCAAGAGGCTGCAGGATCGCATCGTAGAAGCGGCCGGCGCGGTCCAGGTCGTTGGCGCCGACCGTCACGTAGAGAAGCATCAGGCCTCCTCGTCCGCTTCCGCCGCCTCGCTTCGCGCCTTGCGGCCCTTGAAGCCCTTGGCGAGCAGGAACATCTCGACCGATTCGGCGCGCGAGGCGCCGGGCTTCACATGGATGACCTGCCTGAAATTCTGCTTGAGCATGTTGAGGAGGTCGCGTTCCGTGCCGCCCTGGAAGGTCTTTGCCAGGAAATGCCCGCCTTCGGCCAGCACCTCGACGGCGAAGTGCGCGGCGACCTCGCACAGGTGCATGGTGCGCAGGTGGTCCGTCTGGCGGTGGCCGGTGGTGGGCGCGGCCATGTCCGATATGACGAGGTTCGGCGTGCCGCCGACCGCCTCGATGAGCTTGTGCGGCGCCTCCGGATCGAGGAAGTCCATCTGGAGAATGGTGACGCCGGGCAGCGGATCCATCTCCAGGAAGTCGATGGCCGCGACGCGCGGATCCGCATCCGTCGAATCCGTCACCTTGGCGGCGATCTGCGACCAGCTGCCGGGCGCCGCGCCGAGGTCGATAATGCGTCTGGCGCCGGCAAGGATGTTGTGCTTCTCGTCGATCTCCAGCAGCTTGAAGGCCGCGCGGGCGCGGTAGCCTTCCAGCTTGGCGCGCTGCACGTAGGGATCGTTGATGTGGCGCTCGAGCCAGCGGCGCGAGGAGGCCTTGAGCTTCGTCTTCCTGACCTTCTGGCCGAGCTTGCGGCCGGTGCGGTTGCCGCCGACGGGGGGCTTGGTCATGACGCCTGTCCTTCGGGCTTTGCCGGATTGCGGTGGCCGCCGCGCTGGTTTCGGCGGTGGCGGCCGCGGCGCCAGACGCCGTCATCGGCCATCATGTCGGTGAGCAGCCCCTCGCGCAAGCCGCGGTCGGCAACGCGCATGCGGCGCGAGGGCCAGCGCTTGCGGATCGCCTCCAGGATGGCGCAGCCGGCGAGCACGAGGTCAGCCCGGTCCGGCCCGATGCAGGGATTGGCCGCGCGGGCGGAGAAATCCCAGGACAGGAGCCGCGCCTGCATGGCGGTCACCTCGTCGTCCGAGAGCCAGACGCCGTCGACCCGGCGCCGGTCGTAGCGCGGCAGGTCGAGATGGACGCCGGCGAGCGTCGTCACCGTGCCCGACGTGCCGATGAGGTGGAAATCCTCCGGCGCATAGACGATATCGCCCGGGCAATCGAAATTCGCCAGCATGCCCTCGACCTCCGAGACCATGCCCGCGAAGCTTTCCGGCGTCACGTCGCGCCCGCCGTGGCGCTCGGAGAGCGTGACGACGCCGACGGGCAGCGAGGTCCAGTGGGTGATGTGGTTGGCCAGCCGGCTGGAGCGGTTCTCGCCGATGCGGATGACCGCGATTTCCGAAGAGCCGCCGCCGATGTCGAAGAGCACGACGGACTTCGCCTCGCGGCCGACCAGCGAGGAGCAGCCGGAAACGGCAAGCCGCGCCTCGGTCTCGCGGTTGATGATCTCGAGCTCCAGCCCCGTCTCCTCGCGCACGCGGTGAAGGAAGGTCTCGCCGTTTTCCGCCGCGCGGCAGGCCTCCGTGGCGATCAGGCGGCTGCGGCGGATGTTGCGGTGCTTGAGCTTTGCGGCGCAGACCTTCAGCGCCTCGACGGAGCGGTCCATCGCCTCGTCCGAAAGCCGGCCGCTGGCCCCGAGCCCCTCGCCGAGGCGAACGATGCGCGAGAAGGCATCGACGACGCGGAACTGGCCGGGCCGGGTGGGCTGGGCGACGAGAAGGCGGCAATTGTTGGTGCCGAGATCGAGCGCCGCATAGAGCGGCGCATCATACTGGTCGCGCTCGGCGAAACGCGGCGCGGGGAGCGCCTCCCCGCGGGGCTCGGGCGCATGGTGCGCAGGCCGCGCCTCGGCAACCGGCTCGGCGGCGGGCGAAAGGACCACGGCCTCGGCGGCGGACGGAAGGACGCGCGAGCCCGATTTGCGGCCGCGATGCTTCCGGCGGTTCTTGCGGCCGTCCGCCTGGCGCGGTTCGTGCTGCGATGCTTCGCGCTGGCCGACGGGGGCGAGCGGGCGCACGTTCTCGGCGCCCGGAATCCTGCCGTGCCTGCGACGCTTGTTCCGGCGCGCATTGTTGCCGCCTGGTGCGGCCTGGGGGCGCTCGGCTGGCACGGACGAACCGGCCGCCTGGCCTGCGGACGGGGAAACGGCAGAGGGACTCATGGCGCCCTTCTGCTTTCCCTTGCGACGGCGCGACCGCTTCGGCCGCCCCGCATTGCCCGCATCTTGCGCCCCGGAAACGGGCGGCTTCTCGCCGCTGTCGGGGTCGTTCACGTTACTGCCTATGGCGCCGCGCAAAGCCTTGTAGCTGCAAGCAGGCGCTCTCTCGATCTTCGTTGGGGCGACATTACCAGCGCCCGGCCCGTTCGCCAAATTCTTTTTGCGGCGGGCGCCGAGAGCGGCCGGCGCCGCGAGGCCGGCGCGATTTTTTCCAAAAAAACCATTTGCAACGCGCCGCCTTTTGTTTATAAGCCCGCCTCACAGGCGCCGGCCAAGCCGGAACCACCCTGCTGGGGAATAGTTCAACGGTAGAACGGCGGACTCTGACTCCGTTAATCTTGGTTCGAATCCAGGTTCCCCAGCCAATCTCCTTCTCGAAAACCGGTATCCTCCTCCCTTGTCAGTGCGTTCGGCTGCTGGCACGCTGCATGTGTCGATTCACATCTGCCTGGAGGGCAAGCTCATGGCGCACAAGTTCGAGATCTACAGGGACAAGGCCGGCGAATATCGCGTCCGCTTCAAGTACAACAGCGAAGTGATGTTCTCGACGGAAGGCTATTCCAGCAAGGCCAGCGCGCAGAAAGCGATCGATTCGATCAAGAAGAACGGGCCGGACGCCCCAATCGAGGACAATACCAAGGCCTGACCGCATCCCGAAAGCCCGCCTCCGGCGGGCTTTCTTCTTTCAGAAGGTCGGCGGGGTGCAGGCGCTGATGACCTCGCAGGGCACCGGGCCGACGCAGCGGAAGCGGTGCGGACGGCGGCTTTCGAAATAGTAGGCATCGCCCGGGCCGAGGATGCGGCGCTCGTCATCGACCGTCACTTCGAGGCGACCGGACAGCACGATGCCGCCCTCCTCCCCCTCATGCACCAGCGGCACCTTTCCGGTGTCGGCGCCGGGCTGGTAGCACTCCTTCAATATCTGCAGGCTGCGGCCGAAGAGGTTGTCGCCGATCTGGCGGTAGGAAATGCCGCCCTTGCCGATCTCCGTCAGCTCGTCCGCCCGGTAGAACGCCTTTCGCGGGCGGTCTGGCTCGAAGGCGAAGAATTCCGCAAGGCCGATCGGGATGCCGTCGAGGATGCGCTTGAGGGCGCCGACCGATGGGTTCGAGGCATTCGATTCGATCAGCGAGATGGTCGAATTGGTGACGCCGGCGCGCTTGGCCAGTTCCCGCTGGGAGAGATTGTGGGCCATGCGCAGATGGCGCAGCCTGCCTCCGATATCGACCGACATGGCACTTCCTGTTTCAGATGTTCGAAATAGCGAAAACCTCTGCTCCTCCATCCTTTATTTTCAATCGCTTGACGTCAACCAGAAAAGGACTTGTTCGGCATGGCAAATCATGGCGTCAATCCCTCAGCCAGAGCATTTCCGCTTTCTCGCGAAAACGCTCTACCCTTTTCGTTTTTCGCAATTCCGGACGCAAAGCCGCTACGCACTTTTGCCGGAATTGCTTTGGGAGGAGATCTGCCATGAACGTTCACAACAAACCCAACGCACCGGTGCTCGACAGCTACTGGATGCCGTTTACCGCCAATCGCCAGTTCAAGGCCGCGCCGCGCCTGCTCGCGAGCGCCGAGGGCATGTATTACACCAGCACCGACGGCCGCACGGTCCTCGACGGCACCGCGGGCCTGTGGTGCTGCAACGCCGGCCATGGCCGCCGGCAGATCGCCGCTGCCGTCGAGCGCCAGCTCACGCAGATGGATTTCGCGCCCTCCTTCCAGATGGGCCATCCGATCGCCTTCGACTTCGCCGAGCGGCTCGCGGAAATCGCGCCCGGGCCCGAGGGCGCCAAGCTCGACCGCGTGTTCTACACCGGCTCGGGCTCCGAATCGGTCGACACCGCACTGAAGATCGCCATCGCCTACCAGCGCGCCATCGGCCAGGGCACGCGCACGCGCCTCATCGGCCGCGAGCGCGGCTATCACGGCGTCGGCTTCGGCGGCATCTCGGTCGGCGGCATCGTCAACAACCGCCGCGTCTTCCCGCAGCTTGCCGGCTCGGATCACCTGCGCCACACGCACGATCTTTCCAAGAACGCCTATGTGAAGGGCCAGCCGGAGCATGGCGCGGAGCTGGCGGACGATCTCGAACGGCTCGTCGCCCTGCATGGCGCGGAAACCATCGCCGCCTGCATCGTCGAACCCGTCGCCGGCTCCACGGGCGTCCTCATTCCGCCGAAGGGCTATCTCGAAAAGCTGCGCGCGATCTGCGACAGGCATGGCATCCTCTTGATCTTCGACGAGGTGATCACCGGCTTCGGCCGCCTCGGCGCCGCCTTCGCCACCGACTATTTCGGCGTGACGCCGGACCTCGTGACCACCGCCAAGGGCCTCACCAACGGCGCGATTCCGATGGGCGCGGTCTTCGCCAGCCGCAAGGTGCACGACGCGCTGATGCATGGGCCGGAAAACGCCATCGAGCTTTTCCACGGCTACACCTATTCCGGCCATCCGGCGGCCTGCGCGGCGGGCATCGCGACGCTCGACATCTACCGCGACGAGGGCCTCTTCACCCGCGGCGCCGAGCTGCAGGACGAGTGGCATGCGGCGATGCATTCGCTGAAGGGCCTGCCGCACGTCATCGACATCCGCACCATCGGCCTCATCGCCGGCATCGAGCTTGCCCCGCGCGACGGCGCACCGGGCGCGCGCGCCTATGACGTCTTCGTCGACTGCTTCGAGAAGGGCCTGCTGATCCGCGTCACCGGCGACATCATCGCCTTCTCGCCGCCGCTGATCGCCGAGAAGAAGCATTTCGAGGACATCGTCTCGATCCTCGGCGATGCCCTGAAGCGTGCGGCCTGAGCTTTAATCCGCGGAAAACGCTGTTATAACTGGCCCGTATCCATACGGGCCAGTTTCATGTCAGCAGTCGCCAAGACCGAACCGAAGATCATCTTCCGGATCCAGCTCGAGCCGGAGGGGCGCATCGGCCGCGGCAAGATCGAGCTTCTCTCGCATATAAGGGAAACGGGCTCGATCTCGGCGGGCGGGCGGGCGATGGACATGTCCTATCGCCGGGCCTGGCTGCTGGTCGACGAGATGAACCGGCTGTTCCGCCAGCCGGTGGTGGAATCCCAGCGCGGCGGCAAGCAGGGCGGCGGCGCGGTGCTGACGCCCTTCGGCGAGGCGCTGATCGCGCATTACCATGCCATGGAGGAGAAGGCGCGCGTGGCGCTTGCCGAGGAGATCGGCTGGCTGGTCGCGAATCTGGCGGACTGATCCCTATTCCAGCGCCACCGTCTTGATGACGGCATGAACCGGCAGGCCGGGCGCAAGGCCGAGCCGTTCGACGGAGAACGCCGTGATGCGGGCGCGGACGTGATCGCCGCCGCAGGCGATGCGCAGGCTCGCCATGCCCTCGCCGTCCGGTTCGATGGTCTCCACCGTGCCTTCGAGGATGTTGAGCGCGGAAAGGCCCTCCGGCCGCACCGTCGCCACCATGACGTCGCGGGCGGGGATGCGCAGGCGCACCGTCTCGCCGGGCGAAACGGCGGCGCCGGGCACGAGGATCGCCGCACCGCCGTCGAGGCGGATGGTGGCGAGGCCATGCGCCGCATCGCGCGCCTCGACGCGGCCGGACAGCACGCTGCCCGCCTCGCGGCGGTCGGCGGCGGAGGCAAGGCGCGGGCCGCCGAGCACGTCGGAGGCCGGCCCGACCGCCTCGACGCGGCCATCCACCATCAGGACGACCCGGTCGGCAAGCCGCGCCACCTCGGCGACGGAATGGCTGACATAGACGATGGGAATGCCCGCCTCGTCGCGCAGGCGCTCCAGATAGGGCAGGATCTCCGCCTTGCGCTCCTCGTCGAGCGCGGCAAGCGGCTCGTCCATCAGCAGGAGGCGCGGGGAAGCGAGCAGCGCGCGGCCGATGGCGACGCGCTGCTTCTCGCCGCCGGAAAGGTTGGCCGGCTGGCGGTCGAGGAGGTCGCCGATGCCGAGCAGGCCGACGACACGGTCCGGGCTCTCCGGGCGCGTGCCCTTCGGCGAGAACCAGCGACCGTAGTTGAGGTTCTGCCGGACCGTCAGGTGAGGGAAGAGCCGCGCCTCCTGGAAGACATAGCCGAAGCGGCGGCGATGGGGCGGCACGAAGATGCCGCGCGCCGTATCGACCAGCACGTCGCCGCCGAGGCGCACGACGCCTTCCGCCGGGCGCGTCAGGCCGGCGATGATGCGGATGAGCGAGGTCTTGCCCGAGCCGGAACGGCCGAAGAGCGCCGTGACCCCGCCATCGGAGGTGAAGGCGGCGTCGAGGGCGAAGGTGCCGAGCCGGTGGCGTGCTTCGACGACGAGGCTCATTCGAGGTTCACCTTGCGGCCGAGGCGCTGGGCGAGGATTTCCGAGGCGATGAGCGCGACCATGGAAATGGCGATGGCGACGACGGTGAGGCGCATGGCGCCGGCATCGCCGCCCGGCACCTGGGTGAAGGTATAGATGGCGGCCGAGAGCGTCTGTGTCTCGCCGGGAATGTTGGAGACGAAGGTGATGGTCGCGCCGAACTCGCCCATGGCCTTGGCGAAGGCGAGGATCATGCCGGCGATGACGCCGGGCAGGATGAGCGGCAGGGTGACGGTGAGGAAGACCCAGGCGGGGCTGGCGCCGAGCGTGCCGGCCGCTTCCTCCAGCTTGCGGTCCACCGCCTCGATGGAAAGGCGGATCGAACGCACCATCAGCGGAAAGCCCATGACGCCGCAGGCAAGCGCCGCACCGGTCCAGCGGAAGGAGAGCACGATGCCGAACCATTCGGCGAGCACCGAGCCGATAGGCCCGCGCCGGCCGAACAGGATGAGCAGGATAAAGCCGGTGACGACCGGCGGCAGGATCAGCGGCAGGTGGACGATGCCGTTCAGAAGCGACTTGCCCCAGAAGCGCCCCCGCGCCAGCGCCAGCGCGACGAGAATGCCGAGCGGCAGGCTGACGAGGACCGCGACGGTCGAGACCCTGAGGCTCAGCCGGATCGCCGTCCATTCCTCAGCGCTCAAGGCAAACCAGTCCACGCCGTCTCCTATTTTGCCGCCGTCCGGGTAGTGTGCCCCTCATCCGGCCTGCCGGCCACCTTCTCCTTGGCTGCGGGGCGAAGGGGATATGCCGCACCGGTTTCCTCAAACAATAACGGTTCGTGGGGCACGTCCCCTCTCCGCGCCTGCGGGGAAAGGGTCAGGGTGAGAGGCATCTTCACGGGAAAACATTTCCCCGTCGAATACAACTGCCCCGGACATAGCATCCGGGGCTTTCCCGAGGCTCGTCCTATTTCAGGATGGTGAAGCCCTGCCCGGTGAAGAAGGGCGCGGCCTTGTCGGACTTCAGGAAGTCGAGATAGGCGCCGGCGGCGGGGCTCTGCGATTCCGAGAGGATGGCGACCGGATAGATGATCGGCGGATGGCTGTCTTCCGGGAAGGTGCCGACGACGGCGACGCCCGGATCGGCGGCGGCATCCGTCTCGTAGACGATGCCGTAGGGCGCTTCGCCGCGCGAGACGAGCGCGAGCGCGGCGCGCACGCTTTCCGCGCCCGCCACCTTGCCTTCGACGGCGGACCAGACGCCGAGCTTTTCGAGCGCCGCCTTGCCGTATTTGCCGGCCGGCACGCTGTCCACCGCGCCCATGGCGAGCTTGCCGTCGCCGACGAGGCCGGCAAGGTCGAAGCCTTCCTTGATCTCGACGGTCGAGGCATTGTCCTTCGGCGCGACGAGCACGATACGGTTGCCGAGGAGGTTGGAGCGGGTGTCGTCCTTGATCAGCTTCTTCTCGGCGACGTAATCCATCCAGGCAAGGTCTGCCGAGATGAAGAGATCGGCGGGCGCGGCCGCCTCGATCTGCTTGGCGAGCGCCGAGCTTGCGGCATAGGAGACGGCCGTCTCGTTGCCGGTTTCCTTCTGCCAGGCGGCATTGGCGGCATCGAGCGCGTTCTTGAGGCTGGCGGCGGCGAAGACGGTGACCTTCTCCGCGGCGGCGGCCGGCAGGGCGAGCGGCATGGCCGCGAAGGCGGCGACGACCAGTTTCAAAAGCAGACGGCGGTTCATTCCTGTTCTCCCTTTTCCTGCCTCGACGGCAACGTAATATCTCCTTGAATATATCGATGTTTCCGGCTTGGCCAGCGCTATGTTTTCAAAAATACAATGAAAGTGCCCACGCAAATCGGCCAACACGGCCGGCCGGCGGAAGCAGGCGAAGGATGGGGAAGCGGCGGCTCAGAAGAGCGCGTCGTCGAAGAGCGCCTCGTCGCTCCCGGCGGCGACCGGCGCAACCGGCATCTCGACCGTCGCGCCGAAGATCCGGGCATGGACCTCGCGCTCGCACACCATGGTATAGGTCCGCGCGATCCGGCCGCCGAGATCGGCAAGCGCTGCCTCCAGCCCGCGGGTATCGGGCAGGTCCGGCCCGGTCAGCGCGGCGGCGCTGGCGGCGCAATCGGCGAGCACGTCGCCGAGCTCGGCCTTGAAGTCGAGACCGGCGATCGTGTTGCCGGCCTTTGCGGAAATATCCGCGCCGCAGGCCCGCAGCGCCGCCATGTCCGCCTCCATGCGGTCGCCAGCGCGCCGGATATGGTCGAGGACTTCCTCCAGATGCGCATCGAGCGAACCATCCGTCGCATTGCCCGCCTCGCCGAGCTTGCCGGCATCGCCTTCCAGCGATTGCAGGGCGGCGAGGATGCGCTCGGCGGTGTCGTCGAGCTGGGCGGAAAAGGCGCGCAATTCCGCCGTCACCACGTTGATCGCCCGCCCCTCCTCGCCGAGCTTGCTGCAGCGCAGGTTGGTGTTGAGCGCCATGTACTGGATGTCGGTGCGCACGAGCTGGATCGTCTTCACGCCCTTGAGCAGTTCCTGCACCGTCTCGACCGTGCTCGAGCCGAGCGCATTGGCCTTGCCGGCCGCCTGCTCGATGTCGCGCACCACGGCGCGCGCGGCGGCGATGTCTGCCTCCAGCGTGCGCATGGCGCGGTCGGCGGAGTTGCCGTCGGCGGCGTCCATGTCGCCGTGCAGCGCCGTCAGCGCATCTATATCGGCGCCGAAACTGCGGATCGTGCCGACGACGGTCCTGCATTCGCGCTCGAAATCGCGGGCGAGTTCGGAGAGCTGGTCGCGCACGAGATGGCGCACCAGCGCGGTGAGGCGCGCGCCGGCCTCGGCATCCAGCGTGCCTGCCGCAAGATAGTCCTCCAGCAGGGCGAAGGCCGACTGGCAGTGCTCGATGCGCTGGCGCGTGATGTCGCCGATCTGCATGGCGGAGAGGGTCGTCGCCGCCTTGGTCTGCACCAGGCGCGCCGAGGCGCCGACCTTGCCGGCAAGCTGGGAAAGATGGCGGCGCTGGGCGGTGAGATCGGCCGCGTTGCGCGAAAGGTTGCCGGCGATATCCGGCACGCTGCGGCGGAAGCGCTCCAGCGCCTCCCCGCCCCCGGCGGACGCGGTGTCGATCACGCTGCCGAGCGTGCCGATCTTCGCGCCGAGCGCATTGACCTCGCCCGCGCCGAACCGGATGCGTTCGAGGATTTCGTCCGCGAAACCGGAGAAATCGGGAATGGCCGCGCCGGTGATCTTGGCCGTCGTCGCGAAGGTGCGCAGGTAGCGCAGCGTCTCCTGCATGTCGGCAATACAAGTGCCGAGCGACTTTTCCGTCACGGCGACGCCGGCGAGGCGGGACTGGCGCGTCTCCTCGATGGCGGGCAGCGTCCTCAAGCGGTCGACCGTTGCGAGCAGCTGGCCGATCGTCGCCTCGGCGGTGTCGTCGTCGAGCGACTGCGACAGGTGCTCCAGCGAGGCGACCAGCCGGTTGAGCACGTCGAGCACGGCCAGCAGGACGACACCGCCATCGAGGAAGCGCTGCTCGATGCGGGAACGGGCCCCTTCGAGGCGCGAGACGAGCTCGCCCTCCGCTGTCTGCCGCTCCACGCGGACTGCGCTTGCTGTTCCTGACACGCCCCACCCCATTTCCAAGAAAATCTGGGCGAACCCTAGGAGCCAACACGGTAACGCGCAGTAAATTCGCAACTCCTGATGAAGTCGAATCCCCCATGCCAGGGCCATTTTTCGCCCTGCTACCCGAGGATGCAGCCATCCCTAGAATTAGGGACTTATAAATAATATCACTTATTTCTAATCATCGTGAATTCCATTGAGGAACATAATCTTAGATCGATTTCCTTCCCTAAGGTAAGGCTTTGCGCCCCTTTCGGAACAACCAGCAATACGTGAATTTATCAACCGCGCTTTACTGTTCATTAAGCCTGACTGGGAATTCTCGCGCGGGAAATACTCTCTCGCCAAACGACGATCGGGCCATCCATGCCATCCACCCTGCCCGGTGAGACGCCATTAACCTTACCGGCCTCGCTCACCATCAAGACTATAGTGTCGATCCAGGGACTCATCCTGGATCACCTGAACAATAACGGGACGACGATACTCGACATCGGCGCCGACGCGCAGGTCGATCTCAGCTTCGTCCAGCTCGTGACGGCGGCGCGCAAGCACGCTGCGTCCCGCGCGGGCCGGCTTCTACTTGCGCGGCCGGCGGCGGGGGACCTTTACGACGTACTGAAGCGCGGCGGCTTTCTCGACGAGATGACGCCGGACGCCGCGCATTTCTGGCTGCATCAGGAGAAGAATTGATGACCGCGAAAATCTTGACCGTGGACGATTCCGCCAGCATCCGGCTGACGACACGCGTCACCCTCGGCAATGCCGGCTACACCGTGACCGAGGCGGTCGACGGGCTCGACGGCCTCAACAAGCTGAAGGACGGTGACTACGACCTCGTCATCACCGACCTCAACATGCCGAACATGGACGGCCTGACGATGATCCGCGAGCTGCGCAAGCTGCCCGCGCATACCGGCGTGCCGGTCATCTTCCTCACCACCGAATCCGACGGCGAACTGAAGGCGCAGGCCAAGGCCGCCGGCGCCACCGGCTGGCTCACCAAACCGTTCGATCCGGAAAGCCTCGTCAAGATCGCCCGGAAGGTCCTCGGAAAATGAGCAACCCAGACCCGATCTCAGTCTTCCGGACAGAAGCGGCCGAACTGCTGGAACTGATCGAGTCCGGCCTCCTGGACCTGACCCGCAGCCTCGACGACCGCGACCAGATCGACGCGGTCTTCCGGGGCCTGCACACGTTGAAGGGGTCGGGCGCGATGTTCGGCTTCGAGGCGCTGGCCGCCTTCACGCACCATTGCGAGACCGCCTTCGACCGCGTGCGCAAGGGCGACGTGCCGGCGACGCACGAACTGGTCTCGGCGGTGCTGTCCGCGCAGGACCACATGCGCGCCCTGCTCGAAACGCCGAACGGCGACCATGACGCGATGAGCGCGAGCCTCCTCGACAACCTGCACCGCGCCGTCAACGGCGCGGGCTCGCCCGCCCCCGCGGCAAGCGTTGCCGCCGCTACCGCGCCGGTGGCCGAAGCACCCGGCGGCATGCGCGAATGGCGCATCCGCTTCAGCCTGCCGGTCAACGCCATGGCGAACGGCACCAATCCGCTCGGCCTGCTCGACGAGATGCGCGACCTCGGCGAATGCCGCATCGTCGCCGATGCGGCGAAGGTGCCCGAACTTGCCGAGCTCGACCCGCGCGACATCCACCTTTCCTGGGACGTGGCGCTGAAGACCGACAAGCCGCGCAGCGACATCGAGGACGTCTTCATCTTCGTCATGGACGACATGGAACTGGAGATCAGCGAGATCGCCGTCGAGCGTCCGGCCGCAACACCCGAGGCCGCTCCCCTGCCGAAGGCGGTGGTCGTGACGGAGCGGGAAGCGCCGGCCGTGCAGGCGGCCAACGATTCCAGGCAGGCGAAGTCCGCCGAGAACGTCCGCGTTCCCGCCGAACGGCTCGACGAGATGATGGACCGCGTCGGCGAGCTGGTCATCGCCCAGTCCCGCCTCACCCAGCTTGCGGGTGCGGCGGCCGACCTTGGCCTGCGCTCCGTCTCGGAGGAGATCGAGCGCCTTTCCGGCGAATTGCGCGACACGATGATGGTGCTGCGCATGATGCCGGTCGCCAGCCTCTTCAGCCGCTTCCGCCGCCTCGTGCACGACCTGTCACGCGAGACCGGCAAGGAAATCGAACTCATCACCGAGGGCGAGAGCACGGAAGTCGACAAGACGGTCATCGACCGCCTCGCCGATCCGCTCGTCCACCTCGTGCGCAACTCCATCGACCACGGCCTCGAAAAGCCCGAGGAGCGCATCGCCGCCGGCAAGGACGCGAAGGGCAAGGTGCTCCTCTCGGCCCACCAGACGGGCGGCGAGGTCATCATCACCATCAAGGACGACGGCCGCGGCATCAACCGCGAGCGCGTGCGCGCCAAGGCCGAGGCCTCGGGCCTGATCCAGCCGGGCCAGTCGCTCTCCGACCCGGAGCTGCTGCAGCTCATCTTCCAGCCGGGCTTCTCCACCGCCCAGCAGGTCACCAACCTCTCGGGCCGCGGCGTCGGCATGGATGTGGTGAAGAAGACGGTGGAAGCGCTGCGCGGGGCGATCGACATCGCCAGCAAGCCGGGCGACGGCTCGGAAGTTTCGCTGCGCATCCCGCTGACACTCGCCATCATCGACGGCCTGCTCGTGCGCGTCGGAGGGGACTGCTACGTCATCCCGCTCTCGGCGGTCGAGGAGTGCCTGGAGCTCTCGCTGGAAGACGACCTGCGCTCGCGCGGGCGCTCCTTCATCTCGCTGCGCGACAGCCTCGTGCCGTTCCTGCGCCTGCGCGAGCTCTTCCGCACCGGCACCCAGCCCGATCCGCACCAGAAGGTCGTCGTCATCTCGACCGGCTCGGAGCGCGTCGGCCTCGTCGTCGACCAGATCATCGGCGACCACCAGACGGTCATCAAATCCATGTCCAAGCTGCACCGTGGCGTCGCCACCTTCTCGGGCGCGACCATTCTCGGGGACGGCAGCGTCGCGCTGATCCTCGACGTCACCCACCTGGTCGCGGCCGGACAGCACCAGGAGGCGCAAATGCGGGCGGCAGGATGAGCGAAGCGGCACGGAGACTCGACCACGACACGATCTGGGGCGCGCAGGAGGACCTTTCCGTCCTCACCTTCAACCTCAACGGCGAGACCTTCGCCATCGAGGCGACCGTGGTGCAGGAAATCCTCGACCTTCTGCCGGAAACCCACGTTCCCGGCAGCAAGCCCTTCGTTTCCAGCGTCATCAACTTCCGCGGCAAGGTGATCCCGCTCGCCGACATCCGCCTCGCCTTCGGCATGGATGCGACGGAAACCACCATCGACAGCCGCATCGTCGTCATCGAGCTCGACCTCGACGGCGAACCGACGCTGGTCGGCATCCGCACCGACAAGGTCAACGAAGTCACGACCCTTGCGAAGGTCGCCAGCGAGCCGCCGCCGAGCGTCGGCATGCGCTGGCGTCCCGACTACATCAACTGCCTCGTCAAGCGGGGCGGCGAATTCATCATCGTCCCGAACCTGCACGCGATCTTCTCCTCCCGGAAGGAACGCAGCGGCACGGCGCAAACGCCGAACTAGGCACCCAGGAGAGCCCCATGCGCTTCACCATCAAACTCAAGCTGTTCCTGACATTCGGTTTCATGATCGCGGTGCTCGTCGGCACCGCGGGCTACGGCATCATGAGCCTCGGCAGCCTCAACACGACGCTCAGCGACGTGCTGAACGGTCCGGCCGCGCGCCTCAAGCTCGCCCAGCAACTGAGCAACTTCCAGCTCCAGCAGATCCGCCAGCAGAAGAACATGCTCTCTTCCGCCAATGTCACCGAGACCAACCGCTATGTCGGCCTCAGCGACGAAGCGCGCAAGGAATTCGACGCGGCCTTCGAGGAGGTCGTCGCCAAGGCGACCGAGCAGGGCAAGGTGTTGTGGAGCCAGCTTTCCACCTTCACCAGCGATTTCCGCCGCAATGACGACCGCATCCGCGCGCTGGCGCTTGCCGGCGACATGGACGGCGCGACGCGCCTTTCCAACACCGATGCCCGCACGGTGACGAACGAGATCGACAAGCTGCTCGACGAGGTGGTCAAGCTGGAGGACAGCCGGCTGCATGAAGCGGAAGTCGAGGCCGAAGCGCAGTACCAGGGCACCCGGACGATCATGGTGACGGTCTCGGCCATCGCACTCCTCGTCGCCACCATCGCCGCGGTCTGGATCGTCCTTTCGATCAACCGCGGCATCAGCCGGGCGGTCGGTGTCGTGCAGAACGTCGCGGACGGCGACCTCACCCGCTTCGCGGACATTACCACGAAGGACGAGATCGGCGACATGCTCGGCCACGTCAACACGATGATCGAGCGCCTGCGCGGGGTCGTCGCCGATGCGCTTTCGGCTTCCAGCAACGTCTCGATGGGCAGCCAGGAACTCTCCTCCAGCTCCGAACAGCTCTCGCAGGGCGCGACCGAGCAGGCTTCCTCCGCCGAAGAGGCCTCCGCCTCGATGGAAGAGATGGCCGCCAACATCAAGCAGAACGCCGACAACGCCGCCCAGACCGAGAAGATCGCCCGCCAGTCCGCCAAGGACGCGGAAGCCTCCGGCGAAGCGGTCGGCCGCGCCGTGGGCGCCATGCGCACCATCGCGGAGAAGATCTCCATCGTGCAGGAAATCGCCCGCCAGACGGACCTCCTCGCCCTCAATGCCGCGGTGGAAGCCGCCCGCGCCGGCGAGCACGGCAAGGGCTTTGCCGTCGTCGCCTCGGAAGTGCGCAAGCTCGCCGAGCGCAGCCAGGCGGCCGCCGCCGAGATCAGCACGCTGTCCGGCCAGACCGTCTCCGTCGCCACGGAGGCCGGCGACATGCTGAACCGGCTGGTGCCGGACATCCGCAAGACCGCCGAACTGGTCTCCGAGATCTCCGCCGCCTGCCGCGAGCAGGATATCGGCGCCTCGCAGATCAACGAGGCGATCCAGCAGCTCGACAAGGTGACGCAGCAGAATGCCGGCGCATCGGAAGAGATGTCCGGCACCTCGGAGGAGCTTGCCGCCCAGGCCGAGGAGTTGCAGACCTCCATCGCCTTCTTCCGCGTCGACAGTGCCGCCCGCAAGGAACCGAACCATGCCGACCGGCTGCGGGCGACCGCCGCGAAGATGGCCGCTCCCGCCGCCAAGCGTCCGGCCGCAAGCCCTGCCCATCGCCCCGCGCCGGCAAGCGCCAAGGCGGCGCGCGGCAACGGCTTTGCCCTCGACATGTCGATGGGCGGCCCGGATGCCGACGACGCGGACTTCAGGGAAAGCGCCTGATCATGGCCGGCACGTCCTCGGAATCCCAGTACGTCACCTTCTCCCTCGACAACGAGGTCTTCGCGGTCCCCGTCTCGGTGGTTCGGGAAATCCTCGACCATGAGGAGGCCTTCAGGATCCCCCATGGGCCGGACTATCTGCTGGGGCTCCGGGACGTGCGCGGCCAGGGCGTGCCGGTCATCGATCTTCGTCTGCGTCTCGGCATGACGAAGACGGAGAGGACGCCGCACACGCGCGCCCTCGTGCTCGACGTGCCGATCGGCGAGAAGACGCTCGGCCTCGTCGCCGACCGCGTCTACGAGGTCATTCCCTTCCGCGAGAAGGAGATCGAGGGCGCGCCGGATATCGGCGTGCGCTGGCCCTCCGATTACATTGCCGGCGTCGTGCGCCGCGACGGCGGCTTCGTCGTCATCGTCGATCTCGCCCGCCTCTTCTCCGGCGCGGAAGTGGCGATGATGGGAACGGCGAACCGCCTCGCCGCGACGGCATAGGGAGACGGGCGTGGGAGCAGCATTGCGGGCGCAGGCGGGCGAAGACGGCTTGAGCAGCCGGAATTTCGAGGCCCTGTCGCGCTATATCTACGACTACAGCGGCATCAAGATGCCGATCACCAAGCTGACGATGCTGGAGGGCCGCCTGCGGCGGCGCCTTCGGGCCACAGGCATCCCCAACTTCAACGCCTATTGCGACTATCTCTTCAAGCATGGCGGCATCGAGAAGGAAGCGATCTTCCTGATCGACGCGGTGACGACCAACAAGACGGACTTCTTCCGCGAGCCGAAGCATTTCGAATTCATGGAGCGGACCGGCCTGCCGGAACTGGTCGCGGCCGGGCACAAGCGGCTGCGCCTGTGGAGCGCCGCCTGCTCGATCGGCGCCGAGCCCTATACGATGGCGATGGTCATGCAGGATTTTGCCGATGCCACATCCGGCGTCGACTACCGCATCCTCGCGACGGACCTTTCGACGGACGTGCTGGCCGCCGCCCGCCGCGGCGTCTATCCGCGCGACATGGTCCAGCCCGTGCCGGCCGATCTCCAGCGGCGCCACGTGATGGTCTCGCGCGATGCCGCGCGCGGCGAGGTGCGCATCCATCCGCGCCTGCGCTCGACCATCGGCTTTGCCCGCATGAACCTCATGGACAACGCCTACAAGGTGGGCGAGCCGATGCACATGATCTTCTGCCGCAACGTGCTGATCTACTTCGACAAGCCGACGCAGGCGAAGGTGCTGACGCGGCTTTGCGACTGCCTCGTGCCCGGCGGTTTCCTCTATGTGGGCCATTCCGAAACGGTCACCGGCATTCCCCTGCCGGTGCGCCAGGTCGCCAACACGGTTTTCAAGAAGATCTGATGCCCCCTCCGGCCAGGAAAATCCGCGTTCTCATCATCGACGACTCGGCGAGCGTGCGCCAGGCACTGACCCGTGTGCTGGAAGAGGACCCCGAGATCGAGGTGATGGGGGCCGCATCCGACCCCTTCATGGCGGCAAAGAAGATCCAAGAGGAGCTGCCCGACGTCATCACGCTCGACGTGGAAATGCCGCGCATGGACGGCATCACCTTCCTGCGCAAGATCATGTCGCAGCGGCCGATCCCCGTCGTCATGTGCTCCTCGCTGACGGAAGAGGGCTCGGAGACGCTGATGCAGGCGCTGGAGGCCGGCGCCGTCGACATCATCCTCAAGCCGAAGATCGGCGCGGCCGACCATCTTGCCGAATCCGGCACGCGCATCCGCGAGGCCGTCAAGGGCGCGGCCGTCGCCCGGCTCGGCACGAACCGGCGCAGCGCCGCGGCAAGCGGCCCCACGGCGAAGCTCACCGCCGATGCCGTGCTGCCGCCACCCTCCGGCCGGGCCATGGCCAAGACGACGGAAATGGTGGCCTGCATCGGCGCCTCGACCGGCGGCACGGAGGCGCTGCGCGTGCTGCTCGAACAGTTGCCGGCCAATTCGCCGGGCATCGTCATCGTCCAGCACATGCCGGAAAAATTCACCGCCGCCTTCGCCAAGCGGCTGAACAGCCTTTGCGAGGTGGAGGTCAAGGAGGCGGTGCATGGCGATCCCGTGCTGCGCGGCCATGTGCTGATCGCCCCCGGCGACCGCCACATGATGCTGGAGCGGCAGGGCGCGCGCTACCATGTCGCGGTGCGCGAAGGACCCCTCGTCTCCCGCCACCGGCCGTCCGTCGACGTGCTCTTCCGCTCGGCGGCCCGCGCGGCGGGCGCCAACGCCATGGGCGTCATCATGACCGGCATGGGCGACGACGGCGCGCGCGGCATGGCCGAGATGCACCAGGCGGGCGCCTATACCGTTGCGCAGGACGAGGCGTCCTCCATCGTCTTCGGCATGCCGAAGGAGGCGATCGCCCATGGCGGGGTCGACAGGATCCTGCCGCTCGACCAGGTTGCCCGCGAAATCCTCGCGGCGGACCGGCGCAGATAGGGCATTTTCATCCGCCATTAACCATGATGGGCGAGAGTGGCGCAGCACCATGCGAAGGTGCCTGCCCGAGCGATGACCGGCTCAAGGAACCGATCCGGAGAGGCCCATGCCCGTCATCACCTTCGCCAATACCAAGGGCGGCGCCGGCAAGACAACCGCGGTGCTGCTGCTCGCCACCGAGCTTGCCCGCCTCGGCTTCAGCGTCTCGGTGCTCGACGCCGATCCGCAGCACTGGATCACCCGCTGGCACGAGACATCGGAAAGCCTGCTCGGCAACCGCCTGACCGTGGTGCCCTACGTCACGATGAATTCGATCGACCGGCAGCTTGCCGAGGAGAAGGCCCGCGTCGATTTCGTGCTGATCGACCTGCCCGGCTCGCGCTCCTCGCTGCTCGCCAAGGCTGTCGGCCATGCAGACTATGTGCTGATCCCCGTGCAGGGCTCGGCCATGGATGCCCAGGGCGGGGCCAATGTCATCGAGCTCCTGCAATATCTCGAGGACAAGGCCGATATCCGCATCCGTCATTCCGTCGTGCTGACGCGCGTCAACTCGATGGTGACGACGCGCGCGATGAACGCCGTCAAGGACCTGCTCGCCGCCCGCCGCGTGCACCTGCTCGAAACGCCGATCATCGAACGCTCCGCCTTCCGCGACATGTTCGGCTGCGGCGGCACGCTCTACTCGATGGATGCGCGCCGCGTCAGCAATCTCGACAAGGCCCAGGAAAATGCCCGCGCGCTGGCGCTGGAAGTGCTGTGGCAGATTCCCGCCGCGCGACATGCCGGCATTCCGGGGCTGCGCAACGTCGCCTGAAGCGCCGCTTGCAATTTCATGACTCTCCCCGCCGTCATGCTCAGGCATGACGTTGGCCTATCGTGATAGCGCACGGGTCAAGCCCAGCCCGCTGCCGCTCGATCTGCTCTTTTGAGAAAACAAAGGTCCAGAAATGGAAAAGCCTGCCGCGGGAGGAGGTGCGGCAGGCTTTCCGATAGAACCGAATGGCGACTGGGAGGAGGAGTGCCGCCATTCCCGCAGTCGGCCTTGGGAGGAGGAGTAGGCCTTCTGCAATATCGAAGCTTCGTGGGAGGAGGTACGTTGCTTCGATAAGTGTGACTATACGCGATTCCTGATCATTTCATAGGCATCACTTTGCAAGGCAGCTATGCGTTATGCGCGTACCGTATATCTCAATTCCGTTGAATTAAGCCCCGGCGAGACGATTCGTTCGCACATGCAAAAACGCCCGCCGGAGGGCGGGCGTCTTCGAATTCTGCCGTTTGGCGCGCGTCGATCAGAAGCCGACGGCGGCGCGGGCGACGGCCTTGATTTCCGACCGGTCGATGCCGAGGTCGCGCAGTTCGCGCGAGCTCATGCGGTCGAGTTCGTTGACGGTCTGACGGTACTTGCGCCAATTGCTGAAGGAACGTGCCATGTTCATGATGATCCCCTTTCCTAGGGCTCTCTGTTCGGCACCGGTCCGTGGCGCCGCGTCTTTCGATGGCTGCGTTATAGAACCATGCTGCAATGCGGAACAGCGCTAAGGGAGCACGTCACCCATGCAGAAGGTGCATGGGTATGCTGGCCCGGATGAAAACGAGGCGGTTTGCTCCTCACGCCGCGCGCAGGGCGGCTTGCTCTTCGCGCAGGAAGACGGAAATGCGCGCCAGCCCCTCGCGCAGGATCGCCTCGCCGTTCGCATAGCCGATGCGCAGGTGCCCCTCCATGTCCATGGCGCTGCCGGGTGTCAGCATGACGCCGGTGCGCTCCAGCAGCGTCCTGCAGAAGGCCTCGGAGGCGAGCGGCAGGTCGTATTTCAGCAGCGCGGTCGTGCCGGATTTCGGCTTCACCCAGGAAATCAGCGGCTCGCCCTCCACCCATTCGGCGAGGATGGCAAGGTTGCGCCGGGTGATCTCGTGGCTGCGGGCGAGGATCCTGTCACGGTTTTCCAGGGCGATGGCGGCGAAATGGTCGTCCAGCATGCCGACGCTGATGGTGTTGTAGTCGCGGTGGATGGAGACCTGTTGAAGAAGCGCCTTCGGCCCGGCGATCCAGCCGAGGCGCAGGCCGGCCAGAGAATAGGTCTTCGACATGCTGCCGGTGCTGATGCCCTTTTCATAGAGATCGGCGATGGAGGCCGTCATGCCGTCACCCTCTTGGTCCGTGCCGCGATAGACCTCGTCGCAGAGGATCCAGGCGCCGCAGCCGCGCGCGATCGCGGCGACCTGGACCAGGAAATCGCGGTCCATCAGCGAACCGGTCGGATTGTTCGGATTGTTGAGGCAGATGAGCTTCGTGCCGGGCGTGGCGAGCCGGCGCAGTTCTCCGAGGTCCGGCAGGAAGCCGTTTTCCGCGGCGAGCTTCAGGATCTGCACATCCGCGCCGAAGCTTTCGGGGATGGAATAGTGCTGCTGGTAGGTCGGCAGGACCGAGATGACGCGGTCGCCGGGCTCGACAAGCGTCTCGTGCACCAGCGCATTGGCGCCGATCGCGCCATGGGTGACGACGACGTTCTCCATGGCCTGTTTCTCATAGAGGCCGGCGATCAGGCGGCGCAGCCGGTCGCTGCCCTCGATGGCGCCGTAGGTGAGCTTCATCGGCAGGAGTTCGGCGAGGATGTCGTCGCGCTTGCCGGCCATGTCGAGCAGTTCGGCGAGCGTCAGCGATTCCACGCAGGTTTCCGCCAGATTCAGCTCGCAATGGTTCTCATAGCGGTTCATCCAGATTTCGACGCCGAAATCGCGTATCTTCATGGCGGGGTCCTTTCGGGTTAGAAAGCGCATTCCGGGCAGCCTGCCCCTTCGATATGGAACGTTATGAGCAATATACTGCACAGTCAAGAACGCGGCGACGTGCTCGCCCATGTCTCCGGCAACCTGCGCCGCCTCCGGCAGGCGGCGGGGCTCAGCCAGATGGCGCTGGCGGAGGCGTCCGGCATCAGCCGGCGCATGATCGTGGCGCTCGAAGGGGGCGATGCGAATATCAGCCTGTCGAGCCTCGACAAGCTGGCGGCCGCGATGGGCGTCGGCTTCGTCGACCTCGTGCGCGACCCGGCCCGCGCGCCCTCGGCGGAGATCAACGAGGTGACGTGGCGCGGCGCGCATGCCGAGAGCACCGCCGTGCTGCTCGGCTCGGCGCCCGCGACCACCGAGGCGCAGATGTGGCTCTGGTCGCTCGGCCCCGGCGAGCACTACGAGGCCGAGCCGGACCCGGCGGGCTGGCATGAAATGGTGTTCGTCACCGAGGGGACGCTGCGGCTCACGCTTTCAGGCTCTGCGAAGGATCATCCGGCCGGCAGCTTCGCCGTCTACCGCACGGACCGGAGCTATGCCTATGCCAATCCCGGCGACACGACCGTGCGCTTCGTGCGCAACGTGATCGCCTGAGCCCGGGCGGCTTCGGGGATGCTGTCTCCGGTGACTGTCGGAACTGGTCGCTGGCGAGTCGCAGACAGGCTGCAACGACACCGGGCGAGGCCCTAAAGTCCACCTCAATTTCTCATCGGGGTCTATGAGCATGGCAGAGTTTCCGCAACAGGCGAAGGTCGTCATCATCGGTTTGGGTGGCATCGTGGGCGCGTCGATCGCCCACCATCTCATCGAGCGCGGCTGGGACGACATCGTGGGCATCGACAAGTCGGGCATTCCGACGGACATCGGTTCGACGGCGCATGCCTCGGACTTCTGCTACACGACCAGCCACGACTACCTTTCGGTCTGGACGACCCAGTATTCCATCGATTTCTTCGAGAAGATGGGCCACTACGCCCGCATCGGCGGCCTTGAGGTCGCGCGCACCGGCGACGATGCCTGGATGGAGGAGATCAAGCGCAAGCTTTCCTCGGCCAAGGCCTTCGGCACCCGCGCGCATTACGTCTCGCCGGCCGAGATCAAGGAGAAGTTCCCGCTGATCGAGGAAGACCAGGTGCAGGGCGGCCTGTTCGACCCGGATGCCGGCCTCGTCATTCCGCGCTCGCAGACGGTTGCCGGCAAGCTGGTCGATGCCGCCGAGAAATCCGGCAAGCTCCAGGTCTACGGCAATACGCCGGCCACCGCGCTCATCGTCGAGAAGGGCCGGATCAAGGGCGTCGTCACGCATCGCGGCACGATCATGGCGGACCATGTCATCGTCTGCGCCGGCATCTGGGGGCGCCTCATCGCCGAGATGGTCGGCGAGGACCTGCCGGTCATGCCGGTCGACCATCCGCTGACCTTCTTCGGCCCGTACAACGAATTCGAGGGCACCGGCAAGGAAATCGGCTTCCCGCTCCTGCGCGACCAGGGCAACTCCGCCTATATGCGCGACACGGGCGACCCGAAGACCACCGAGGGCGGCCAGATCGAGTGGGGCTATTACGAGACCACCAATCCGCGCCTGTGCCATCCGCGCGACATTCTCGAAAAGCACGAGGCGCGCCTGTCGCCCTCGCAGCGCGACCTCGACATGGAGCAGATCCTCGAGCCGCTGGAAAAGGCCATGGAGCTGACGCCGATCCTCGGCGAGCTCGGCTACAACGAAGGCCATTCCTTCAACGGCCTGCTGCAGGTTTCCGCCGCCGGAGGCCCGTCCTGCGGCGAGAGCCAGAAGGTGCGGGGCCTGTGGTACTGCGTCGCCATCTGGGTCAAGGACGGCCCCGGCTACGGCAAGCTGATCGCCGACTGGATGACGGACGGCCGCACCGAGATCGACCACAACTCCATCGACTATTCCCGCTTCTACCCGCACCAGCTCGAGGAGAAGTTCATCGAGGGCCGCACCTTCGAGGCGGCGCAGAAGATCTACTTCCCGGCCGTGCACAACCGCGAGCCCTATGCCTCGGGCCGCGGCGTCAAGCGCTCGCCCTTCTACGAGCGCGAAGTGGAGCTCGGCGGCTACTTCATGGAACTCGGCGGCTGGGAGCGCGCGCATGGCTACAAGGCCAACGAGCACCTGCTGGAGAAATACGGCGACCGCGTGCCGATGCGCGAGAACGAATGGGACAGCCGCCACTTCTGGCGGGTCTCCAATGCCGAGCACCTGGCGCTGAGCGAGGATTGCGGCATCATCAACCTGTCGCATTTCCACATGGTCGACATCGAAGGCCCTGACCATGTCGAGCTGCTGGAATGGCTCTGCGCGGCCAAGATCGGCGGCGACGGCAATATCGGCAAGGGCATCTACACCCACTTCCTCGACGACGAGGGCATGGTGCGCGCCGACTTCACCGTGTTCCGGATGGCCGACCGCTGCCGCCTCGTCAACGGCGCCGATGCCGGCCCGCGCGACTTCCACTACATGAAGCGCGTCGCCGAGGACCGCGGCCTCGACGTCACCATCACAGACACGTCGGAGAAGTACATCACCATCGGCATCTGGGGGCCGAACGCCCGCGAAAACCTGAAGAAGGTGGTCGCCGATCCGGACGGCCTCAACGTCGAGAACTTCCCCTTCGCGGCCATCAAGCAGATCGAGATCGCCGGCAAGCCGGTCACCGCCTTCCGCATCTCCTATGTCGGCGAGCAGGGCTGGGAACTGCACATGAAGTACGAGGACGGCCTTGCCGTCTGGGACGCGCTGCGCTCCACCGGCGTCATGGCCGTCGGCGTCGAGACCTATGCCAACTCGCGCCGCATGGAAAAGAGCCTGCGCCTCCAGAACGCCGACCTTCTCACCCAGTACAACCTCATCGAGGCCGACCTTGCCCGCCCGAAGGTCAAGGAAGCCGATTTCCGCGGCAAGGCGAAGCATCTGGAATACAAGGCGCGCGACCACCAGCCCGCCATGCTGTGCACGCTCGTCATGACGGAGAATACCGACAGGAACGGCGTCAAGCGCTACCCGCTCGGCAACCTGCCGGTCATGGACCCGGAAACCGGCGAAGCCCTCGTCGACGAACTCGGCCGTCGCTCCTACACGACGTCCATCGCCTTCGGCCCGACCATCGGCAAGAACATCGCGCTTGCCTACCTGCCGCATGCCTATTGCCAGGAGGGCCGCAAGCTCAACATCGAGTATTTCGCCGAGACCTATCCGGTCGAGGTGGTCGGCATCGGCTACAAGCCGCTCTACGACCCCGAGAACCTGAAGCCGCGCACATAAGCGGCTTCGCACGGCAAACGAAAGGGCGTGCCCGCATTGCGGACACGCCCATTTTCATTACGGCAGGCGTTGCCTCAGTAGACCAGCCTGTCCTCACCGTAGACGGGCATCTGCTCGTCGACCGCCGCCATGGCAGGCTCGGCCGCGCCCAGCACGACGATCGGCGTGCCGTTCTGCACGCGGCTGTAGAGGTCGACAATATCCTGGTTGATCATGCGCACGCAGCCGGAGGACACGGACTTGCCGATCGTCCACCATTCGGGCGAGCCGTGGATGCGGTAGAGCGTGTCCTCGCCGTTGCGGAAGATGTAGAGCGCGCGGGCGCCGAGCGGGTTCTTCAGGCCCGGCTCCATGCCGCCGTTCCTGGAACTGTAGGGCTCCAGTTCCGGCTGGCGGCCGATCATCTCGTCCGGCGGCGTCCAGCGCGGCCATTCGCGCTTGTACTGGATGACGCCGCGGCCGGCCCATTCGAAGCCGGCACGGCCAAGGCCAACGCCGTAGCGCATAGCCTGCCCGTCCTCATAGGTCAGGTAGAGGAAATGGCTGGATGTATCGACGACGATCACGCCGGCCCGTTCACCCGTCGGGTTCGGCACCATCTGGCGGTAGAAGCGCGGGTCGATCTTCTGATAGGGGATCGCCGGCAGCGGGAAGCGTTCGTCGGGCTTGGGCCCGTACATGGCCGCATAGATACTGTTGTCGACCGGCTCGGGCTCGATGGCGACCCTTTCGCGGGCGGGCGTCGTGCAGCCGGCCAGAACGGTTGTGGCCAGTCCCGCGCTGCCGAGCAGGAAGGACCGGCGGGTTACGCTTTCACCAGTCAACACATGTCCTCATAGGTCAATCGTCATAGGGATCGGCAAGCGCGGCCTCTGGCCGGCTGACCGGATATTTCGTGCGCGAGATCCGGGCGGCCATGCCCTTCGCTCCCTGCTGCTTCAAAAGCGAGCGGAAGCTCGGATGCATCCCGCCGTCCACATAGGCGAAGCTCGAAACCGGTGTGGCGCCGGCAAAAACGGCGTCCAGCTTCTTTTGTTCCGCACCGATCTTCGCCATCAGGTCGGATTCTGCGCCGCCGGCCGTCGGAGGGCACTGGGCCAGCGGGTCGGTGGGCTCCCCGTCGACGAATTCCTTGTTGAATACATAGCGGCCGCTGCAGACCGAAACCTTCGGCTGGCGCTTCGTGAAGGCGAAGGCGTCATAGCCTTCCTTCAGCGTGCGCCAGAAGGGCATGTTCGGGTCGCCCTTGTGCTTTGCCATGTTGTCCGTGGTCATGCGGAAGGGATAGGCCTGCACCTGGAAGCGCTCCTGCCCGCCTTCCAGCGCCTTCTGCACGATGGCATAGATCTCGCCGACGCCTTGGTCGGTCATGGCGTAGCAGCCCGAGGAGGAGCAGGCGCCGTGCACCATCAGCGCCTCGCCGGTATAGCCGAGCGCCGATTCCAGCCGGTTCGGATAACCAAGGTTGAACGAGACGTAGTATTGCGAGTTCGGGTTCAGCATGCCGGCCGAGACATGGTAGAAGCCTTCCGGCGCCTGTCGGTCGCCGATCTTCGTCTTGGGGCCGAGCTTTCCGGACCAGCGGCACATCGGATAGGTCTTGAAGAGCGCATATCTGCCGCTCGCATCGACCTTCCAGACCTCCAGCTCGCTTTCCTGCTTGAAGATGCGCACGAGCACGGGGCTTTCCGGCTTCATCTTCCTGGCGGCCATCTCGGCCTTCACCTTGCTGGACAGCTTGGGCGCCTCGGCGAGCGAGGCGACGTCCATGGCCATGCAGCCGGCGAGCAGGCCGCCGGCGACGGTGGCGGCGGCGAGCCGGGCGAAAAGCGAAAGACGCGAACGGGCGGTTTGACGGGACTGGCGGTGGCGAAGCGCAAACATGGGTCGTTTTCGTTGTTCGGGATCCGTGGCGCGCCGCATCGGAAGGCGACGCATCTCTATACCAGAGTCCAAGCGATTGCTTAGAACTTCGTTAATCTTATGGCCTGCATCGGCCCTCGCGCGGCATCATGCCCTATCCGGCGCCCCGAATCCGGGGCCTTCGGCCTGACGGAGCTTAAACCCGCAAGCCGTTTCCGCTTCAAGACCAGCTTTGCGGCTTTCTTTCGTCCTGACATCACGGGTCGAACAAAAAAGCGTCAAAAGCCTGCACCCTGCCATCAAAACTTGATTTGCCGGCGCTCGCGCCACATCTGTGATGCAGTTCATGCGACGAGGGCAGGCGATGCTGACGATCGGCGATCTTTCCAGGCAGACGGGCGTCAAGGTTCCGACCATCCGCTATTACGAGCAGATGGGGCTGCTTTCCCATGCCGAGCGCTCGGAGGGCAACCAGCGGCGCTATTCCAGCGACGAGCGCGACCGCCTTGCCTTCATCCGCCACGCCCGCGACCTCGGCCTGACCATCGATGCCATCCGCGAGCTGATCGAGCTCAGCCAGCATCCCGAACATCCCTGCCACGACGCCGACCGCATCGCCGCCGAGCAGCTCGCCACCGTCCGGCGCAAGATCGCCCGGCTGCGCAAGCTGGAGGCGGAGCTGGAGCGCATCACCAGCCATTGCCATTCCGACCAGATCCGCGACTGCTACGTCATCCGCGCGCTCGCCAACCACGACCTCTGCGCCGACGAGCACGACTGAGCGCCCTCACCGGATCGGCCGCAGCAGGCGCAGCGCATTCAGCGTGACGAGCACCGTGGCGCCGGTATCGGCCAGGATCGCCGGCCAGAGGCCGGTGATGCCGACGATGGTCGTGACCAGGAAGACGCCCTTGAGGCCGAGCGCGATGACGATGTTCTGCGTGATGTTGCGCATGGTGCGCTTCGAAAGGTCCGTCATCAGCGCGACGTCGCCGACGCGGCCGTGCAGGATCGCGGCGTCCGCCGTTTCCAGCGCCACGTCCGTGCCGCCGCCCATGGCGATGCCGACATTGGCGGCGGCGAGCGCCGGGGCGTCGTTGATGCCGTCGCCGATCTTGCCGACGACGAAGCCCTCGCGCTGCAATTCGCCGACGATGCGCTGCTTGTCCTCGGGCATCAGTTCGGCGCGGACCTCGATGCCGAGTTCGGCGCCGACGGCTTTCGCCGTGCGGGCATTGTCGCCGGTCAGCATGATCGTCTTGATGCCGGCATCGCGCAGGGTCTTCAGGCCGGCGGCGGCGTCCGCGCGCGGCTCGTCGCGCATGGCGATGGCCCCGGCGAGCACGCCGTCGACGATCAGCATGGAGACGGTCTTGCCGTCGTCGTTGAGCGCCGTGGTGGCGGCCTTCACCTCTTGGGAAATGCCGGCCCGCTCGGCGGCGGCCTTCGGCGAGCCGAGGAAGATGTCCTTGCCTTCGACGGTGGCCGTGACGCCCTTGCCGCCCAGCGCGCGGGAGCTGCTGGCGGTCGGAAGGGCGATGCCGTCCTCGGCCGCCCTGCCGAGAATGGCGAGCGCCAGCGGGTGGCTGGAGCCAGCCTCCAGTGCGGCCGCGAGGCGCAGCACCTCTTCGGCCGGCTGCGCGAAGGCGACGACATCCGTGACGACAGGCTTGCCCTCGGTCAGCGTGCCGGTCTTGTCGAAGGCGATGGCGGTGAGCTTGCCGAGGCCCTCCAGCACCGCGCCGCCCTTCATGAGCAGGCCGCGGCGCGCGCCGGCCGAAAGCGCGGCGGCGATGGCGGCGGGGGTCGAGATGACCAGCGCGCAGGGGCAGCCGATCAGGAGGACGGCAAGGCCCTTGTAGACCCATTCGCTCCAGACGCCGCCGAGGAGGAGCGGCGGGACGATCGCGACGAGCGCGGCGACGGCGACCACGCCGGGCGTGTAGTATTTGGAGAAGCGGTCGATGAAGCGTTCGGTCGGCGCCTTCGATTCCTGCGCCTCCTCGACCAGCTTGATGACGCGGGCGATGGTGTTGTCGGCCGCCGCGGCGGTGACGCGGATGCGCAGGGCCGCATCGCCGTTGACCGTGCCGGCGAAGACCGTGTCGCCGGTCTCCTTGCGCACCGGCGTGCTCTCGCCGGTCACGGGTGCCTCGTCGATGGCACTCTCGCCCTCGATGATCGTGCCGTCGGCGGAGATGCGGTCGCCCGGGCGCACGAAGATGATGGCGCCGACGGCGAGCGATTCGGCGGGCACTTCCCTGGTTCCGCCCTCCCCTTCCAGCAGCGCCGTCTTCGGCACGAGGGCGGAGAGCGAGCGGATGCTGTCGCGCGCCTTGCCGGCCGCGACGCCTTCCAGCAGTTCGCCGACGAGGAAGAGGAAGACGACGGCCGCCGCCTCTTCCGTGGCGTTGATGATCACCGCGCCCACGGCGGCGATGGTCATCAGCATCTCGATGGAGAAGGGCGTGCCCGCGAGCGCGGCCATGATGGCGCGGCGGGCGATCGGCACGAGGCCGACGGCCATGGCGACGATGAAGGCATAGGTGGCGATGGCGGGGAAGAGATGGCCGATGCCGTAGGCGATGACCAGCGCCGCCCCGGCGAGGATGGTGAGGCGGCCCTTCCGGCCCTTCCACCACGGCCCTTCGGAGGGACCGTGGTCGTGGCCGTGCAACCCTTCGATCGCCGCAGCCTTCGGCTCATGGGCGTGGTCATGGCCGGCGTGATCATCATGCGCATGATCGTCATGATTGCAGGGGGGGCCGTTCTCATGGTTCTCGGCCTGCTTTTCCGCCGCACCCGGCGTCACGGTGTAGCCGAGGCCGGAGACCTTGCGCTGGATCGCCTTGAGATCGCTCGTCCCGTCGTGCTCGACGCGCATCGTGCCGGCGGTCACGGAAACGGAGACGTCGGACACCCCCGGCATGCGGCGCACGGCCGTGTCGATCTTGCTGGCGCAGGAGGCGCAATCCATGCCCTCCACCCGGAAACGCGTCTCTTTCACATCGGTCATAGCACAATCCTCTTCAGTCTCATGCGGACGTTCTACAACCTCTAGCGACTAGAGGTGCAAGAGCCGATTTCAAAAAATCCAGGGCAAAGTAGCGCATTGAAATCCGCCATGCGCCTGTGCTAGAGAGCGCCTCACTTATTGCAGGTTTCATCTGCTGGTTGGGGAGGACGCCATGTCTTGCGACGCCCTCTTCCAATCGGGGATGGGCTCGGTAGATGCCCCCCGAACGGAAGAACGCTTTTCGATGCGTGCCATCGCGGCACGGTCTGGCTTTTATGCCGTTACGCCAACCGGTCCCATGCGGCCGGTGAAGACACCCCGCCTGCCCGTCCTCCATTTCACGCGATATGCCGACCGGGCGAACAGCGCCAAGGCGCTGTCACATCGCCGTGTCCGCACGACGATACCGTAACAGACGGTTCCTTCCCTGAGCCCACGCGGAGCGGGAGGCCTGTGCCTCTCCTCGTCGCGTTTCTATCGCGTTTCCGGCGCTGCCTGCGCGCGATCCACTGCAAGAAGACAGGTTCTCCATGTCCCTCACCACGCCCTATTACCTGATCGACAAGTCGAAGCTTCTCGCCAACATGGAAAAGATCGCCCTGCTGCGCGAGATTTCCGGCGCCAGGGCGCTCCTGGCGCTGAAATGCTTCGCCACCTGGTCGGTCTTCGATTTCATGCGGGACTACATGGACGGCACGACCTCCTCCTCGCTCAACGAGGTGCGCCTCGGCCACGAGCGCTTCGGCAAGGAGACGCACGCCTATTCCGTCGCCTATGCCGACTACGAGATCGACGAGGTTATCAGCCACGCCGACAAGATCATCTTCAACTCTGTCAGCCAGCTCGACCGCTTTTGCGACAAGGCCGCCGGCATCGTGCGCGGCCTGCGGCTCAATCCCGGCATCTCCTCGTCGAGCTTCGATCTCGCAGACCCCGCCCGCCCCTTCTCGCGCCTCGGCGAATGGGATGTGAGGAAGGTCGAGCCGGTCATGGACCGCGTTTCCGGCTTCATGATCCACAACAATTGCGAGAACGGCGATTTCGAGCTCTTCGACCGCATGCTCGGCACCATCGAGGAGAAGTTCGCCCCGCTGCTGAAGAAGGCCGAATGGGTGAGCCTCGGCGGCGGCATCCACTTTACCGGCGCGGACTATCCGCTCGAAAAGTTCGCCGAGCGGCTGAAGCGCTTTGCCGGCGACTACGGCGTGCAGGTCTATCTGGAGCCGGGCGAAGCCTCGATCACCAGGTCCACCTCGCTGGAGGTGACCGTGCTCGACACGCTCAACAACGGCAAGGACCTCGCCATCGTGGACAGTTCCATCGAGGCGCACATGCTGGACCTGCTGATCTACCGCGAGAACGCCAAGCTCTCCCCGAACACCGGGCCGCACCGCTACATGATCACCGGCAAGTCCTGCCTTGCCGGCGACATCTTCGGCGAGTTCAATTTCGAACAGGAACTGAAGGTCGGCGACCGCATCTCCATCCAGGACGCGGCCGGCTACACCATGGTCAAGAAGAACTGGTTCAACGGCGTGAAAATGCCGGCCATCGCCATTCGCGAGCTGGATGGCAGCATCCGCACCGTCCGCGAATTCGACTACGCGGACTACGAAGCAAGCCTTTCCTAAATCCCCCCGTCAACCCAGAAGGAGCTATTCCGGGACATGAAGAAGAACGTGCTCATCATCGGCGCCGGCGGCGTTGCACAGGTCGTGGCGCACAAATGCGCCCAGAACAACGACGTGCTCGGCGACATCCACATCGCTTCGCGCACCAGGGCGAAGTGCGACCAGATCATCGCGTCCGTTCATGAGAAGAAGGCGATGAAGCAGCCGGGCGTGCTCGAAGGCCACGCCCTCGACGCGCTCGACATCGAGGCCACCAAGGCGCTCATCGCGTCGACGAAGTCGCAGATCGTCATCAATGTCGGCACCGCCTTCCTCAACATGTCGGTGCTGCGCGCCTGCATGGACACGGGCGTCGCCTATATCGACACCGCGATCCACGAGGAGCCGGGCAAGATCTGCGAAACCCCGCCGTGGTATGGCAACTACGAATGGAAGCGCGCCGCCGAATGCGAGGAAAAGGGCATCACCGCCATCCTCGGCGCCGGCTTCGACCCGGGCGTCGTCAACGCCTATGCCAAGCTCGCCAAGGACGAATATCTCGACAAGGTGACGGACGTCGACATCGTCGACATCAATGCCGGCAGCCACGGCAAGTACTTCGCCACGAACTTCGACCCGGAAATCAACTTCCGCGAGTTCACCGGCGTCGTCTATTCCTGGCAGAACGGTGAATGGCAGACCAACAAGATGTTCGAGATCGGCAAGGATTACGACCTGCCGGTCGTCGGCACGCGCCGCGCCTATCTGTGCGGCCATGACGAGGTGCATTCGCTGGCGAAGAACATGGACGGCGCGAATGTGCGCTTCTGGATGGGCTTCGGCGATCACTACATCAACGTCTTCACCGTCCTGAAGAACCTCGGCCTGCTCTCCGAGCAGCCGGTCAAGACGGCCGAAGGCCAGGAAGTCGTGCCGCTCAAGGTCGTCAAGGCCGTGCTGCCCGATCCCGCCTCGCTCGCCCCCGGCTACGAGGGCAAGACCTGCATCGGCGACTATGTGAAGGGCCTGAAGGACGGCAAGGAAAAGACAGTCTTCATCTACAACGTGGCCGACCACAAGGAAGCCTATGAGGAAGTCGGCAGCCAAGGCATCTCCTACACCGCCGGCGTTCCGCCGGTCGCCGCCGCCATGCTCGTCGCGACCGGCGAGTGGGACGTGAAGAAGATGGCGAATGTGGAAGAACTGCCGCCGAAGCCCTTCATCAACCTCCTGAACCGCATCGGCCTGCCGACCCGCATCCAGGACGAGGACGGCGACCGCGCCGTCAACTTCTGAGCCCGATGCCCATGCCGTGGACGGCGTGGGCAAGGCTCCCGAAACGAAAAGGCCGGCGAGACGCCGGCCTTTTCTCATGATGCTGCCCGCTCATCACGCGATCTTCTCGATCTCCAGTTCCTGCCCGCCCATCGTCACCACGTCGCCGACGGCCTTACCCATCAGGATGCGGGCCACCGGGGAGACGTAGGAGATCGATCCCGCCTTGGGGTCGGCCTCGTCCTCGCCGACGATGCGGTAGGTCTGCACCCGCCCATCGTCCCGGTTGAAGGTGACGGTGCTGGCGAAGGCGACGACATCGTTCGAAGCCGGCGGGGGAATGAGCTGGGCGGTCCGCAGCCGCTCGGCGAGGTAGCGCAGGTCCCGCACCGGGCCGGCCATCTGGCGCCGCCGCTCGTTCACGTCCTCGATGGCGTTGGCGGCCTCATAGGCGTCCTTCGCCTCCTGAAGCTGGCGTTCGAGCGCGTTGAATCCCGACTCGGTCACGAGATTGGGATGCGGCGAGACGGGGCGATCCGGCAGATGGGTTTCCGCTGCCGTTTCGGCGCTCTCTTCCTTGACGAATGCGACGCTCACGCTGGGACTCCGTTATGATTTGCGCGCGGATGTTAGGGAAATTCGCGTGCCATTGCTACCGCAGCCAGACGGCAAGATCGGAGGGCTTGCCGCCGCGGCGGCGCAGCGAGACCAGCTTCTCCCGGGCGAATTTCTTCGCCGCCGCCTCGGCGGCTTCCCGATTGGGATAGGTGTCCGGCAGGACATAATCCTTGCCGCCGCACGACAGCAGCGCCCGGCAACTCAGAACGTCGAAATGCAACTGTATATCGGTTTGCTCGCCCATTTCGTCCTCCCTTCAAGACAACGGGAGAAACACCGCACGCGCCGGGAAGTTCCCCGCGCGTGCCGGGTCTGGTCACACGCTCAGACGATGCCGCCGGAACCGGCGATGGAAGCCGGACGTTCGGCGGCGACCTTCCGGCGATAGCCGCTGGCGCGGTAGGTCGCGACCGGATCGATCGCCCCTCCGGTGCGGCGGCGGGCTTCGGCGAGGATCGGCTCCACATCGGTGCGGTAGGCGCGCTTCAGCGTTTCCGTCGCCATGAGGGCGTCGTTGTCCTCCTGGTAGCCGGACAGCGCCGTGCGGTCGACGAGAAGGGCCTGCGCGTAGGCGCGGCGGATTTCGTTCGCGCTGTTGATCAGGCTTTCGATCGGGTCGGTAACGTTGTGCGACTGGTCGATCATGTGGGCCGGGTGGAAGCCCTTGACGCCGCGCGCCTCCGCATCCACCAGTTCGTTGAAGACGAGGAAGAGGCGATAGGGCTCGATGGCGCCGGCATCGAGGTCGTCGTCGCCGTATTTGGAATCGTTGAAGTGGAAGCCGCCGAGCTTGCCGAACTGGATGAGGCGAGCGACGATCATCTCGATATTGGTGTTCGGCGCGTGATGGCCGAGATCGACGAGGCATTGCGCCTTGGGACCGAGCGTCTCAGCGATGAGATAATTCGTGCCCCAGTCCTGCACGACCGTCGAATAGAAGGCCGGCTCGTACATCTTGTGCTCGGAGAACAGCTTCCAGTCATCCGGCAGGCCCTTGTAGATCTCCGCCATGGCCGCGAGGTAGTGCTCGAATGCCCTGGTGAAGTTGCTCTGGCCGGGGAAGTTGGAGCCGTCGCCGACCCAGACCGTCAGCGCCTTGGAGCCGATGGCCTTGCCGATCTCGATGCATTCCAGATTGTGCTCGACCGCCTGCGCACGCGTTGCCGCATCCGTGTGGCTGAGCGAGCCGTATTTGTAGGAATGTTTCTGGCCGGGCGCGTCGGAGAAGGTGTTGGAATTCATGGCGTCGAAGCCGAGGCTGAGCGCGTCGCCCTTGGCCTTCAGCTCCTTCGGATCGGCCTTGTCCCACGGGATATGCAGCGAGACAGCGGGCGTGGCGCGCGTCAACTGCTGGATGACGGCGCAGTCGTCCAGCTTGTCGAAGATGCCGCGCGGCTCGCCGGTGCCGGGAAAGCGTGCAAAGCGCGTGCCGCCCGTGCCGACGCCCCAGGAGGGGACGGCGACGAAGAACTTTTCGACCTTGGCCGTGACGGCCTCGATGTCGATGCCGCGGCGGGCGAGGTTCGCGCCGAGCGCCTCGTAGTCTTCCTTCAGCGCCTGGGCGCGCTTGTCGTTTTCCCGCGCGACGACATCCTGCGCGATCCTGAATTCAGCCATTCCATCCTCCCTGATCCACGCGGACTAGCGCGGGAAACTCTGCGCGTTGCCGGCATCCACATTGATGATGTTGCCCGTCGACTTGGCCGAAAGGTCCGAGGCGAGGAAATAGATCGCCTCGGCGATGTCCTCCGGGAAGACGTTGAGCTTCAGCATCGAGCGCTTGCGGTAATGCTCCTCCAGCTCGCTCACCTCGATCTTCGAGGAGGCGGCGCGCTGTTCGCGCCACTCGCCGCCCCAGATCTTCGAGCCGCGCAGCACCGCGTCGGGGTTGACCGTGTTGACGCGGATGCCCGCCTCCGCGCCTTCGAGCGCAAGGCAGCGCGCAAGGTGGATCTCGGCGGCCTTGGCCGTGCAATAGGCCGAGGCGTTGGGCGAGGAGGCAAGGCCGTTCTTGGAGGCGACGAAGACCACGTTGCCGCCGAGGTTCTGGCGGCGGAACAGGCGGAACGCCTCGCGCGAGACGAGGAAATAGCCGGTTGCAAGGATCTCGATATTCTTGTTCCACATCGAAAGCTCCGTGCTTTCGACAGGCGCGGAGGAGGCGATGCCGGCATTGGAGACGAGGATATCGATGCCACCGAATTCGACGCAGGCCTCCACGAAGGAGGCGATGACGCCCGCCTCGTCCGTCACGTTGAGCGTGACGGTGCGCACGGCGTCGCTGCCGTAGATCTTCGCGAAGTCCGCGCCGACCTGTTCAAGCGCATCGGCGTCGATATCGGCGAGCACCACGCAGGCGCCCTCGCCCGCCAGCCGCGCGGCCGTCGCACGGCCGATGCCGCCGGCCCCGCCCGTCACGAAGGCGACGCGGCCGGCAAGGCTCTTCGGCATCGGCATGCGCTGGAGCTTCGCTTCCTCCAGCAGCCAATATTCGATGTCGAAGGCCTCCTGTTCCGGCAGGCCCTGATATTCGGAAACGGTGGACGCGCCGCGCATCACGTTGATGGCGTTGACGTAGAATTCACCGGCGATGCGCGCGGTCGCCTTGTCCTTGGCGAAGGACAGCATGCCGACGCCGGGAACCAGGAAGATGACCGGGTTCGGGTCGCGCATGGCGGGCGAATTGCTGCGCTTGCAGGTCTCGTAGCAGCGCGCGTAGTCGGCGCGGTAGTCCTCCAGGGCCTTGTCGAGACCGGCGATCACGGCATCGACATCGGGCTTTGCCGGGTCGAAATCGACGATGAGCGGGCGGATCTTGGTACGCAGGAAATGGTCAGGGCAGGAGGTGCCGAGCGCGCCGAGCGGCTTCAGGTCCCTCGAATTGACGAATTCGAGCACGGCGGCCTGATCGTCGAAATGGCCGAGCTTGCGTTCGCCCTTGCCGATGCGGCCGCGGATTTCCGGCATCAGCTTCGCTGCGACGGCGCGGCGCTCGGCTTCGTCGAGGCTTTTTGCGACGGCGCCGCCGAAGATCGTCTTGCCTTCCGTCTCCTTGCCGAACCATTCGATCGCCCGGTTGATGATGTCGAGCGTCAGCAGGTAGCAGTCCTTGGCGTCGTCCGCCCAGGTGAAGAGGCCGTGGCTTTCGAGCACGACGCCCCTGGCGTTCGGGTTCGCCTTCACGAAGGCTTCGAGGTCGAGGCCGAGCTGGAAGCCGGGGCGACGCCAGGGCAGCCAGCCGATATCCTCACCGAATATTTGCGCCGTCAGCGCCTTCGAATTCTTCGACGCGGCGATGGCGATGATCGCGTCCGGGTGCATGTGGTCGACATGCGCGAACGGCACGAAGCCGTGCAGCGGCGTGTCGATGGAGGCGGCGCGCGGGTTTAGGTTGAAGGTGCAGTGCGGCAGGAAGCCGACCATGCGGTCCTCGTCCTCAACGCCCTTGTAGATGCCCTTCAGCGCCTCCAACTTTTCCATGTAGAGGGTGGCGAAACCGTCGAGCTTGATCGTGCCGACGTCGCCGCCGGAGCCCTTCACCCACATGACACGGACCTTCTCGCCCGTCAGCGGATCGGTTTCCAGCACCTTGGCCGAGGTGTTGCCGCCGCCGTAATTGGTGATGCGCTTGTCGGCGCCGAGGAGATTGGAGCGATAGAGCAGCTTGCCGGACTCGTCGAGCCTTGCGGCATGGGCGTCGTCCCAACGGTTTTCGAGAAGGCGGGGCTGGCCCGTCATGACATCCTCCTTGGTCTGTCCAATCACGGGATGCCGGCGCGGCTTCCCGTCTCCTTTGCCAGAGCTATGGCGCACCTTAGCTCGCAATGTCAATCATTTTTGATCACTAAAGATCATTGTGCAGTGCAATATGATCTTTTTTGATCGTTTCTGATTGACAGACTAAAACGAATGCGAATAAATCATACTGAGGAGGAGCCCATGCACGAACGCGAACGCCATCGCATCATTCTGAGCGCTATCCAGGAAAAGCCCGTCGTGACGGTGCAGGATATCGCCGAACTGACCGAGGCATCCGAGGCCACGATCCGCCGCGACATCGCCGCGCTGCACGTTCAGGGCAAGCTGCGCCGCGTGCGCGGCGGCGCCGAGGCCGTGCATCCGCCGCAGCTCGGCAATCTGGCGGCGCGTCCGTTCAAGGTGTCCGAATCGATCAACATCGATCGCAAGCGCGCAATCGCCCGCCGCGCGGTGGAGCTCTGCGAGGAAGGCGACTCGATCATCATCAACGGCGGCACCACGACGTTCCAGATGGTGCATTTCATGTCGGCCCGCCGCCTGCAGGTCATGACCAATTCCTTCGCCATCGCCGAGCATCTGGTGAAGCATTCCAAATGCACGGTGAGCGTTCCGGGCGGCGCGATCTACCGCGACCAGAGCCTCATCCTCTCGCCCTTCGACAATGACGCGATCCGCAATTTCTATGCCCGGCGCATGTTCATCGGCGCGCAGGGTGTCAACGCGCTCGGCATCATGGAGGGGGACGCGCTGGTCATCCAGAGCGAGCAGAAGCTGATGCGGCAGGCGGAAGAGCTGATCGTGATGGTCGATTCCAGCAAGTTCGAGCGGCGCTCCAGCCTCATTCTGTGCCCGCTGGAGAATGTCACCACGATCATCACCGACGACAGGATTTCGGACGAGGCGGCCGCCATGGTCGCCCATGCCGGCATAAGGCTCATCACGGTGAAGCCGATGGCTTCGACCGAGAAGGAGGATTCCACCTCGGCGGCCTGACAAGCGGGCGGCCGGGAGGAGTGAACGTTTCAACACTGGGAGGAAGACCATGAAACTGACCACGAAACTGCTCGCCGGCGCGGCGCTCGCGCTTGCCGCCATGGTGTCCACGGCCAATGCCGCGGACATGAAGATCGCCCTTCTCGTCAAGTCGCTCGGCAACGGCTTCTTCGAGGCCGCCAACAAGGGCGCCGAGGAAGCCGCCAAGGAACTCGGCGGCGTCGAGATCATCTATACCGGCCCGACCACGACGACGGCCGAAGGCCAGATCGAGGTCATCAACTCACTGATCGCGCAGGGCGTCGACGCCATCGCGATCTCCGCCAACGACCCGGACGCCGTCGTCCCGGCGCTGAAGAAGGCCCAGCAGCGCGGCATCAAGGTCATCTCGTGGGACTCGGGCGTGGCTTCGGAAGGCCGCATCATGCACCTCAACCCGTCGTCCAACGAGCTGATCGGCAAGATGTGCCTGCAGCTCGCCAAGGACCACCTGCCGGATGGCAAGGGTGACTTCGCGATCCTCTCGGCGACGACGACCTCGACCAACCAGAACACCTGGATCGAGGAAATGAAGAAGCAGATCGGCGACTTCCCGGGCCTCAACCTCGTCACCACCGTCTACGGCGACGACCTTGCCGACAAGTCCTACCGCGAAGCCAACGGCCTCCTGACCTCGCAGCCGAACGTCAAGGTCATCGTCGCCCCGACGACGGTCGGCGTGCTTGCCGCCTCGCAGGCCGTCAAGGATGCCGGCAAGATCGGCGAGGTCTACGTGACGGGCCTCGGCCTGCCTTCCGAGATGGCCGGCGCCATCAAGTCGGGCGCGACCAAGGAATTCGCCATCTGGAACCCGATCGACCTCGGCTATTCCGCAACCCAGATCGCCTATCATCTCGTCAAGGGTGACACGGACGGCGCGCCGGGCTCGGAAATCGAAGCCGGCCGCATGGGCAAGATCAAGGTCGGCGACAACGGCGAGGCCGCCATGGCCGATCCCTTCGTCTACGACGCCTCGAACGTCGAAGAGTTCGCGAAGATCTTCTGATCCGGAGCAAGACGATGCCGCTGTCTTCCTTCTCCCCGGCGGGGAGAAGGTCGCGGCAGCGGGATGAGGGGGCCGCCGGAGGTGAAAGCGACCGTCCCTCCCCCTCATCCGACCCTTCGGGCCACCTTCTCCCCGAGGGGAGAAGGAAAACCGAGACGCCGTGCGTCCCACGCAATTGCCCGGCCCTTCGCTGGAGAGGGCCTTCAAGGTGAAACCGAACATGCTCGCTGCACCACAACAGCACGATGCCGGCCCGACGTCCGCAAGCACGCAGACGCCCATCCTGGAGATGCGCGGCATCTCGCAGGTCTTTCCCGGCGTGAAGGCGCTCGACGGCGTCGATATCGCGCTCTCTCCCGGCGAGGTGACGGCGCTGATCGGCGAGAACGGCGCGGGAAAATCGACGCTGGTGAAAATCCTCACCGGCATCTATCGCCCCAATGACGGCGAGATCGTCATGGACGGCAAGCCCGTCGCCTTCGCCAATGCGCAGGCCGCCATCGACGCCGGCGTTACCGCCATCCATCAGGAGACCGTGCTTTTCGACGAGCTGACGGTCGCGGAAAACATCTTCCTCGGCCATGCGCCGCGCACGCGCTTCGGCCTCATCGACTGGAAGACCATCAACGAGCGCGCCCGCGCGCTGATGCACCAGCTCGAAAGCAATATCGATCCGACGATCAAGCTGAAGGACCTCTCGATCGCCCAGCGGCATCTGGTGGCGATCGCCCGGGCGCTCTCCGTCGAGGCGCGCATCGTCATCATGGACGAGCCGACGGCAGCGCTTTCGCGTAAGGAGATCGATGACCTTTTCCGCATCGTCGGGAACCTGAAGAAGCAGGGCAAGGCCATCCTCTTCATCAGCCACAAGTTCGACGAGCTCTACGAGATAGCCGACAGCTACGCCGTCTTCCGCGACGGGCGCATGGTCGGCGTGGGCCGGCTGAAGGAAACGCCGCAGGAGGAGATCGTGCGGCTGATGGTCGGCCGCGACGTGCATGACGTCTTCCCGAAGAGCAAGGTCGCCATCGGCGAGACCGTGTTCAAGGTCGAGGGCTACTGCCACGACACGGAATTCCGCGACATTTCCTTCGAGCTCCGGCGCGGCGAGATCCTCGGCGTCTATGGCCTCATCGGCGCGGGGCGCTCGGAGCTCTGTCAGTCGCTGTTCGGCATGACCGTGCCCGCCTCGGGCAAGACCTTCCTCGACGGACGCGAGATCGCCATCCGCTCGTCCGCCGACGCGATTGCCGCCGGCATCGTCTATGTGCCGGAAGAGCGTGGCCGCCACGGCCTCGCGCTCGAAATGCCGATCTACCAGAACATGTCGCTGCCCTCGCTCGCCCGCACCTCGGCGCGCGGTTTCCTGAAGGCGATCAACGAGTTTTCGCTGGCGCGCAAATATGCCGAGCGGCTGGATCTTCGTGCCGCCGCGCTCTCCGTGCCGGTCGGCACGCTTTCGGGCGGCAACCAGCAGAAGGTGGTGATCGGCAAGTGGCTCGCCACCAAGCCGAAGGTCATCATCCTCGACGAGCCGACCAAGGGCATCGACATCGGCTCCAAGGCGGCCGTGCATGCCTTCATCTCCGAACTTGCCGGCGAGGGCCTTTCCATCGTGATGATCTCCTCCGAACTGCCTGAGATCCTCGGCATGTCGGACCGCGTGATGGTGATGCGCGAGGGGCTGATGGCCGGCCTGTACGACCGCGAGGGGCTGACGGCGGAAACGCTGGTGCGCGCGGCGACCGGCAATGCGTAAGGGCGAATGACCATGCAGCGTCTTCTCAAGAACCGTGAACTCCTTCTGGCGCTGATCATCCTCGTGATGATTGCCGGTTTCGCGACGCGCGCGGCCGGCTTCGCCGCCCCCGCCAACCTTGCCAATATCTTCAACGACACGTCGATCCTGATCATCCTCGCGCTCGGCCAGATGACGGTGATCCTGACGAAATCCATCGACCTTTCGGTCGCCGCCAACCTCGCCTTCACCGGCATGGCCGTCGCCATGCTGGACGCGGCCTATCCCGGCCTGCCGCTGGCGCTGCTCATCGTGCTTGCCATCGGCATCGGCGCGGCGCTCGGCGCGATCAACGGCTTCCTCGTCTGGCTCTTGCAGATCCCGCCCATCGTCGTGACGCTCGGCACGCTCACCATCTATCGCGGCATGGCCTTCGTGCTGTCGGGCGGCAGCTGGGTGAACGCCCACCAGATGACGCCCGATTTCCTCAACCTGCCGCGCTTTCCCGTGCTCGGCCTGCCGATCCTCTCCTGGCTCGCCATCGCCATCGTGCTGATGATGTGGTTCGTGCTGACGCGCACGCCCTTCGGCCGCGCCGCCTATGCCTCTGGCGGCAACCCTACGGCCGCCGTCTATGCCGGTATCGATGTCGGCCGCTCGCGCTTCCTCGCCTTCGTGCTGTCCGGCGCGCTCGCCGGCCTTTCGGGCTACCTCTGGGTCTCGCGCTATGCGGTGGCCTATGTCGACATCGCCGCCGGCTTCGAGCTGGACAGCGTCGCGGCCTGCGTCATCGGCGGCATCTCCATTGCCGGCGGCATCGGCAGCGTGATCGGCACGGTGCTCGGGGCGCTCTTCCTCGGGGTCATCAAGAATGCGCTGCCCGTCATCGGCATTTCGCCCTTCGCGCAGATGGCGATCTCGGGCGTCGTCATCATCCTCGCCGTCGTCTTCAACGCCCGCGCCGAGAAGAAGAAGGGCCGCATCATCCTGCGCGACCGCGCCGCCAAGGAGACGCTGGCATGAACCAAGTGACACCGGGCGAAACCACGATCCGCCGCCAGATTCCCGACCAGCTCGGCACGCCGATGAAGCGGCTGCTGGCAAGCTGGGAAGTGCTGCTCTTCTGCGTGGCCGTCCTCATCTTCATCGCCAATTCGCTGGCCTCGCCCTATTTCCTCGACGCCTGGAACCTCTCGGACGCGACGTTCAACTTCACCGAAAAGGCGCTGGTCGCCTTCGCCATGGCGCTGCTGATCATCGCAGGCGAGATCGACCTTTCCGTCGCCGCGATCATCGCGCTCGCCTCGACCGCCATGGGCGCGGCGGTGCAGATGGGCGTCGGCACGCCCGGCCTCGTCCTGATCGGCATCGGCACCGGCCTTGCCTGCGGCTCGTTCAACGGCCTGCTCGTCGCCGGCCTCAAGCTGCCCTCCATCGTCGTCACCATCGGAACGATGAGCCTCTTCCGCGGCATTTCCTACATCGTGCTCGGCGACCAGGCCTACGGCAAATATCCCGCCGACTTCGCCTGGTTCGGCCAGGGCTACGTCGTCTGGGTCTTCTCCTTCGAATTCGTGCTCTTCCTCGTCATGGCCGTGGTCTTCGGCGTGCTGCTGCACCGGACGAATTTCGGCCGCCACGTCTATGTCATCGGCAACAACGCCGTGGCCGCGCGCTTTTCCGGCATCCCGGTCGACCGGGTCAAGTTCATCCTCTTCCTGCTGACCGGCCTGATGAGCGGCATCGCCGCCGTCTGTCTCACCTCGCGCCTCGGCTCCACCCGCCCCTCCATCGCTCAAGGGTGGGAGCTGGAGATCGTGACCATGGTCGTGCTCGGCGGGGTCTCGATCCTCGGCGGGGCGGGCACGATTGCCGGCGTCGTCATCGCCGCCTTCGTGATGGGCCTCGTCACCTTCGGCCTCGGCCTCCTCAATGTGCCCGGCATCGTCATGTCCATCTTCATCGGCCTGCTGCTGATCGTCACCATCGCCCTGCCGATCGTCGCGCGCCGGATCAAGCATGCGAGGAAAGCCTGATGGAACGGCACGCCTTCAAGATGAAGCTCCATCCCGGCATGGAAGCGGAATACAGGAAGCGCCATGACGCGATCTGGCCCGAGTTGGTCGCCCTGCTGCGCGAGGCCGGCGCGTCCGACTATTCGATCTATCTCGACCCGGAAACCAACATCCTCTTCGGCATCCTCACCCGGAAGGAAGATCATGCCATGCCGGCCCTGCCCGAGCATCCCGTGATGAAGCGCTGGTGGGCGCACATGGCCGATATCATGGAGACCAACCCGGACAATTCCCCCGTCCAGAGCGACCTCGTTCCCGTCTTCCACATGCCATGACAGCCTGTTCCCGCATCGCCGTCCTCGACATCGGCAAGACCAACGCCAAGGTCGTCGTCCTCGACGCTACGACGCGCGCGGAAGTCGCCGCCGCCCGGATGGCCAACGCCGTCCTGAAGGACGGCCCCTATCCGCATTACGATGCGGAAGCCCTCTGGGCCTTCACGCTGGACGCCTTCCGGCGCTTTGCGAGGGAACCCGGCTTCGACGCGATCTCGATCACGACGCACGGCGCTTCCGCCGCACTGCTCGATGCCGATGGCCGGCTCGCCCTGCCGGTCCTCGACTACGAGCACGACTATCCGCAGGCGATCCGCGAGGCCTATGATGCGCTTCGCCCGCCCTTCGCGGAGACGCGCTCGCCGCGCCTGTCGATGGGCCTCAATGTCGGGGCGCAGTTGCACTACCAGAAGACCGTGTTTCCCAAGGCCTTCGCCAAGGTGACGACCATCGTGACCTACCCGCAATATTGGGCGGCACGGCTGACCGGCATCGCGGCGAACGAGGTGACATCGCTCGGCTGCCACACCGATCTCTGGAACCCGCAGACGGGCAACTATTCCTCGCTGGTCGATACGCTCGGCATCCGCCCGCTGATGGCGCCGATCCGGCCGGCCTTCGATGCGCTCGGTCCCGTCCTGCCGGAGATTGCCGAAACGATCGGCGTCTCGGTCCCCGTCTATTGCGGCATCCACGATTCCAACGCCTCGCTGCTGCCGCATCTGGTGGCGCGGCAGGCGCCTTTCTCGGTCGCCTCGACCGGCACATGGGTGATCAACTTCGCCGTCGGCGGCGACCTGGAGCATCTCGATCCGGCGCGCGACACGCTCGCCAATGTCGATGCCTATGGCCGCGCCGTGCCCTCCTCCCGCTTCATGGGCGGGCGGGAGTACGAAATCCTCTCCGCGGAAATCGGCAGCGTGGCGGATGAAGCTATCTTCGCGGCCCTGCCCGCGGTGATCGAAAGGAAGCTGATGCTCACGCCGAATGTCGCGCCGGGCTCCGGCCCCTTCCCCGGTCATCAAAGGCGATGGCTGAACGCGGAGAGCGCGAGCCCCGCCGAGCGCCATGCCGCCGCCTGCCTCTACCTCGCGCTGATGAACGAGGCCTGCCTTGGCCTGATCGGGGCGAAAGGGCCGACGATTGTCGAGGGGCCA